>JAUVEU010000009.1 GCA_030594645.1 Candidatus Aegiribacteria sp.
GTATCAGGAACGGCAATTCCGTTAACTACCTGGGGTACCATGAATTGATCGGAAAGGATTGTATAGTATTCCAGCCTGTTCACCAGTTCCTGAAACAAAGCACTTGTTTTCCTGGAGATCATCTGTCTCTCTTCGAGATCAACAATAGAAACTACGTACCATTCCGTTTCTTCGCCGCATTTCCGGCAGAAACGAGAAATAGTCGTATCATGCAGAACTGTTTCCAATGGTTCGGAGGATCCGCATCGGGAACATACAATCAATGACCCCAGTTCTGATAATCTGCTCATGGGAACCTGAGTACCTGCCCAGAACCAGGCTATTGTCTCATTCGCGCTCGCTCTTGTCTCTTCAAGCCTTGATACGAGATTGTGGCTGTACAGAAAGAAAAACCAGATCAGGATACCTGTAACAATCATGGGCAGGAGTCTTGTTCTGAAATTCCACATGTTAAGCAAATTTCTCAAGCAGAGGCACAACAAACCCTGCTCTCGGAACGAACAGAGGATTCAAGCATCCCTGCTGTTGCAGCCAGTCCGATATATCATGCACCGGCTCAATACCCATTTCGGAAATAATCGAATCAGGAAGATCGCTGGCCAGAGCAAAGCGGATTCTTTTTCTCATGTCCGTCAATCTGACAATAGAGTGATCTCCCAGATTGTACTGATCAATCTCCGGTACCACCCAGCCGGGATCCATCGAGGCTTTAAAAGCCTTTTCCATGTGATCTGCTCCAAGTCCTTCCGCGCAGGAGCTTACAAGCAGGAGAACGCCACCATCCTCAACAAGGGAATGGCAGTTGTAAATAGCCTTTTCAGACTGGTACAAACTTATATCCAGCGGACTACCGGGATGAAGGACGACAACGGGTGATTTTTCGGTTTCCGCAAGAGTAGATAACCGGGAACAGACTTCTACGGCAGACATGAATGATCCTTCACAGGATCCCGTATTGAAGTACACGAGTTCACCATCATGCACTACGCCGTTTCCCTGCACAATTTCAGCGTATTCTTCAATCATTACAAGCGCTTCCATCATATCAAGATGTACCGGATTAGCATCGAGTTCTCCGGGCATGGAGCCTGGCAGACAGGCCAGGAAATGATTCATGACTATTGACTCTCTCGCCGATACACCGGGAAGAAGTGATTTCCTTCCACCTGTATATCCCGCAAAATAGTGAGGTTCGACGGAATTCACGGATACCACAGGATTTCCATCAAGAATCCATGGATCAACACTAACCGGAGTACCTCTTGATGTCCTGCCGACGAAGATCATTTCATCTGAATCACAATCAGAATTTTTCCATGGAGCTTCTGGAAATAATCCTCCCAGAAGCAGTTTTTTCTCTTCGGATGTAACCGGACGGTGCGTCCCGGTCGCAAAAAGGATTCTTACATTACCGCGGAGTTCCTGTTCAATCGGAGCCAGCATGCGAAATGACGCTGGTCTGGTTGAATCATTAACCAAAAGGGTGACCGTTTCCGCCGATCTGAACTCCTCCAATCGGGGTATGACCGGTTCCCATGCAGTTCTTATCATCAAGGGTGAGAGAGGAGACGGAACATCATCTCTAATGGAAAGTGCTCTTCTCTGCAGTTCTTCCGGAATTGTCAATCGCGAAACCATCCTTCTACATCCTCTGACCATTCCAGATTAGCTCAGTTCCTGCGATATCCTGAATCCCCTGGAAAGAACTGAACTCCTCATTGAAAACGAAGGAACCGGTGCCTTCCAGTGTGCCTTCTGAGTAGGTGAATTCCAGGACAGTTCCATCAAGTTCACCATCAATGGATCCTAGAGGATAAGCACCATTCACATGTCCTTGACTATCAGTACTTAATTCTATTACTCCCATTGTTGTTGTCCAGGTTCCTTCTGGTCCTTCAGTACTTATGATTTCCTCATTCTCTTCAATTATGAGAAGTGTATCTTCAGACGCGGCAGTGTCGGTAACCTCTGGAATACCGCCGGATACGATTTCTCCATCGAGAAAAGAATCCGATTCGTCCGGAACCGGTGATTCTCCGCAGGAAATCAGTAATACAAGACCTGATATAATTATTATAATAGCACGCATATAAGGAATCCTTCCTGTTTTTGTACCTGTCATACATTATAAGATATAATGATTGCCTGTATGTCAACTATATGAAGTCTACTGAAATTCTTCTATGGACACATACATGATAAAAATATACACTATAGCAATCAAGAGCGTTTAAGATTTTTCAAGGAGGGTAATTGTGTTGCTTCCCGGTCGAAACAGAAAAGGACTGTTACTTCTTTTTGTCATTGCTGTTCTGCTTATTCTTGCTTCAACTTCTTTCGCCAGAGCAGGAGGCGGGGGTAGCTATGGCGGTTCCGGTGGAGGAGGAGGAGGAGGAAGCGGCGGTTCCGGTGGAGGAGGATACATTTTGTATCTTCTTATCCGCCTTGCTATTCACAAACCACTGATTGGAATTCCACTGCTTATTGTAGTGATCATTCTGATGATCAAGTTTGGAAAGAAAGCAAAGGGAGGTTTAGAAACCCACACAATTACCCGTGCTAGAAAACTGAACAAACAACAGGAACAACAGAAGATGCAGGAGGCGCTGGACGCTCTGAGACTTCGCGATGGGGGGTTTACAAAGGAAGCTTTCCTCCAGAGGACCAATAAAGCTTTCATTGCCCTTCAGGAGGCATGGTCCAATCAGGAGCTGGGAAAGGTGAACCAGTTCATTTCCGATGGAATAACTGAGAGATTCAACCTGCAGATAGAAATGCAGAAGGCTGAAGGCTATCGAAACCTGATGGAAAATATAGTTGTCCAGAGTTCGAGAATAGTAGGTGTTTTCAGCGATCCTCACTTTGATACCATCCACGTGGAAATTACCGCAAGGGCTGATGACTCTGATGTAAATCTTTCAACCGGAAAGAGAATCAGGAAAAACTCATCGGATTCATTCACTGAATACTGGAGTTTCCTTCGAAAACCGGGAACTCAGACTCTGCAAGGCAAAGGGCTTGTAGATGGCTTCTGTCCAAATTGCGGAGCTGCGCTTGAACTCAGCGATACAGGCAAATGCGCGAATTGTGACTCAATTCTGACAAGTGGCGAATACGACTGGGTACTCGCAGAAATAACTCAATCCGTTGAGTGGAATGTAGTCTCCGATGTATCTATGATTCCCGGACAGGAAAGCATGATGTCTCTGGATCCCGGATTCAACATCCAGCATATTGAAGACAGAACTTCTGTAATTTTCTGGCGTCTGATTAAATCCTGGTTCACGGGGGACGTTTCCGCTTCAAGAAAGATTGCTCTTCCCTCTTTCATCGATAGCTTCAGCACACAACTTGCCAATACCAGAACCGATGAGGGATGGCTCTTTTTCAAGGATGCAGCTGTTGGAACGGTTGAAGTTCAGAACATCATTCCAGGTACTCCGAATAGAATGGACAGAATTGAGATTCTGATAAAATGGTCCGGCATCAACGCAAGACGGAATACTGATGGGAAGATTCGATCAGGCGGCCACAAATCAATCAGACCACAGATATACACGCTGGTTCGAAAACATGGACGAAAAACATCTGTTGATAACAGTTTCCGTTCCTCACACTGTCCCGGATGCGGAGCTCCATACGAAGGCGGCAGCACAGGGAAATGCGACTACTGCGGAAGACCACTGAACGATGGAAGCCAGACCTGGGTTCTGGAATCGGTACAACGTTTTTCTGCCTCAAGAATAACGACAAAGGCTGTATCGGACATCCAGAGAACTGCTCTGGTTTCACCTGAGATACTTCTTTCATCTATGGTATCAGCCATGTACGCTGATGGTGAAGTCGATGCCAAGGAAATGGAAGCTCTCTCGACTTTCGCGAAAGCAAGAAGGATTCCGGAAGAGAAATTGACCAGCATAATCCATACTGTTTCATCCGGACAGGAAACACTCCCTGTTCCGCAGAATCAGAAGGAAGCGAGAGAAATTCTCGCAGCAATGGCAAGGGTAGTTCTTGCGGACGGAAGGCTTTCAAGCACTGAAAAGAACCTTCTCCAGAAATTTGGCGAATCACAGGGACTGGTCTGGGCTGATGTTAAACTCATCATTGCCCAGCAGAAAGCAAAACTCTATTCGGAGGCCAGACAGATTATAAAAGAAGCAAAATGAAAGAAATGCATTCATAGGAAATTGAAATGAGAAATAATTTTAACACCTATGAGTTGATGAAGCCTGGAATGTTTGGTCATTCAGATCTTCGCAATCAAGTATCGAAGGAAGCAATTGCAAAAGGTTTTGATTGTACGAATCCAATTCCTCTTTTCAATGAAATTTGGGATTTACAGTTGTCTGACAGAATTCCTGAAAGAGTCCTGGACTACCTGTTTCATATATTCAGTCTCTGGTTGATGGGCTGGTTCTATTATCCGCTCTTTACTCATGCTAACTTCATGGCTCTGCATGCTCTTGAGATTGCCCTAAAGGACTACTATCAAGAACGCAATTTTAAAAAACCAAATCTCCATAAACTTCTTCACTTAGCCATCAAAGATGGCTTATTCAGACCTGAAGAGTTTACCTGGGTTATTAAGCGCTATAAAAATCAGATTGGGCATTCGTTTGAGGAAGATGATGAAATACCAGAACACCTTCGGCATTTTACGAAAATAATACCAATAGAGAAGATCGGAAAAGATAATTTAAAGGCACTAAAAAAGAGATTACCTGATTCCAGGAACAAAATAGTTGGTCATCCTGATAGGCTTACTTATTCAAGTAAAAATTCCCGACTTATTCATGATATCTGCGAAATGATCTGTCACATATTCAAGGGTAAATCTGTTTCCGTCTGGGAGATGTTATACCCAAACTCCGTTACACTCCCTGACTTCGTTGTACAGGCAACACGTGATTTTGCTCTCAGTCAAACCATACACAATCAAATATGGCATGAAGGTATTCCGTTAAACAGAGCCATTGACTACTTAGCGATGTTCTTTCCTGAAGTAATAAACAGGAATGAATCTAAGAAACTGGCCGAGAAACATCTTCCTGAAGCACTGGATGTCTGTTTTGGTAAGGATGCTTGGGTGCTTCAGGAGGTTTCAACTCAGGAGGACTCAAAGAGGACTTCTTTCATTCTTGTTCAAGACAGCCCTGGTTGTTTTAAATACATAACTTCCTTTGAATTATGAATAATATTTATCCTTTGAAACAATGAAGCTCCCATTTATGTTAGTGATTGATATCTATTTACTTTTCTTGATAGATCGTGATTAAGAAGCTTGTATTATTCTGTATCTATTTTGGAATTCAGGGATTGACTCTGAACTTATCATATGATAAATTTCAATTGAAAGGCATATTGAATGGGTACATCATTGAAACAGGCAAATGATTTCCTCAAAGCCTTCAAAGGAGCGGTGAATGATGGTGCTTCACTCTTCTATTTCAAAACAGCAAAAAACTGGGATGTTCTGACAGGGCTTGGAATGACCCTCAATCTGAGAACAGAGATAATTCTATTACTACAACCCACAGATTATATCGCAGGTCCCCTTAAGGACGATAAAGGGCGCAAAGGAATGTGGTGGGTGTTTGGAGTGAAATACAACAGTAATGATATTTACATCAAGATCAAACTCACCCGCGATAGAAAAGGTCCAAAACCGGTATGTATCTCTTTCCATATCGCAGACTATCCTCTCTCCTATCCTCTGAAAGGAGATTGAAATGAGAATGTTCTGCCCAATCTGTGAAGAAGAACATGATGTTCAGGTTATACAGAAGGAAGAACCTGTAACCGTTCGAGGTGAACAGTATACGGCTATAGCCAGATATTACCGTTGCCCTGAATGCGGAGAGGAATTCGAGACTTCTGATTCGCCTTTCGATCCATTTGCTGATGCATACAATCAGTACAGGGAAAAACACAAAATGCTTTCACCGGAAAAGATCAGATCATTCCGGCATGAATATGAACTCACTCAAAAAGAACTCTCAGAACTACTCGGATGGGGAGCCATAACCCTGAGCCGTTATGAAAACGGTTCTCTGCAAGATCTTTCACACGACAGACAGCTCCATCAGGCTATGCAACCAGAAGGACTTCTTGAACTTATAAAACTCAATCCGGATTCCCTTCTTGAAGAGAAAAGAAACAGACTTACTGAAATTCTCAACGGAAAAAGAACAAGAAGAGATACCGGTATTGAATACCTGGATTTGAAGTTATCAGCCAGAAAACCGGATATCTTCAATGGCTTCAGAAGATTCAATATTGAAAAATTCATGGGTACTGTGGAATTCTTTTGTTCAGAATTAGAAGTATACGCAACCAAGCTCAATAAGCTTCTGTTCTATTCTGACTTTCTGCATTACAGAGAAAACACCGTTTCAATTACAGGAGCCCTATATGCTCATGCTCCCTGGGGACCGGTGCCAGATGATTTTAGAACTCTTTTAGCAATGATGGAAGAAGAACTCTCAATTTTTCAATCAGAAGAAAAGATATTCGAAGGCAAGGACTACATCGGAGTAACTCTAACTATCCTGACCAATAATCACATCAGTGCTCTTGAAACTGATGAGATTGAAACGATGAGAAGTATATTGAAAATACTGGGACACTTATCATCTTCCAAGCTCAGTAAGCTTTCACATGAAGAGAATGCTTACAAAGAGACAACACAGGGAGAACTGATTACATATGAGTATGCGGAATCTCTCGATGGAATTAAATAGAGTGTTGAACTTGAAATATGGACCGATCTCAATCAATCTATGAGGAATTAGTCTTAACTTGTTGGAATAGAACGTAAGATATCCAAATGCTGTACAATTATTATAACCAAACGAATTAAATTCATTCGAAATAAATGAGCTGGAAAAAATCCTGATAAATCAGTTCACTCCACCAGGCGGTAGAGCACGCATGTTATCCCTGGGAAGGTTATCTACGTACATGAATCCGTCAGGCACCTCACCGGTCATCTCGTAGACAATGGTGAAGCCGGAGCGAGTTCTGTACACCTCTTCAAGAAAATCCGGCGGATTGATGATTTCCCATTCACGACCGTCAGAAGTTCTTCTCCATCTGTTTGACAGCCTGGGTCTTAAATAGCTGATATCCCTGTCTATAACAACATATCGCACATTGTGTTCTTCCAGACAGGGCCATAGAAGCATCTCATAATCGTTTGGCATCGTCAGCGTAGGACGCCTGTATTTCCATATGAACATTTCCACAGTGGGAAATGTTACCACCCAGTCATCTGAAGAACTGTTTTCAATAATCCATTCAGCAACTTCTTCAGCCTCGATTGCTTTCTCTGATGAGTCAGCAGTCAATAAAGTACCAAGGGGTAAAGCAAATGGAGCAAGAAGAAGAATACCTGCAGCGGCCGCAGTTCGTTTTCCGATTATCTGAAGCAGTTTAACCAGGCCCGCACATCCCAGAGAAATGACAATTACATTCAGAAAGGAAAGATACCTTCCGCTGTGCACATGCAGTACAAGAACAGCCATAACCGGAAGGGCAGCTATCACAGGCAGCAGCATCTTTCTTCGAAGATTCCGGTCTTTCAAAGCAAGCAATGCGAGAATCGCGAAGCCGATAAGTGTTGGCTGAGCAAAGGTTTCACCTCTGTGCAACGTACCGGTTGTGATCGGTTCAAATACCCTGAGAAATCCTTTTGCGGTGTACATCATTACGGCAGCAGGTCCCTGGAATCTTATCATGTCCGTGGGGCCTGACGCGCTTTCACGAACTTCCCACGCTGCCCAATGATTCTCGTTGAGAAGAAACAGCCTGTTCTGTGAGTAAGTCATCGAACCGAATTTTTCCGAATTTCTGATAAACCAGGGCATGCACGCAAGCAGGAATACAAGCAGGAACAGCACAGCTTTCAGGATCTTCCGTCTGCCGCCCCTGATTAGAACCCAGATGCCCATCGAAAAAGCTAGAAGTATGCCCTGAGTCCGTGCCAGATACGCCAGAGCGGATAGAACACCCAGAAGAACTACCTGTCTGAAACTGATTTTCTCCCTGTCAGCAGCCAGCAGTAGTGTAAAGAACAATGCCGTGAATAAAAGAAGGCTGTCAGGCTGTGTTGAATAGTAAACAAATAACGGGTGTATGGCCAGAACAAGCGCTGACATCAATGCTGGAATCACTCCAAAATTCTTTCTTGCCCAGTACCAGCATACAGCAAGACATACAAGTCCGATTAACAGTGACAGCATCTGTGCGGGGAAAAATCCGGGTCCGGTAATTGTGAAAAGCAGCAGAATAAGCAGAGACATAATTGGCTGCCTGTTACCTTCAGGCCTGATCGGATCGAGTGACTGATTGAACAGGGTCCATTTTCTCATGGTCGAGAATCCGTTCCCATATTTGAGGTTTTCAGCAATCTCAAGATTTGATGCAGTGCCATCCCCCGCTGGAATTGGATTATGAAAGATGACAACAAGTCGCAGAATCAGAGCCAGCATGAACAGCACAAGCAGAATTCTGGATTCGTTTTTTCTGGTTCTTTCGGCGGATATTCTAAACATCTGTGAAAGATACCAGAGGAAACAGGCACTGTCACTTATCTGCTTACGCGCGGTCTTGCCTGACGCGCCTGTAAAAGTTTAGGATTAGTATGCAGGCCCGGATCATGTGTACCCGAGTTGAAGTCAGGATAGCAGAAATTGAAACAAAGGAAAGCAGACAGCCTCTTCAAGAAGATGTTCATATTCTTCGAGAACCATGAATTCCTCAGAATACTCGCGGCTGTATTTGTAATCTGGCTTTTCGGAGCTTCCATTCTGCTGTTTACCGAGGGCAGATCAAACCCGGAATTTGATACTCTTTACAAGTCGTTCTGGAATATTGCCGTCTATCTTTTCAGCGGACTGGACAGTGGAGTCCCGGTCACAATTGCCGGTCGGATAATCACAACTGTCATTCTGGTTTTGAGTGCGGGTGTTGTGGCGGTCTTCACAGCTGCCATAGCATCCTTCCTGATTGAAAAACGATTGAGAGGGAAAATGAAAATGCCTTCGTACGAACTCAGAGATCATATCATTATCTGTAACTGGAATGAAATGGGAATACCACTCATTGAACAGCTTCATGCTGACATTGTTCGTAACAAACGTCCTGTTGTTATCATCAGCGAGAACCACGAAGCGGCTGATTTCCCTGATGAGGACGACAATGCGGTTTTTGAGAATGTCTACCTGATTAAAGGAGGACCGACTTCGGAGGCGGTTCTTAAAAGAGCAAATATACAGAACGTATTTTCGGTTATCATACTTGCTGACCGTACTCAGAAGGAACTTGCTGACGCCAAATCCATTCTGACATGCCTGAACATCAGAAGAACCTGTGAAAAGCTGGGTTCTCAACGGGATATTCATATATGTGCTCAGGGAGTTGATCTTTCAAACGTGGATCATCTAGAACAGGCCGGTGCTGAAGAAATCGTCTGTTCGGAAGATTTTGGAATGAGACTCCTCGCCCACTCCGCCCTTTCTCATAACCTCAGCAACGTATACCGGAGACTGTTGACAATATCGGGGGATTCAAACGAGATATATCAGATTTCTATCCCTGACGCATTCATCGGGAAGAGCTTCTCTGATCTGTATCAGCATACATACAGAACCAGGTCAGCAGAAAACCCTCTTCTTCTACTTGGAATAAACTCAGCAGGCGATATCCGTATTAATCCCAGACCCAATAATGGAAACATCATTAAAAAAGACGACCTGGCAATCGTTGTTGCCTGGGAGGAACCTGAACTCAAGTAATCAGTGCTTGCCGGCAGACTCTTCATCCGTATTCAGTCCTGATTGCGGATAATGCGGAATTCAATATATTTCAGAGTCGAAATGTATACTTGTAAACAATATTTGTAAGTTCTGACCCTCAATTGTGCTGATTGATATGAAAGAAGGCTGCAAATGACAGTTTCGGTGGAATCACTATTATCCGAATGTGAGAAGCATAACGTACACTTTCTGCGGCTTCAGTTCACAGATATCGACGGTATTATCAAGAATGTTGAAGTGCCTGAAAGTCAGTTTATCAAAGCCCTTAATGGACAGGTAATGTTCGACGGTTCCTCGATCGAGGGATTTACACGAATTGAAGAGTCGGACATGGTCCTCATACCCGATCTTGAAACATTCGGAGTATTTCCCTGGAGAACTGAGCATGGAAAGGTCGGCCGCCTGATATGTGATGTAGCAGACCCCGATGGTAATCCGTTTCCGGGATGTCCCCGGACACTGCTGAAAAGTCAGGTTCAACGGGCAAGGAAGATGGGATACAGGGTAATGGCCGGTCCTGAAGCAGAATTTTTCCTCTTTCAGATGGACTCTTCCGGTAATCCCGTTACTGAAACGCACGATAGAGGAAGCTATTTTGATCTCTCACCCGTGGACAGAGGAGAGGAAGCCAGGCGGGATATAGCACTGGTTCTTGAGTCAATGGGGTACGAAGTGGAGGCCGCTCATCACGAAGTTGCCCCCGGACAGCATGAAATCGATTTCAAGTATACCGATGCTGTAAAGACAGCCGATAATATTGTTACATTCAGATTCGTAGTTAAAAAAGTAGCCCTTTCACACGGGCTTCACGCAACGTTCATGCCTAAACCGCTTTCCGATGTTAACGGATCTGGGATGCATATGAACATGTCCCTGTTCACGCTTTCAGGAGATAATGCGTTTGATGATCCTGACGGTGATGACGGTCTGTCGTCTTCAGCGAGAGGTTTCATTGCCGGTCTTCTTCACCATGCAAGAGCATTTGTGGCTGTAACCAATCCGCTTGTTAATTCGTACAAAAGACTTGTCCCCGGCTACGAAGCTCCGATAAACGTCGCCTGGTCTGAAAAGAACCGTTCTCCGCTCATTCGCGTCCCTGCAAGGAAGGGGAACGAGGCAAGGTGTGAGGTCAGGGTACCGGATCCCTCATGCAATCCCTACCTGGCACTTACGGTACTTCTCGCTGCGGGCCTGGACGGAATAGAAAATGGAATGGATTGCGGCAGACCGGTTAACAGGAATATCTTCAAAATGAGCAAACGTGAGAAAGGAAGGTTGAAGATACATCATCTGCCTTCAAGCCTTTTTGAAGCCCTGAACTATCTGGAAAAGGATAGTGTAATAATTGAGGCACTGGGGAACCACATATACGAACATTTCATGTACAACAAGAGAAGGGAATGGGAAGAGTACATCAGGGTGATTCATCACTGGGAAATCGAAAGGTATCTGGACAGGTATTAGTATTGCTGTGCAGCACGCTCATTCTAATAGTGGGAAGTACTATATGTCACATTTAACGGTGGGTGGCACTAAAAATCGGGGAACGGTTTCCTGAACCAGCTTCTGCATACCGATTTGTACTCGGCAAGAAGATTCGGATCTTCAACCTTCAGAGATTTTACCTTCTTCTCAAATACTTTTCCCCACTTGCCGGCAAAGATATTTATCACGTTGAGCAGAAGGAACAGCAAAGTTCCATTGAAATTCAATTTTCCAGTAGAAATACCGATTATCCCTATCACTGTCATAGTTCCCAGAATTACCAGCTGAAGAAGAGCCTGATACATCTGTTTCCGCACCATATTCTTAAAATTCTCAAGACTCTGGTACGTTCTGATAGATGAGTCCTGAGAAAGAAAACTGTTTATCCCTTTAACTCCCACAATCAGGTTGATTATCCCCAGAGCAAAAAGTAACAGTATCCAGCCTATATAACCCATGAAAACCTCTCCCTCATAAACTCAGTATCAACCCGCTGAAGTATTTACCGATTTTTTCAACTTCGCTCATGACTTTTCTGATTTTCTCTTCTGAAGTGAACCAGTTATCCTTTCGAATATCCCTTATATCTACAACCGGGGCTACCATGAATTCAATCTGATCGGGGAATACAAAACGATAGGACATGTAAGCTCTTCTTGCATGAAATGCCTTGCAAACGATTATGTCTGCTCTGGAAATCGGAGTTTCCATAAAAACAAAGTCTGTTATCGTATCAATGCAATCAATCATGATTCTATTATTCTCCGCACATCATAACGTAAAACAGCTTCTCAATCTCCACCAGCAGTCGCGGCTCACGCAAACTAAGGAATTCGATGTATCCGGCTCCGCCTTCATAGAAAAGTACACGATCAAACGGCTTACTGTTTCCTCCGTGGTTCTCCACAAGGCCCAGTCTGTTTTTGATCAAGTTCTCAATCAACCGCGCGTAGCCCTCTTTCCATTCCTGCCAGACCATGTACTCGTAATTGTTTTTTCCAAGTATCTGTTTCAACCGTGAGCGATATTCCGAGACTTTACCTTTCCCTTCATTATCCAGTTCATCAAGGAATAATGTATAAAGATCGCTGAAATCGGGAGAATCGTATGGAAACGGATAGTTGATCTCCCACATGTAATCGTTCTCAGCCTGAGCCCTGCGGGCAATTCCCAGTGTCTGTTTAAGTTCATTTTCACAGGTTTCAGACTGCTGACAATGAACAAACTCGTGGAAGATGGTTACATACCCTTCAAGAGAATCGAATACATCGCCCGTAACAACACATGCTGTCCTTCCTCCATAACATTCAAGAGGAAATGCCGCTCGTACTTTCAGCGGAATCGGCATCGGAGTCGGTTCTTTCTTGACAAAGACATATTGCTGACCCGATTCGTCAATATCATAAATAAGGAACTGATCACCTTCGACAAGAGCTACAGGAAATACCCGCTGCAGAAAGGGATGAATACTGACAATTCTTCTCTTGATATCGAAAATCACCTGTAACTGATTCTCGTGCTCTGATTTCATTCTTCTGTCCTGAAATTAGTCAGAAGAACTATCCTGGTCGATATACTGATCCAGTTCGTCCTGTGAAATACCGAGAAGACTTGCAGCATCCTTCATATCGCCACCGCAATAATCCATGGTTTTTGTCACGAAATCCATTATTGCCTCCTGGAGTTTCATCGGAGCAAAACCACCGGTTACTTCCCCCGGTGTTATCCGTTCGCGGATATACGGAGAGAGGGAGTCAGGAGTAATTGTATCTCCTTCAGCACTCACGATAGCACCTGCAATAATATTTCTCAGCTCCTGCATATTGTCAGGAAAACTATACTGCTGCAGAAGATCCATGAGATCGTCGGAAATACCGGGAAGATCTATTCCTGTTCGCTCGTTCTCCATCTTCAGGAAATACTCCGCCAGCAGCGGAATATCTTCAGGTCTGTCTCTCAGAGGCGGGATCCGGATGGAATTCACCATAAGATGGTACAGCAGATCACGAGAGAAGGAATTGCGGTATTTTGAACTGGTAAGATCATGAGTGGAAGCAACTATGAAACGAACATCACAGCCTAATATCTCTGTCGAATTATTCCTGTAATACTCGTTTGTCTGAATTACTCTCTTGAGTCTTACCTGAACCGGTAGACTCATATGTTCAATATTATCTATAAACAGTGTTCCACCGGACGCCGTCTCAAGAAAACCGGGCATCTCCTCGGTTCTTCCACTCCAGTCCCTTGCTCTGCCAAAAAGCTCCACGGAAAATTCTTCCTGAGAATGAGAAGCGCTGTCAAGAGCGATAAAGGGCCTGTCGACCCTTGGAGAAGCATTGTGAATCGCCCTTGCAAGTGATTCTTTTCCAGTACCCCTTTCTCCCCAGATGAATACACTGAGATCTCCTTTAGCCATTTTCTCAGCTTGATGAAATAGCCGTATCACACCGGAATCCTGTGTAGGAAGTCTTTCAAAGGCTGCCTTGTTATCCAGATCCTCTCTGGAAAGCATCTCGGGCAATTTATCAATGGTATCATACATTGCACCATATTCCATAGCTCTGTCCAGAACTTCAAGAAGGTATTCATCGTCAACAGGTTTTGTCAGGTAATCAAACGCTCCAAGCTTCATCGACTTAACTGCAAGCTCAATATCGTTGACCCCTGTAAGAATTACTACGGGGATATTTATACTTTTCTCCTGCATCATTTTAAGGATATCCATCCCGCTGACGTTCGGCATATCAAGGTCGAGCATGATCACATCAAACTGCTCACTGTCAAGAATGGTCTCAACTTTTCTTGAATCGTTTACAACTGTGGGTTCAAACGCTTCGGTCTGCATCAGAAAAACCATGAAGTAGTTGGTTACGGCGACATCGTCATCGACTATCAGAATCTTATTCACTTCTTCACCTCCCTTTCTCCTTCATGATCCGGCAGTGGAATCTTGATAGTGAACAGTGTTCCGGTGCCCGGTTTGCTGCTTACTGAAATGTTTCCACCATGCTCCTCTATAATTCTGAAGGCAATCGCGAGACCCAGGCCTGTCCCACCCTTTGTGCGTTTTGTTGTAAAGAACGGATCGAAAATCAGCTTAAGGGTTTTCTCATCCATCCCTTTGCCGTTGTCCTCAATCTCTATGACAACGGCTTTTTTATCCATCCTGGTCCTGACGGTAATCAGCCCCTTAATGTCATCCGGGATAGCCTGAGCGGCATTCACTATGAGGTTTACAAGCACCTGCTCTATTTTCTGGGAATTGCCTGTGAACGTCTTTACCCCCTTGCTCAGCCCAAGTTCGATCTCAGCATGTTTGTGTACTTCGTTCTGAACCAGCCTGGTCGTAGCTTCTATGAGAGTATTGACATCCACAGTATCCAGAAGAAGCCCCTCATCCTTTCTGGCAAAACCCCGAAGACCCTCCACAATGCCTTTTATCCGTTCCGAACCGTGAGACATGTCATCTACAAGGGTCATGATATGCTCTCTGAAAAAATCGTATTTAAGCCTGGCGATTTTAAGATCCGGATGTTCTTTGTAGTAATCATCCACAATCGGCAGCATGTCCGTTATCGCCTGGTTGATGATCTTGATGTTTCCCCTGATGAACTGGTTTGGATTGTTGATCTCATGACCGATACCGCTTACAAGCTGACCCAGAGAAGCAAGTTTGTCGGCCTGCTGCAGCTGCTGTTCGTAAGTCTTCTCAAGCGTGATATCCCTGTAGAATTCAAGGATTCCATCGACTTCCTCTTCCTGGTTGTATATAGGAAGAGCGTGAACCTGAAGATATCTGTCATCATCTCTCATGGTAATGGTAATCGGTGTTTTGTCCCGCTTTATCTTTGCCAGCCGGCAATCCTCACATGGAGTATCCCTTTTAAAATAAGTTCTATAGCATTTGTCACCGGTTACTATCTTCTCCTGGTTGCTCATAACCACGTTTCTATTGAGATCAATGAGCATTACTTCATCAGGGATAGCCTGGAACATGGTTTCAAGCCTTCGGCTGGCTTCATCCCAGCTTTTGTTGACTCGGTTCAGATAGGAATCAGCAGTACTCAATTTCTGCTTCTGTGCTTTAAGCTCCTTTTCCCGTTTCCCGATCTCTTTTTCAAGCTCTTTCAGATGTCTGTTGAACTCCTCTTCCTCTTCCTGTTTGAGAACGATTTTCTCGGAGAGTTCTTTCCTTTCGAGCGCCAGGCTGAGCATTCTTCCTATTTCGAACAGCATTTTCTGCTCTTCAGGCAGCATATCACGAGTTTTGCTCAGGTATCCAACTCTTATCTCACCTTTCTGCTCACCGTTAACAACCAGATTGACTGTTATGAATTCCTCTCCCACCAGCTCCTGACCGTACTCCAAACCCTGATATATGGAACAGACAACCGCTTCTTCCGGAAAACGCATACCTCTTGAGAGATATTCCGGAAGTCTTGTGAAAAAATCACTGATGGACTCGGATACTTCTATCCATTCCGAAACCGAGTAAAGGCAGGACAGCTCCTTCACCCTTTCTTCCTTTTCCCAGTCACTGATTCTTCGAAGCGAGTCAGTCTGCGCTCCGAAGAAAAGGTAAATACCGCCCTGAACACTTTCTATGTAACCAACATTCATTGGAATCGGGGTTGATCTCTCAGAGATTGTGGACAAAAGAGCGTGTATTCCCCTGGTTCCATTTCGAACCTCGATTATTGCTTTGCGCAAAGATGAGAGAGAATCAGTTTCAAGAATATCAATCAGGTGGGCTCCTGAAACGTCGGAATCACATGGTGAACATGTGTGTTTCAGAAGCGGACTGACATGGATAATCTTCTCATTTCCATCTACTGCAAGGAGAAAATCAAAGTTTCCTTCGATCAGTGAATAGAGGTTCTCAAGACGAATCATGAACGCTTCCCCTTATTTCTGCTCTTTCCCATAATAAATCAGTCAAACAGTTTCTTTTTCCAGCTGCGGTTCAGCATGCCTTAATAAATAATTAGTTTATTAGATGCAGGATTTTGCATGACCCGTCAAGCACAGGCTAAAAGCTGTTGCCCACAAAGAGCCCGTTGAATGCAAATATTAGCGAAGATATGTTCTATTATGCACATACGTTGCCTCGAAATGAGTGCCTGTGATGAATCCTGATATACGCCGTTGCAGCAGCAACTCCGGCAGGATATTCGAATAGACTGCTGACTATGATTATTCTGATGAATCCATTAGAATTAAAGAACGATTATAATTTGGAGTAAATCAGTGTCCTTATCAGCGTGTGACAGATCCATCTTCGATCCTGATGACCTCATTGAACGCATGATGGGAGACAGTACTCTCGCAAAATCTATCGCGGAAATTTTTCTGAGTGACATCCGTAACAGAATTGATATGCTGAAAGACAGACTTGATGAAAATGATATTCGTGGAGCTGAGCTTCTGGCTCACAGCATAAACGGCGCAGCTGCCAACATGGCCGCTTTAGAACTCCAAAAGGTCGCATCCAGAATTGAGAAAGCAAGCAGAACAGGCGATCCTGTTACTGCGGTATCTTTGCTGAACGAACTGATGAACCGATTCGCGGAAGCTGAAAAAGAAATAAGGCAGGCAATACTATGAGAATTCTGATAGTGGAGGATGATCTCTCTACACGAAACACATTGTCGAGCATTTTGTGCAAGTGCGGTCATGATGTAACCGCAGTATCAAGTGGTGAAAAGGCTTGGACCGTTACCAGACAGCCGGATACGCCAAGGCTGATATTACTTGACTGGCTGATGCCTGGCCTGAGCGGCCTTGATCTATGCAAGAGAATTCGTTCAACGGATAGCGACAATCCGTTTTACATCATCATGCTAACCGTGAAGGACAACAAGGAAGACATAGTTGAAGGTCTTGATACAGGAACAGACGATTACATTACAAAACCCTTCTATCCCGAAGAACTCCGTGCCCGCATCAACGCAGGCAGCCGGATTATTGAAATGCAGAACAGATTACTGAGTCATGCGAAAGACCTCCAGAACTCTCTCGATCATATACAAACCCTGCAGGGTATCCTGCCAATCTGTTCATTCTGCAAGAAAGTCAGGAATGACAAGAACTACTGGCAGCAGGTTGACGATTACATTACCACACATACAAATGCTCATGTCACACATTCGATATGCCCTGAGTGTATGAAGATACACTATCCGGATATTCACAAAAGAATGACCGGGAATAATACGAAAGAGGAAACGGACTCGGTTTAGCCGCAGGTAAAGACAGTCGAATCAATTAGATAATGAAAAATATTGATACTGGAAGATTCTTTCTATACACTCACTCACCAATTTTCGGGTCAACTGCTGTTCTTTGGTCAATGTTCCGTGGTGAGCCTGTAATATTCAGAGTGCTTCTCTCGGGACAGGGTGTGACTGCCGAAACATACGTATCAGAATTCTTCCATGATTGCAGTCCAGGTACATGCTGCGTGATTGATTCGATTGCGGGAGATATCGAAGCATTCCTGATCGGAGCGGATATCAGCTTCTCGCTTTCATCTGTCCGGATGGATCTATGTTCAAAATTCCAGAAGAAAGTTCTCGTTGCAGAACACTCAGTTCTCCGCGGACATGTCAGTACATATCAGCGCCTTGCGGAACTAATTAACAGCCCTGGCAGCAGCCGCGCAGTGGGAAATGCTCTTGCCCGCAATCCCTTCCCGATAATCATTCCCTGTCACAGAACTATTCGGTCTGACGGAACTCCGGGCGGTTTCCAGGGCGGTACCGATATGAAAAGAAGGCTCCTTTCAATGGAAGGTATCCTTTTTGATGAGAAGGACCGCATAAGGGAGTGAAACAGATCATCTACTACGTGACTTACAGCCAAGCCCTGCTGTGGTGAGTTCTGTTGCAGGATTACCGGAGTAAACTCACAGCAATGACGTTGACCAGAAATATTTCCGTAGGTATCCATAACTTCAGATGAAGAAACTGATCTGGAGCTGACTCGGATTTAGTGAGGAATGCAGTTTCCATATATGTCTATCAACAGCTTGGGGGATATCAAAAGCAAAGCCCATAACCAGAACAGAAAATACCTTTGCCAAAATCAAGGGTAGAACGTTCTGCATAACCAGCATAGGAATTACTTCGGTTTAAAACTATGCCCCTGTGGCTGGCTCATGCATTTGTTCTGCGGTCTATTTCATGAACCCCATTTGAGTTCAAGTTTTCGATGGTTTTGAACGCAATCCCTGAGGTAGAGATTGATCAAACTCTGGTAAGGAATGCCGGTTTCTTTTGACATAACCTTGAAATACTCCACCACATCAATACCGAGCCTGATTGTTACTGACTTTTTCAGATCCTTGATATATGGATTAGATTTCGAATCTGAAAAATCGTAGCTTTCTCTCATCTGAATCCTCCGTATTGTTTTGTTTCGCTTTTGTCTGCCTTTCTTGCAGATATTATTCGAATAACTTTGCTCTTCTCTCTGAAGCAATGGCAGACAATCAGCAATTTTAGTGTAGTCGACATACCCAATAGTATGAAGCGATCCTCTTCATTGGAATGATCTGGATCCTGAATCGTTCTAGCAAACCCATCTGTGAAAGCAGTGACCGCCTCCTTGAAAGATATGCCATGTTTCCGGATATTTTTCCGGTTCTTCTCAGAATCCCATTCAAAACTTATCATATGTACATTGTATGTATGATTACCCGTTTTGTCAAGTACATTGAGATCTCATTTCTGTTGCAGAACGTTTGAGCTGAGAGGTTTCAAGGGCTTCAGTCCTTGAAATCCTTCTCCAGCGATTTATGGCTCTTATCTCAAAAGACACAAGCCTGTGGTTTCAGAAATCCCACCAGACTGAATTCTGCAGAAGTAAAGGCCTGCTGAAACAGGCTCCCCGTTCCGGCTTCTGCCGTTCCACTGCACGGAATGTACTCCGGCCATAAGCTCTGAACTTTCAAGGGTAGAGACTATTCTGCCGGAAAGGTCATACACTTCAATTGACGTGTATCCAGGTTCAGAAAGAGAGAATGAAAGCTCGGTTGAAGAGGAAAATGGATTGGGGGAACCAGTCAGAAGGAGCCTCCTGGAGGGCTCGAATTCGATCCCGGTCGGATTGATGTAGAAATTCACCGTATCGGAAGCCACGGCGACACCATTATCAAATGAAGTGGCAACAAGCTCATTCCAGCCAACCTCGGGATTCAATGTGTCATCAAGGTAAGTGTACTTCAGGCCGGTGCCGAAAGCGTAGAGATTCCAGTCTGTTCCGGCCACGTACATCACTCCATCAACTATCGAGGGGCTTGATACCAGCCCAACCGGTCCGCATGCTATCTGATAATGCCATGCTTCCGTTCCATCGGAGCAGTTCATTGTGACGAATGATGCTGTATCAGGCCATTGTTCACAGAAAGAAAACAATCCGCCTGCAATACCTGAGGAACCATGCTGGAAGTAATATTGCGGCGCCAGCCAGACCACCCCTCCTGCAAGCGTTTCTATGCATCCAACTGCAGTATAGAGCAGTCCGTCATGATATGACATAGTCGGTTCATTGGGCCAGAGATGTATGTCAGCTTCCCAGCATGTTTCTCCTGTACTGGCAGTAATACCTCTTACCTTATCCCCGCTTATGTATATGATTCCATCAACTATTACAGGAGATGAGTCCCAGTATCCCGAAAAAGAATCGTAGTTCTCCCAGATGATTTCACCGGTTTCAGTGTTCAGAGCCACCAGAGGCGAATAGTCATTCCAGAGATTTGTTGGAACAATCAGCATATCGTTATAGAGTCCCATACAGCTTGTGGTTACGCCAGTGAAAACCTGAGACCACTGAACTTCTCCAGTAGCGGCATCAAGTCGATAGACAATAGTACTGTCATCAGATCCGGAGTTGTCTATTCCCTCAGCACAGAATACACTGTTGCCAATGATAATAGGGGTTCCTCCACGAGCATTTGCTCCTCCGAATGCCCACATCCTCTCACCAGTAAGAGCATCAAGACACCAGAGAGAGTCACTGGGCGTGTAGACATATCCATCATATACGGTCACAGCATCATCCGTATAGCCTGTTCTGTACTTCCAGATGATCTCTCCGGTTGCGGCATTAAGGCAATAGAGCGAATCCCCACCACCACCAGGTCCACCACCATCCTGTGGATAGTAGACCAGTCCATCCACAACTACTGGAGTGGGGAATTCATGATAATCCCCTGTGACCGGTGCAGTCCACAATATTGTGTTGTCGGTAACAGCCGGTGACTCTGAATACCCGTGGTTCTGGTAATTCTGCATGTAAGTAGGCCAGTCGGTGTTCAGCCTTGGGATCAGAACAACAGGATCCCCATTAAGAGTGTAGTGTACCGAATCAGGTATTACATTTTCGTTTTCTACAATTGCTCTAATTCCGGGAAGCTCATCAAGATTATAAGCGGCCCAGTCTTCCGGTTCTGTAATAGTAACACCGGTAGCTGCAAGGACAAAAGAAATCAAGAATGCTATTAATGACATTGGTACTCCTTTTCTTAGCTATCGCTTCAAATCAGCAGACTGCTGAAAATAAGTATTGAGAGCATTCGAGCGGCAGTGCTGCTGTATTTTATTGTTAACCCCCGATAACTTCATTCAAACCAGCAAGAATTGCAGCAAGTTCCTCTGGAGATATCCTGGTGATCTTCTTGCCGATGCGCTTGATCGACAGAGTCCTGATCTGGCTGATCTTGATCCATGATTTCTTCGGGAGCAATGTATCTAATAACTCAAAGGTTAGTGGAAATCCTGCTCTGGGCTCTCTGCTAGTTAAGGCAACAGCTATCACTGTACCTGAGCGGTCATTGAAAACATCGTTGCTGAGAACCAGTACTGGTCTCTTCCCAGATTGTTCATGTCCTATTGTAGGATTCAGATCAGCCCAGAGAATATCGCCTCTCAGTATTCCGGCCATGACCCAAGCTCACTATTCATGCCTTCTTCAGCAATAGCCATTTCTTCTTCGGGATCCAGCTTCGCGCATTCCCGCGCAAGCCTATTGCCGTATTTCTTTTCAAGCATTTCACGAACTGCCTTTTGTATGGCTCCGCTTCTGCTGGAAAACTCTGATTTAGAAACAAGATCATCAAGTTGATGGAGCATTTCTTCATTCATGCTGATAGCTATCTTTGCAGTACTCATGCGATTCACCTCCGGTATTACCATTTATCATACCTTTGGTTATGTCAAGGGTTAACGATTGAGTTCACCTGCATTTTGGAGCGGTGCGGAAAAATGTCAGGTGGAACGATTTTTTATGTGTTTTTCTCATTTATATTCTTAATGTTCGCCGATGATTATATAATTCCCTTATTAATCATAAATTTATATATCTTTGTAAAACTTTTTATTAATACTTTTTTAATTATTGTCAATTTAACATCAATAAAGTAATCTTTGTTTTTATAATATTCATAATCAGCAGGAAGTGTCTCTTTAAAAGCTTCTCCAGTTGCTTTAAAAGCTGCAAACCAGAATAAATTACCAAAAGGTGGAGAATGAGAGTAATTTTTATCAACTATTTTAAAAAACTGCTTTGACTTATTAATTATCTTTTTTTCCTGCTTTTGTCTCTTTTTTATACTCATCTCAGGAGCAGTATCTATAATTAATTTTCCAACTATCTTCCCACCGGAAGGCAATACAGAAAGAGCTTTCATTGCTTGCTTTGCACCCATAAAATTTCCAGTTGTAATGAGTAAAAAAAATCGTTTATTAAAATACATCGGTCTATGAAGATTATATGCAAAACGGTCAATCATATTTTTTGTCAGCCAATTTACATTCATAGAATAATTTGGACTGGCAAGAATAATACAGTCTGCTGATTCAATTTTTTGAATAATAATATCTCTGTTATCATTTAAAGGACAAAAACATTCTCCTTTTGATATACATAAGAAACATCCTTTACAATGCTGAAAATCCATATCCTTTAAAAATAGATATTCATATTCGCATTCCTTTGTATATGCTTTGTGATATTCTTCAATTTTCTTTATTACATTGTAGGTGTTCTTTTTCCTAAGACTACCGATAATAGCAAGAATTTTCATAGTTCTTATCACTCCATATTAGCAGGATAAACACAATTGCGTTTATTCTTACTATACACAAACGCTTCGAATCAACGGTGAGTTCAGGAATCCGCTGAATTCGATTTTTCGCTCATTATTTCCTGTCCTTGGTGTATTTTGCCAGATCCCTGTAGTAATTTTCATGAGGTCCAATCATGATGAGCTCCAGGGCCTCGTTCTCCTTGATGCGGTAGGCAAGGAGGTATTGCGTAGAATGGATTTTGAATTTGTGCACGAAGACTCCCCGTAACTCACCACGCTTCTCCTGACCAATTTTCGGATTATCCAAGATCGCACGAACTTGTTGATCAAGAACTTGCTTTTCCTGTTTCCGAAACCGTCTGATTCTCTTTACGAATAATCTGGATTGGACGACTCTCATAGAGTGCTATCCGAACTTATACTCTAGGGAATCATTGTGATTTAATTCCTCCAGACCGATCAGAATGTCCTTGATCAGGCTGTAAGTAAGATTCGGATTTTCCTCGGCGCACTTCCCAATCCTTGCCCAATGCTCGATCTGACCAGTTGCAGATCGACTGTCGACGGAGCTCATCAGCTTAGCCTCTCGCATGAGCTCTTCCGATATCCGTACAGCTGTAGCCATTTCATCACCTCCGCTTCTGCATTGCATATATACATCATAGTGCAACATTATGCAACGCCAGTGAGTTATTCCTTTTCGAAGCGAACGCTTTGCATAACCAGCACAGATATTACTACGGTTCAACACTATGCATTTGTGACTGGTTCATGCAATTGATATCTCATTCTATATTGCATGGTATTGATGAACTTCTTCTGCTATTTTTTCCATATTTGCATCAATAGTGCTGTCCAAGTCGTAATCCATCTGTAATCCAAGCCAGAAGCTTGGAGAATTTCCAAAATACATGCCAAGACGAAGGGCAGTATCTGCGGTTATCCGCCTCTTTCCATGCACTATTTCATTGATGCGACGAGGAGAAACTCCCAGCTCATTTCCTAGTTTGTTCTGACTTAGCCCAAGAGGGAGCATGAACTCCTCCATAAGAACTTCTCCTGGATGCAGTGGTTTCATTATTTTCATATTTCACCTCTAGTGAAAATCAATAATCTCAACTTCGAACGCGTTTCCGTTTTTCCAAACGAAGCAGATTCGCCATTGCTTATTGATTCTGATGCTATACTGTCCTTTCCGTCTTCCGCTAAGAGATTCGAATCGATTACTCGGTGGAACTCTCAAATCTTCAGTACTTGAACTTCTATGAAGCATCCTCAATTTTCTGAATGCAACCCTTTGGATAGAAGAAGGTAGCTTTCTCGAGTGTTCTCTGTTGAAGAGCTTCTCAGTTTCTCTGCACTTAAAACTCTGTATCATATGTTGAATCTATATCGTATAACGTTATACGTCAAGTATTCTTGAGATAACGCTCTACATAACCAAAACAGAATTCACCAAGCCAAGATCAATGCTACTGTTTCTGGTTGATGCATTTGTTGATGGAACTATCTCCCATGCATATATGCAATTATTCTGCCGGATCAATCACGTACATGGAAGCCAATCTGGTGACGCTTTGGGGGAGGATCAAGCTTGAGTGCCAGATCAGCATGCTCCTCCAACATCCTCCGGAGGCGGACGAAAGCACGCATGATCTTGATATTCACCTGCACAGCGGTTGCGCTATGCAAAACGCTCGAGAGCATAGCGACATCCTGTTCGGTAAACGCATAAGGCGCTGTGCGCCGACCGCCCCAACTTGATCTCACAATCTGTGATCTCAAGTTAGAGAACTCTTCCTCGCTGAGTTGGAACATGAAATCTAACGGGAAACGGTCAATGTTCCGTTTCACTGCCTGAACAAGCACCCTTGTCTCAACGCCGTACAACTCAGCGAGATCTTGGTCGAGTATGACCTTCTCGTTACGAACGAGAAGAATCGCGCGTTCAATCCGTGCCGTCGGGATGAGACCCTTGCTTTCAGTTGTAATATAGAGAACATTATCCTTTCACATAATGCGTTCCCTTCTCACCTGTACGGATGAATTTCAGCAAGTATTCGGACGCGGTGCTGTACAGGGAAGATCATCTTCCAGGGAACATACGCCAGAGCCTGGCAGTTATCAGGTTAAACCTATTAAAGGACACGGAAGCGCTCTGTTCCCACTTCCCTGATCTCTTTCCTGTACTCCTGACTGTGAGTCATCGGGGGCAGGATAGAAGTAGCTTTTACATCTGCTTCAATCGCTACCAGTTCTCCTTTACCGTCCCAGTTCCTCTTCTCACCGGTATTCCAGTAGAAGCGGGTAAGATCGCCAAGGTTCTTTCTCACTATCCTGTCGATCTCATCGAACAGACCATCCGCGATATCCACCCCGAATGCCTTTGCCAGGCAGGTAAGCGCTTCCGTAGATGTTATGCCGGAAGGCGGAGATACAGCTCCCGTGAAGGATGTAAGCTCACCCTCGAAATTACATCTTGTTCCTGGAGTTTCAAGGAAAGTGCTTCCGGGAAGCGTGACATCGGCAAACCTTGTTGTCTCGGTATCGGCCCAGTCAACAGCAGCAAGAAATTCCACATTCTGGAACCAGGTGCCGGTTCTGTTGTACTCAAGCGGGTTTTCACCGATAATGAGCGCAGCCCTGATATCACCGTTCTCAAGGATATTTCTCAGGTCCTGAATTGTAGAGGCACCGGGCAGCTCTCCCTCAGCAGGAATTCTTCCAGGCAGAAAAGCAGGGTCAGCTCCCATAACCTCAAGACCGGCGCTGTTAGCTATCAACCTCGGAAGAAGTATGTCCGTCTTCTTTCCCGCAGCTGTGAGCATGATCGCAAGATCAGCGAATATCTCTGTATCATCAGGAGAAGCATCCTGAGGGCGGTCAGGACTGTGAATAAAGACAACTTTTCCGGAGTTTCTAAGCAGCTCTGCAGCTTCGAGAATGCTCTCTTCCTCAACACCTGATCTGGCAGCAGCCGCTTTTACGGACACATCCCTGTTTAAAAGGAAGGAGGAACTACCCTTAATATCTCCACTGTCGAGCAGAACCTGCATTACCGCATTCCAGAAAATGGATGCTCTCCCTCTCATGGGATCGACCGCAAGACTGGCAAGATGCTGATCGGTCGAATCAAGCATTGAGTTTGATACGATGAGTCTGGCTCCACTTTTGACAGACTGTATCACTTCGACGGCAAGAACCAGATGATCTGCTTCCATTGATGTATTGTTGCAGATAATCAGATCGGCTTCCCCGAGGCATTTTCTGTCAGCTGTAGATGCTGTAAAGCCCATAGCTTTATCGAGAACACCTGAACGCCCGCTGCCCGAAATAATTGCAAGAGAACCGATATTATTCGTACCAATCCCCTCTCTGGCGATCCTGCCGGCAATGTACAGTTCCTCGTTTGTCAGTTCCGGAGATACAAATACGGCTACGCTCGCAGGTCCGTATTTTTCAGCAGAAGCCTTCAGGGATTCTACAATTCTGCCATAGGCAGCATCATAGCCAACATTACTATAGGAGTTACCGCTTCTTATGACCGGCTGCACCAGTCTATCCTGCTTAATGAAAAGCTCATGGCCGAATCTTCCATACCTGCAGAGATAATCCCCGGGGATACCGCTGGAGGTTATGAAGTACCTTCCATCGCCGAACTTCCTTACAGACAGTTCGCACCCGATAGAACAAAAACCACAATGTGTGGATATATCCTCAGTCTCAAGACATGCTCTTCCCGGAAATGGATATTTCACCGTAAGCGCTCCGGTCGGACAGGCATCGACGCAGTTTCCGCAGCTCACACAGCTTGTTTCAACAAGAGGATTGTTCATAGCGGGGCGCATCTCGGTTTTGAATCCTCTTCCCACAAGTCCTATGGCGGAAATCGGAAGGACCTTCGCACAGGTTCGAATACATCTTGCGCAGAGTACACATTTATTGGGATCGTAGGATATGTACGGGTGTCTGTCATCAACCTTGTGTTTTCTTACATGGCCTTTGAAGTACTCCATATCAACGCCATATTCCTCAGCATAGAGCCGGAGATCACAGTCATCGAATCTTACGCAGCCACAGGAAAGGCACCTATCGCATTCATGCTCGTTATCCTCAGGTTCAAAACCATTCGACACCTCTGTAAAACTGTTTCTGCGGTCTTCAACGTCTATCTGGTGGACTTCATGCCTGGGTGATTCCTTTATATCGCCGAGTTCAGCTTTACCAGGCTTTGACCAGAATTCCTTTGCAACCACGAACGGGTAAGGTTTCGGCTGGACGCCGTTAAGCCAGGCTGTTATTGCCCTTGCAGCTCTCTGACCGTCTCTGATAGCATCGATAACAACGGTAGGCCCATCATCCGCAGCATCACCACCTGCAAATACTCCTTCAATGTTCGTAGCCATCGTACTGAGATCCGCAATGTATGTATTCCATCTTGTCAGGTTCACATCGCCATCTCTGGTTTCTACAAGTCCATCAAGAACTGTATTCTGCCCGATGGCTGAAATAGCCAGGTCACAGGGAAGGTCAAATTCCGAACCTTCCAGTGGAACAGGTCTTCGTCTTCCGGAATCATCCGGCTCACCGAGCTTCATGCGCTGGCAGCGAAAAGCGCTGAGTCTGTCATTCTTCCTCACGATACCGATCGGTGCGGCCAGTTCCATGATCTCAATGCCCTCTTCAAGACAATCTTCAATTTCCATGGCGTCAGCCGGCATCTCCGCTTTGGTTCTTCTGTAAAGGACAATGACCTTGTCCGCGTTCAGTCTCCAGGCGGTTCTTGCCGCGTCCATAGCTGTATTTCCACCGCCGACCACAACCACAGTACCCTTCAGCGGCTCAGGATCATCTGCCTTCTCGACCAGGAAGTCAGCGCCGGTTACGACGCCTTCGGTATCAAACTCACCCTCAACCCGCATTGCCTTGCCTGTCCATGCGCCTGCTCCGATGAAAACAGCGTTATGCTTTTCCCTGATCTCATCCAGCGTGATATCCTTCCCCACCCGTACACCGCAGTGAATCTCGGCACCTGTTCTGCAGATGTAATCCACTTCCCTGTCGAGAACATCGTCCGGAAGTCTGTATTCGGGAATACCGTATCGCAGCATTCCTCCTGTACGATCCATGGCTTCGTAGACTTCACATTTGATCCCGTTTTTTCCAAGGAACCAGGCGGCGGTAAGACCCGCCGGTCCAGCGCCGATGATCCCCACAGTTTTACCGGTTGCGGGGGCACATAACGGTTTCGTGGCGTAAGCCTCGGGGGAATCAGTGACAAATCTCTTGATGTTGTTTATCGCAACGGACGCATCTACGTCCATTCTCCTGCAGACATCCTCGCACTTCCGGACGCACACTCTTCCGCAGGCAGCCGGAAAGGGATTCTTTTCGCGAATGAGGTCGACAGCTTTTCTGTACTGTCCCATCGCCGAAAGCGCAATATATCCCTGGGCGTCAACACCGGCGGGGCATCCCTCCATACAGGGGGATACACAATCAGCATAATGGTTGGACAGCAGCAATTCGAGCGCTGTTTTTCTGGACGCCAGAACTCTTTCGCTTCTCGTAAGGATTTCCATATCCGGAGCGATTCGAGTCGCGCATGAAGGGACAAGATTCGCCCTTCCCTTTACCTCGACCACACACACGAAACAGGAACCGTAAGGTTCGAGTTCAGGTGAGTGACAGAGAGTAGGTATGTTATCGAGTTCCTGCTCCTGAACCACTTCAAGAATTGTTTTCCCTGGAGTGGCCTCTACTTCCTGACCGTTGATCTTCAGTCTGATTTTTTCCATTGGCCGCTCCTACCTTGTAATTACTGCGTTGAAATTACAGCTTGTAATGCACTTGCCGCATTTCACGCAGATTTCCTGATCAATAACGTGTGGTTCTTTGACTTTTCCGGAGATTGCGTCAACCGGGCAATTCTTCGCGCAGATCGTGCATCCGACACACTTATCAGCATCAATACTGAATTCAACCAGAGCCAGGCAGCTTCCTGCCGGACACCGCTTATCGTTAATATGTGCCAGATATTCATCCAGGTAATAACGTATCGTTGTCTGCACAGGATTAGGAGCTGTCTGCCCGAGCCCGCAGAGACTTGCTTCCTTTATCTGAATTGAAAGCTGCTCAAGTTTTTCAATATCTTCAGGAAGACCCTCACCACGGGTAAGTCTCTCAAGAATTTCAAGCATCCTGAGAGTACCTATCCTGCAGAAAGTACATTTACCGCAGGACTCGTTCTGTGTGAAGTCAAGAAAGAACCTTGCGATTTCGACCATGCAGGTTGTGTCGTCCATTACAACCATTCCGCCTGAACCCATTATGGCTCCGGTGGCAGGTATTGATTCGAAATCCACCGGTGTATTCTTCAGACTTGCCGGAATACAGCCGCCGGATGGGCCGCCCATCTGCACAGCCTTGAACTCCCTGCCTTCCTTGATGCCTCCACCGATCCTGAAGACGAGGTCATCTATTGTGGTTCCCATTGAGACCTCGGCAAGACCTCCGTGAACTACTTTACCAGCAAGGGCAAAAACCTTGGTGCCGGGACTTTTCTCTGTTCCGAAAGCAGCATATGCGTCAGCACCGTTCGCTATTATCCATGGAATATTGGCGTAGGTTTCCACATTATTGTTATTGGTTGGTTTCTGCCAGAGACCTTTTTCCGCTGGAAAAGGAGGGCGGATACGGGGCATTCCGCGTTCGCCTTCGATCGAGGCAAAAAGCGCTGTCTCTTCTCCGCAGACGAACGCTCCCGCACCCTGCTTGATCTTAATGTCAAAATCAAAGCCGGAACCCAGTATATCTTTACCGAGATACCCCTTCTCTCTGGCTTCTGACAGGGCTATTTCAAGCCGGTGAATTGCCAGTGGATATTCCGCTCTGCAGTAGATATAGCCGAAGTTCGCGCGTATGGCTCTGGCACAGATGATCATGCCTTCCAGAATGGAGTGAGGATCTCCCTCCAGAACAGAACGATCCATAAAAGCACCCGGGTCCCCTTCATCGGCATTGCATACTACATATTTTCTGTCAGCTTCATTTGAGGCGGCAAAAGACCATTTCAGACCTGTGGGAAATCCGGCTCCCCCTCTTCCGCGAAGTCCCGAATTCTTCACTTCCTGAATTATCTGCTCAGGAGACATCTTGAAAAGAATCGTTTTCAGGCTTTCGTAACCGCCTGATTCCATGTAATCTGAAATGGACTCAGGATTGATCGTGCCGCAATTGCGGAGGACTATTCTCTCCTGAAGGTCAAGAAAAGCAGCTTCGGAACCGGAAGTCGATCCGTCCTGTTCAATAATGTAAACCAGGTTGTCGTCTTCAATTCTTTCATCATTAAGCACATGATTCTCGAAAATCTTTTCAGCGGATTCTGTGGTGACTCCTCCGTAGAAAACTCTGCGGACGCCATCCCTGATTTCCACCAGAGGTTCCCGATAGCACATGCCGATGCAGCCGGATATAGTCAGCCGGCAGATATCCGGATTCGCGCCGGTAAGCTCCTCCAGCTTTTCGAACACAACCCTTGCACCTGCGGAAAGACCGCATGTTCCCATACCTACTACAATTGTCTTCATTTCAGCGCTCCAGACGTTTTTCACAAATGGATTTCATCAATCGAAACGTTTAACCGCTGCAGGATGCTCCTGCGACAGAATCGGCTTTTGCGCCAGATTTACGGATATGTTCACGAAGAAGTTTCCGCAGTGACGCAGGTGTAAGCCTACCGAAAGTCTCGTCATTAATCATTATAACAGGCGCAAGAGAACAGCAGCCGATGCAGGCTACCGTATTCAGAGTGTACATCCCGTCTTCCGACGTATCACCGACTTCTATCCCAAGTTCGTCCTCGATAGTCTCTATGATCATTTTAGCCCCGGATACATGACAGGCAGTCCCGGCGCACGCACGAATAATGTACTTACCCATGGGGCGAAGTCTGAACTGACTGTAAAAAGTAATAACTCCGTAGATATCCGACTCAGGTATTCCGGTTACTCCGGAAATGTAGTTGATCGCACGAATGGGTATGTAACCGAAGTGTTCCTGGGCAGACTGCAGAAGAGGAATAAGCTCACCGGGTGCTCCATCATATCTCCATAGCCTGTAACTGAAATTCTCCTTAATTGTAGCCGTGATCACCACTTCCTCTCATTGACCCGAATTCCGTTTTCGGTCCGCAAAAACAGATTCAGATCATATATCAGTTCTATTTCATTATCCGGATGACAACCCTGAAAAGATTGAGCGGCCATCAGTCATCAATAAGATTTATTACTTTGGCTTCACGAACTCTGAGAACACCATCAATCTGACTCAGTTTCTCAATTATCCGGGGAGTTCTCCCCATGGCTCCATGACCGGTAATCATACCAACAAGTTTAGCGCCATCTTCGATAACATCACAGAAGACAACTTCATCGATGAAGAAAACAGTTGTAAATATCTGCTGAATCGCATCCGGATCTATATCAACGATGATATAACTCATCGTTCCAGGCTGTCTTCTGGCCTCTGCCTGAACGTCCCGTTTGACAGCCTTCTGGTATGTATCGATAAAGGAATCTACATCTCTGTCGAGCTTTGGCCGCTCAATCTGAGACATGGACAGTACTTCAATGCCATCCAGCCCTTTCACTCTGGTGAATATCTCCTGGATTTCATCCGTTGAAGAAGCCTGAACGAGAAGTATTATGTCGAAATCACCTCTTACAGCATCGCATGACTGGATACCATCCATCCTGTAAAGGATATCAAATATCTCCATGCTTCTGTCAGGCTCCGTTATCTTCACGGTCAGGTAGGCACTTACCGATTCCCGCATACCGTCATCAAATGAAGATTCTTCTTTATCTACTCCGGTTTTTCCAGGAGACAATTCTTCAAGTGCTTCTACGAGAGCCGATATTTCAAATGGCTTATCGAGAAAACCGGTGTTCTGTTCTGAAAGCGCGGTCATCATCAGTCTCTCATCTCCGAAGCCCGTAATAACCAGAACCGGGAGGTCGGGATACTGATTTTTTATCACCTTGAGTATCTTCAGACCATCAATATCCGGCATGAATATGTCAGTAATAAGATAATCGTAGGCTACGCCCTTTTCTCGAGACCGGTTCAGTTCATGAATCGCGGAAATACCATCAGGACAAGCGACGGCAGTGTAATCTTCCTGGGTAAGACCTACCGTAAGATTGCGTCGAATCTCAGCTTCATCATCAATAATTAGTACGCGGCCTTTCAATGGATTCCTCCTCCGTTAGGGCATATTTGAATGAATGGGGGAACGCTACGTTCCACATTCAGTAAAGTCAAGAACATCACAGGTTACCGCACCTCGGCTCTGGACAGGTCCATTGCTTTGTCCAGATCGACCCAGCGACCGGAATTCAGATACAGATTCATCGCCTTTGCTGCACGCCGGCCGTGTCCCATCGCGAGAATAACCGTCGCAGCCCCGAGTACGATATCACCTCCGGCAAAGACACCGGGAACCGAGGTTTGACCTGTTAACTCGTTGACAACAACTCCGCCCCATCTTGTGACCTCCAGCTCCGGGAATGAAGCCGGTACAAGAGGGTTTGGACTGTTACCTATCGCGACGATCAGCGCGTCGGTCTCTTCGATGAATTCTGACCCTTCAATGGGAACAGGTCTTCTTCTTCCTGAAGAGTCTGGTTTTCCCAGTTCCATTTTAATGAGCCTGGCTCCAGATATCCATCCATCCTCATTCCCGATAAGACTGACGGGGTTCTGCAGCAGGTGGAATTCAACTCCCTCTTCCCTGGCATGATGAATCTCTTCTAGTCTTGCCGGCATCTGTTCCTCTGCTCTGCGGTAAACGATAAGCGATCTGGCAGCGCCCATTCTCAGTGCAGTTCTGGCGCAGTCCATAGCAACGTTTCCGCCGCCGACAGTGATTACTTTCTTCCCTGTTACTATAGGCGTATCGGTTTCCGGAAAACTGTAAGCTTTCATCAGGTTGGCCCTTGTCAGATACTCATTAGCGGATAGAACACCCAGGAGGTTTTCTCCATCGACCCTCATGAATCGTGGAAGCCCTGCTCCGGTCCCGATAAATACTGTATCGAAATCTTCGATAAGCTGACTTACCGGAGCTGTCTTGCCGACAACAAAATTGTATCTGAAATTGACACCTAGTTTTTCGAGATAATCAACTTCTCCCTGGACAATAGCTTTGGGAAGCCTGAATTCGGGAATTCCGTAAACCAGCACTCCTCCAGCCTTGTGAAGAGCTTCAAACACCGTCACTTCATGTCCGAACCTGATCAGGTCGCCTGCAACCGTTAAACCTGCAGGTCCAGCACCGATGACAGCGACCTTCCTGCCTGAAGGTTTGACTTCGGGCGGAAGATCATACTCTCCCTGTTCCCGTTCCCAGTCCGCTATGAACCGTTCGAGTTTCCCTATCATCACTGCTTTGCATGGATCTTTCTGCGCTTTTCCAACCGTGCAGACCAGCTGACACTGTTCCTCCTGGGGACATACCCTGCCGCAGATGGCGGGGAGGAGATTCTTCTCCTTCATCTTCTTTATCGCTCCGCGGAAATCTCCGTCCTCTATCAATTGTATAAAGCCTGGAATGTCAATTCCGACGGGACATCCTTCCACACAGAACGCGGTTTTGCATTGAAGGCACCTCTTAGCTTCCAGCATGGCCATCTCAGGGGTGTAGCCAAGGGGAACCTCTTCCACATTGGTGATCCGCTCGGCGGGATCCTGCTCGGGCATCATGGTTGGCGGAATTTTGAGTCTTTCCTTGATGTTCATTCCTGATCCCCCTTCAACGTGCCGGCGAGCCTGCATCCTGTTTCTGATGAATAGCGGTCAAGTGATTGTTTTTCATGCGATGAATACATCGTCAGACGTTTCATCAGTTCGTCGAAATCAACCTGATGGCCATCGAACTCCGGTCCATCCACACAGGCGAATTTGGTCTCACCTCCCACGGTCACTCTGCAGCCTCCGCACATGCCAGTTCCATCGATCATGATCGGATTCAGACTTACGATAGTTGGAATATCAAGTTCCTTCGTAAGAAGGCTGACAAATTTCATCATGATCGGCGGTCCCATCGCGACGCACAGATCGAAGTTCTCACCCTGACCGACAAGTTCCTTTATGGCATCTGTAACCAGCCCTTTGCGGCCCTTTGTTCCATCATCTGTTGTGATCAGTACTTCGCTGCTCACATCTTCCATTTCCTTCTCGAGAATCAGAAGATTTGAGGATCTCGCGCCGAGTATGCTCATCACGCGGTTACCGATATCCTTCATTGCTTTCGCAACAGGATACAATGGAGCAATCCCTATCCCGCCGCCAACGCAGAGTACGTTCCCTACTTTCTCAATATGAGTAGGAACCCCAAGAGGACCGGTTATGTCCGGAATTGAGTCTCCAACCTTCATCCCGGCCATCTGCAGAGTTGTCTTCCCGACTGACTGCACGATGAGAGTAATGCTTCCCTCATCTGTATTCACGTCAGCGATAGTAATCGGAATTCTCTCTCCCTCATCGCTGATTCGCACTATCACGAACTGGCCGGGCTTTCTATACCTGGCCACATCGGGCGCATGGAATCGATATAGATGAATGTCAGGTCCAATCTCCTCTTTGTAAAGGATCTCATGCATAAGCAGCCCCCTCATTCTCCTTTGTTAAATTGCAGCGGTATCTATGGTTTAACCATTACTCCACTGCCGGAACGTCCATCAATCATTACTTTTACAGGTGATTCAAGGCTTATGTGACGCAGTAGTTCGCCATCGGCTGCTGCCGGTTGCAAATCAAGCCACGACCAGTCTATAAAATTGCTTTCCTTGACATGAGACACCGTGAAGTAGGCAACACCAAGCGAAGTCATATTCTGAAAAAAATGAGATCCCTGCGATGGATCGATATTCATGTTCTGCTGGCTTGCCTCCATTATAACCTTCACACCTGAAATCTGGCTCCAGGTTACCGGTATACCCAGCCAGGGATCTGTTGAACCCCATCTGCCGGGTCCGATAAGCATGTAAGATTTACCTTCACTGCTCAGTTCTCTGTTGAGTTTGTCCACTTCCTTTACAATCGCGCGGGTTTTCGATGCGTCGAACAGATCCGGTTTTACATACACAATATCTTTGATCGTATCGATTATTCCGTTTCCCAGCGCTGTATCCGTCCAGCAGAAAAGTTCTTTTTTCTCCATATCAGCCAAATCTACTTTCACCAGTCTGTCACTGACCACCATGGGTCTTATCTGAAGCAGACTGAATTCAGCTGGAAGGGGTCGCTTCTTACCGAGAGTAACCGCGAATTCGATCTCTACAGGACACCCCATGGCTTCCTCGCCCATAGTAAGCAGCGTATCGGTAAGAGGGGCGAGTGGAAAGATTTTATTTTTGAGAATATGCGCGAAGTTGATCACCCTGGGTCCTGGTAGCATGATTCCGTCAAGTACCCGCTCATTGGCCGCATCGTATGTTGAAGCCAGGTATTCCAGGGTTCCGTCACTCTCCGCAACTCCAGGATCCTGAAGAATCAGAAATTGATCCTCATCAAGGGAAGAACTCCATTCGGAGTGACCCATACTCACAGCATAGAAGCTGTGCTGTGAGTTGTTCATCATATCCTTGAGGGTTGCGAATTGAGGAAGAACCCTCGGAAACTTCGGCGTAAACCGAAGTGAGACGCCACCGTCAACAATTGATTTTCCAAGTCCCAGCGCAACATTCACAACTCCATCCTCCGGCTTTGCGGAACCGGTTGGATAGAAATCATAAGACCGGCCGACTCCGGCGAAATGCGGGTAGAAGGAATGCCCGTAATCCCTGCCAACCACTTCCTGAAGAAGAACAGCCATCTTCTCGTCCTCCACGCGGTGGTTCGTCGCTGTGATATATGACTTCGCGGCTTTGAGAAATGTGGAAGCGTAAACGAATTTAATGGCATCCGCCAGTTCATTGAATCTCTTGTCTTCGCTCCGGGAATTATTCGGAAGCATCTTTGTGGCGTAAATGCCTGCGAATGGCTGATACATCGCATCCTCGAGGAGACTTGAGGATCTCACTGCAATCGGCGTTCGGACTGCTCTGATATAGTCTCTGATATCCCCGAGAATGGTCGGGGGAAGGTCAGCCTTCAAAAACTGTCTTAAAATTCTGAGATCATTATCACATTCAAGGGCAAATTCCAGCAATTTGTTCTGATACATGAATTTATCGAAGAACTCCGTCGTTATTATAAGTGTACGTGGAACGGAGACATGTACTTTCTTGAATCTGCTTTCATCAAAATTGGCTGCCAGCACCCGATCAATGAAAGCCAGCCCTCTTCCTTTGCCGCCCATTGAACCTGATCCCAGTCTGCTGAAAAGAATCTGGTCTTCATGGAAGGATCTGCTGTAATCTGACACATATCCCCGCCTGCTCTCTTTGTTGAAATCTCTGAAGATATCAACCAGTCCCGTTCTGACTTCGAGCGGGGTTCCATTTATTGATAGGTTCTCCTGTACCCTGCATGCGAGTTCAAGTTCTGTCTGTATCTTCAGCCAGCGAACCAGCTCGCCGGTACTCAAACTCTTATAAACGGATTCAGCAGGTATTTTGTCGATAAGCTGATTCATTTCTTTAATATTTGAAACTGATCTGCTGATCTCTCCATCATCATTTCTGAAGACAAGATCGCCGAATCCGAAGGACTCGGCGAGACATTTTCTGAGATCACTCATCAGCGCCGGTGAGTTCTTTGAAATGTATTCAACATCCAGCGCGGCAGCGATCTTCTGCCCTTTTGATTCAGATGTCTGCAGGATAACGGGCATTTCCGGTCGAGTTTCCTTTATCTTCCTGATAAGGATTTTTCCGGCTTTTTCATCCAGTTCACCTTTTCTGAGAAATTTCAAATCGGTGATCACTCCGATGAGCGAGTCTCCATGAGTTTTGAGTACCTTTTCAGCTTCCTCAAGTGAAGTAACCATAAGTACTTTTGTTCTGGTTCTGGCTCTGAGATTTCTTTTCGTAAAGGATGAAAATCCGTCGAGAATTTCTATGTTTCTCTCCTGTATTATGCTTATAATCTCGTACAGGTATCTTGAATAAAAATGAACATCATCCTCAACAAGCAGAAGGCAGGGAACTCCGAGTTCGACGCAGTCATGTTCCGCGTTTCTTGAATCCTCAACAAGTCTGATTATTCCCAGTACTGTTTCTCCGCACCCAAGCCAGGTGAAAACCCTGTTGGTTTCATCAGTCCAGTGTTTTTCCTGCAGCCTCACCAGTTCCTCAGGACTGTGAGCCAGAATAACAACCGGAAGATCGGAGCGAATAGTCCTGATATTCCCGATGAATTCAGGGAAATCCATACTTCCGATTCTTGCCATGCAGATAATAAGATCGATACCTTGCCCCGTGTCTTTTTCGAGAAGTTCAAGGGCGGCATCAGCATTTGATATCTGTGTAATTACAGGGATATTCCCTGCGTCACTTATCGTGTAGGTGTTTCCCAGAAGGTCTCCAAGTCTTCCATCCTCCTCTATCATATAGTAATCGTACAGACTGCATATGAGCAGGATATTCCGGACTCTGGTTTTCATAAGGCTGTCCAGCCGGGATTCAATTCTCCTCAATTGAAGCCTTTGTTCTCTTCCTTTGGGTACTTTCGTCACACGAGTTCCTCTCGCTGATACTGGATTCTTTGCTTAAAGAATACTCTACAGATGCAATTACAGATAAACGCACCAGGTCAGCATCATATCTTCCGACAAAGCATAAGGTCAAGTAAAGATATATAATGCCTGGTGTTCGTGAAAGCTGTTGTGCCATTGACAGAGTGATACGTCCTCAATTAAGCTAACACCTTCAATGTAAAGGAATGATCTGGTTTAATAGTTCAACATTATCCTTTGAAAGGGGAGCAAAAATGCTCGAAGAACTCTACCAGAAGGTAGTACAGAGGGATCCTTCTCAGCCGGAATTTCATCAGGCTGTCCAGGAAGTCCTTGAATCGCTTGAAGTGGTGCTTGATAAGCACCCTGAATACAGGAGCGCAAAGATACCCGAGCGAATCGTTGAACCTGAACGGGTCATCATGTTCAGGGTTCCCTGGGTAGATGACAGTGGAGAGATCCATGTGAACCGTGGATTCCGTATCGAGATGAACAGTGCTATAGGACCTTATAAAGGCGGTCTCCGTTTCCACCCTTCGGTGAATCTTGGTATCCTGAAGTTCCTCGCGTTTGAGCAGGTTTTCAAAAATGCTCTCACAACCATCCCCATGGGTGGCGGTAAGGGTGGATCCGACTTCGATCCAAAGGGAAAATCCGACCTTGAAGTAATGCGCTTCTGCCAGAGCTTCATGTCCGAGCTTTTCCGTCACATCGGACCAAATACCGATGTCCCGGCAGGCGATATAGGCGTTGGCGGACGTGAGATCGGTTTCCTTTTTGGACAGTACAAAAAACTTCGTAATGAATGGAGCGGCGTACTTACAGGTAAAGGCCGCGAGTATGGCGGAAGTCTTATCAGACCCGAAGCTACCGGTTACGGCGCAGTCTACTTCGGGGAAGAGATGCTTAAGACCCGTGGTGACAGCTACCAGGGTAAGATCTGTCTTGTATCTGGATCAGGTAACGTTGCCCAGTACTCAACTGAGAAGATCAACGAACTTGGCGGTAAAGTGGTCACACTTTCAGATTCCACCGGTTACATTTACGATGAAGACGGTATCGATGCCGATAAACTCGCATTTGTAATGGACCTTAAAAATGTAAGAAGAGGTAGAATAAAGGAATACGTAGAGAAATATCCGAACGCTGTCTACACAGCTGTCGATACTGACCTCGACTACAATCCTCTCTGGGATCATAAGGCTGATTGCGCGTTCCCGAGCGCTACACAGAATGAGATCAACGCGAAGGACGCTCAGAACCTTATCAACAATGGTGTCTTCCTTGTTTCCGAGGGAGCCAACATGCCAACGGTTCCTGATGGTGTAAACATTTTCCTTGACCACAAAATTCTATATGGTCCCGGGAAAGCAGCTAACGCCGGTGGAGTTTCGACTTCAGGTCTCGAGATGGCTCAGAACGCCATATTCTCAAGCTGGACCCGCGAAGAGGTTGATGAGAAACTTCATAACATCATGATCAGTATACACAGCCAGGCTTACGAAGCAGCAAAATTCTACGGTGATCCTGGGAACTATGTGCTTGGAGCTAACGCAGCCGGCTTCCGCAAGGTCGCCGATGCCATGATGGCTCAGGGCGTAGTCTAGATAGTCTAGAACCTGAGGGGGGTCGGAAATACGACCCCTTCTCACCTCTTCAGATACGCGAGCGCTGAATCGGAGTCACTATCCATTATTACACAGACAGACGCTCCGGGGAATTCATTTGAAATCTTTACAACCTTGATAATCTGCTCAAACTCTTCCGAATTACTTACAAGCTTTCGAAGTATGTTCTTGGAAGTACTGAATATATCCTCTTTGAATATCACTCCTGGCTCATCCGGGTATAAGGGGAGATATTTGATATTAGCTTCCACAAGATCCTGGAAAAAGTGGGTTCCGAAAGATAGATCAGGCACATAGCCCTGTTTGGTCTTTGCGACCTCTATCAGCATGGCTGTGTTGTTGATATCACTGTAACCAACGTGAACACCCATTTTAATATCACCTTTACTTCCCCATCTTCCAGGACCGATCAGTACAAATTTCTTATTGGGAAGTTTCTTGTTCAGCTGTCCTATTATATGACCGACCTGAAGAAGTCCATCTCTTGATGAAATCCTGTCATACTCGTCTCCATCAACATAAACAAGATATTCTATGTTATGGCATAGACCGGACATGATGTACCTGTCCGCCGTAAAAAGTATATCCTCCTTCGGGATATTCTTCGGAATTGATGTATCTGCAAGCCCGTCTCCGATACTCTGCGGTCTGCACTGAAGCAGGTAAGGCGTATGAATATCAGAACTGTACGCGAATTCAATATCAACAGGCATTCCAATCTCATCCTCAAGAATGCTGAGCATTGTCTTAAAGAGTAAAGGAACCGGGCTCTTCTCGAGAAGATTATGGAATGTTACCACTGTATCCTTGTTTTCAATATTGAACATCGAACCCGGTGATAACTGGATGTGGTCGCCTTCATCAATGGAGACTATGTAGGAAAGACATGGGAATTTACTGCCGCACTCCTTGATAATGCTATCTACACTGACGGTTTCAAGACAGCCTTTTTCGAGGTTGATCACATCCATATGTTTTTGTGCGTAACGGAGTATCTCATCCTCAGCTGCATTGATTCTGATCTTTGGCTGTCCGGGACTCATGAGAACAGGAAAGTCTTTTCCTGTTCGATCTACCGCCCTTGTTCCCAGCCCGGTAACCAGCCTGACCATTCCATCTTCCTTTTTGATCCTCGGAGACCATCTGTAATCGTTCCTGCTGAATGCCACTCCGGCAAAAGGCGGGAAATAGTACTTGCCTATCCTGTTGCCGACGACCTCCTGTATAAGAATACCCATCTCTTCATTAAAATCAAGCAATCCCCGTTCGCGGCGGTACTCAATGGGATCAGGACCGAATACGCTTGCGTATACTTCCAGGATCGCGTCGGATATGGCTTCCAGTCTCTCTTTCCTGGTGCCTGTATTGGCAACGAAAAGGCTTTTGTATTTACCTGCAAAAGCAGCTCCGGAGCTGTCCTCGAGTAAGCTTGATGATCTGACTATCAGAGGCGCTGAACCAAGATGGTCCAGCGCAAAGTTCAAACCGCTTAGAACACATGATGGGAGCTGGGAATGCTTGAATACCTGCTCCAGAAGCTCGTATTCCTGCCTGATTTCATTAGTATCCGAATACTTGATTGCAAGCATCTCTTCAAGCGCATTGTAGTGAATGAACTCCAGAATGGAATCGGATGATATGTACCATGTCTTTGGTATCCTGAGGTTCCTGAGTACTACATTGTGTTTCCTGTGTGAATCAAGAATTTTCTGAGCCCGGAACAAACCTGAAGCTTTTCCGCCGACTTTTCCGTTACCGTTGAGAGGCCCGATAGTATGATCAAGCACCTCACTGAAATCCTCTATCCGGACATGTTTGCTGATCGTGTTGATATACTGCAGATCATCGTTGAATATTCGCCTTGTAATGTCTACAATTATGCCCCTCTGTTCGCTTCTGTCCATCTTTTTGTTTTTGTCCGGAAGCAGAACGTATTTTTCCAGAGCTTCCCTGAGCTGCCCCAGAGGAACATCTCTGCGGTCAGCAATTACAGAAAGAAACCTGGTACTCTCATATCGGAGCCATCTGTGAATAGCCTGAGAAAGCTCCTCAGGTGACAGTTCCTCTTCAGCAACGCTGAAAACCTGGTTTGTGATGCTTTCCAGATCCTGATAATCAATCCTGGGCGCAGGTTGATTTTCTCCATAAGGATCACCTGTCTTGTTTCCAATTGCTTTTCTTAAATGGAACTGCTCCATGATTTCGGATATTTTCTTGACTTTGCGCTTGAAAAGGTAGTTCATCATCTTCCTGCTCAAACGCTTCAGCAGAACTGGATCTGTATCTCCAAGAAGATCAACAACTATTTTCCATTCGGGTTTGTTTGCATCTTTTAATTTAACCTGGGGATTTGCAGCTTTTTTACTCATCAGGTATCCTTCTATCCGGGGACACGCACCAGAGCGTCATGTCCCCGGGTGATAAGGCTCTTCTGCTCAATGCACATTATCGGACAAGTTCCTAGACAAGCCCTCTCATTCGTGCCGCAGTTGCTACTCTGTCTATAGCAATCATGTAGGCAGCATCTCTCATGAATACTGACTGGCTGTCAGCAAGATCAGCGACAGCGTGGAAAGCTGAAGTCATTTTGGTATCAAGTTTGGAAAGGACTTCATCCTTCTCCCAGTAGTAGTTCATATTATTCTGAACCTGTTCGAAGTATGAACAGGTAACGCCTCCTGCGTTGCAGAGGAAATCCGGAATCACAAAGATATTGTTCTCTTTCAGGTAAGCATCAGCTTCAGGTGTTGTCGGGCCGTTCGCACCCTCGGCAACGATTTTTACTCTGGCATGTATTTTGTTAACTGTCTCACCGTTAATCTGGTTTTCGAGGGCTCCAGGCATCAGAACATCCGCCTCGGTCTCAATCCAGGCATCTCCTGAAAGCTGTTCGTATCCTGCTGCCATAGCCTTTTCGGGATTTACCGTTCCAAATCTGTCTGTAATACCCAGCAGAAACTCAATATCTATTCCATCCATTTTGCGGTAGGTGTAAGAAGTCATATCGCTCTGATCCCAGCAGGATACACAGACTACTTTGCCTCCATATTTTATGAACAGATCAGCCGCGTACTGACTTACGTTACCGAAACCCTGGCAGGCCATGGTAGTTTCTCTGATATCAAGTCCCATTCTGGTTAACGCTTCGCGTACGGTGTAAACCACACCGTATCCCGTGGCCTCTGTTCTTCCAAGAGATCCACCGCTACCAACGGGCTTCCCTGTGATAACACCGGGATACTTCCCGCCAATTATCGTTTCGTACTCGTCCATCATCCAGAGCATGTGCTGCGGAGATGTCATTACATCCGGAGCAGGTATGTCTTGAACAGGACCGATATTTCTCCAGACATTCCTGATCCAGCCTCGGCATATCTGTTCCTGCTCTCTCATTGAAAGTTCGTGAGGGTCGCAGATAACGCCGCCCTTGCCCCCTCCAAGAGGAATATCGACAACAGCGGTTTTCCAGGTCATCCATGTCGCGAGAGCTCTGACAGTATCCTCGGTTTCCTGCGGATGGAACCTTATTCCGCCTTTGCAGGGACCGCGAACATCACTGTGTTGTACTCGGAATCCACGAAATACCTGTACAGAGCCATCATCCATGTGCACCGGAATGATGAAATGATATTCCCTCATTGGCCAGCGTAAAAATGCTCTTGTTCCCTGCTCAAGATCAAGCTGGTCCGCAACCTGATCAAATTGTTTCTGTGCCATTTCAAAAGCGTTGAAGCCCTTCTCCATCTCTGAACCTCCATATTGAGATTACCAAACATAAAAACGGAAACAGATCTCTTTTCTCGAAAGAAACCGAGAAGACAACGCAAGTATTATAGGCAATAATTATGTGCGAACAAACAAGTGTTTTGTAAACTTCCGAACTGCATCATATCATGAAACATCCGCCTGTGAATATGTTTGCGGATTGCGATATCCTTTTCGAATGAATTCTGATTCTGGCTGAACTGTAATAACCCTCCGACCAGATCTGACCGGTCCCCAAACGGTAATCCTGTTTACAAAGTGATCTTCAAATCCGGATAAACCATTGTAAGCACAGCGGATCATTTCAAGATCTCTTACAAGGAATTTGTCGGACTCCAGACAGGAATCGATCATGCAAAACAGTTCCTCAGCTATCAGGGATGTGGAGTAGCCTGCCATATTAAGCAGCTCATCAATATCAGTTAAATCATATCTTCCGGATGACTGTCTCAGTCGGTCAGGTATTATGAACCACCTGTAGCAGGCCAGACATTCAGTGACTGAATCATATTTTTCTTCGGTGTATTCGGAGAACCAGTTCTTCCCCGATGCTTCTGATCGGGCGAAGCGGTGTTGCCGTGCGTGGAATCCGTCACGGATATCAGATCGGGATACTATTCTGCTGTAGGTTTCGCCCTGTTTCCAGAGGTCCCTGTATTGCTTTATGTAACGGCTGGTTACCGGATTCATTCTGCCCTCCCTTAATGCAATTTGCATTGACCATGACTATGTAGTAAACATATGTATACTACTTTCAATGTCAAGCATGTCACATAAGGGATTCTATATATATCCCAGATCTTCCAGAGTGTCGTCTATTCCCCTGCCTCTGACCACAGGAGGAATTTCCAGTGGTGGTGTTGCCCGGTAATATTCCAGTGATTCCAGCAGCACTGAATCCAACGGTTGCGGGTGATGCTCTCCGGGATCCAGACTTAGATCAAACATCTGTTCATCGCCGTTGTGGAAGTTGTATATCCCTTTCCTGTATTGATTCAGAACTGAACAGATAGACTCAAAGTTTTCGCAGCTTTCAGTGCAGCAATGTCCCGGGATAGCACCGCTTGAGGGAATGATTCGTGATTCCTGAGATGGGCTGAACAGATCAATACCCTCTACCTGATCCGAAACAGATACTCCCGCATAAGCGGAAATTGTAGGCAGAATATCGTACTGAGCCGCAGGTGCTGGATCAGTTACACCAGAAGGGATACCTGGACCTGAGATAATCAGTGGCACATGGAGCAGCTCCTGATACAAAGAATGAGCATGTCCCCAGAGCCCGTGATCGAGAAATTCTTCACCGTGATCGGAAGTTACTATAATCAGCGCATTTTCGGCAATATCGAGTTCACGCAGCTGACCAAATAATCTCCCAAGCTGACTGTCTACCCATGCTATTTCCCCGTCATACATGTTTATCAGATGTTCTCGGGCTTCAGGATTCAGAAGTTCTGTATCATCGGATACTTCCCAATCCGTAATCCCCCCGGTCCCTTCCAACGAGTATCTTTTATCAAATGGAGGCGGGGGATCGTATGGTGCATGTACATCGAAAAGATGTATTACGACCAGTTTAGGATCCGGATTACCCCGATTCGCCATAAACCATTCCAGGACTTCATCAACCGTTTCTGCTGCTCTTCCGTGGCCATGAGCAACCCAGGAGTAGTGATCAAAACCGTTGGCAAATCCAAAACTGTTGTTAAGCAGTACTACGTTGACAAAGCCAAGCGTAATATATCCTTCACTCTTAAGAATTGTAGCTATGTTATCGAAATCGGAACTAAGACCATAGGTTATCATATCTCTGATACCCGCCATGTGAGATGCAACGGAAAGACCAGTCCAGATGGAGGCATGAGCGGGCAGTGTCCAGGGGGCTTGAGCCTGACACCGCGAAAAAAGAGTTCCGGATTCCGCAAGACTGTCCAGTACAGGAGTCGTGTTGCGATCATACCCGTAGCAGCCCAGATGATCGGCTCTAAGTGTATCTATGATAATCAGAAATATGTCCGGTTTTTCTGATCCTGCAGGATTGCAGCCTGTACCTGTCAGAATGATGATTATCATTAAAGCGATTGTCTTTCTCACCTGTATGATACCCCCAAACAAATGCAACTGAATTCGTTCATTTGATATTCCAGAATCTATTTGAAAAACACTGCGGTATTGAAGAAGCAATTATAACGGAAGTGAGCCTGACCGCTACTTCAAAACAGTAACTCTCCGAGTAATTACAGCGGTCCCGAATGAAGCGCGAACAAGATAGCAACCTGCGCTCCACCCTGAGATATTCACTGACCTGATTTCAGAAATGTCATCCCGCCATACAAGTCTTCCGGTCAGATCGTATATCTCAAACCGCCAGATTCCCTCTGGAGGATTCAGATCCAGAACCCCTGTTGAGGGATTTCGTTCCACCAGATTTCCGCAATAAGTATCAGAAGGGGTTTCCTCACATGATGTTTCAGTAGACGAAAGAAATGCCCATGCGTGATACGGCTGGCTCTGCTTATCCTGTAATCCTGCAATAATGATTGCTGAGGATGAAATATTCGTCATATATACACTTGTAACGTTATATACTCTTTCCGTAAAAGACTGCTCCCAGATCAGAGAGCCATCCAGAGCATTCACGACTGTAATCTTTTTGCCGTTAACGCTCCCCCCGGAAATGCAGGGAATCCACATGCCCTCATGATAAACGGAATCAGACCAGGCTACACTCCAGGTGTTAGCTCCCGTAGGATAACTCCATAGTGTAACGCCAGTCGCTCCATCAAGGCATATCGTGCCTGAATTATCTCCGGCGACAGCAACTTCACCGATTCCATCTCCATTAAGATCGGGACCGCCCTCCACGTCCAGAAGTAAACCACCAAGGCCTCGAGCCCACATGGAATCTCCCCCGGGGCTGTAGCACTGTACACCACCGTCGAATGAAGAACTCACCATCCAGGGAAAAGTATCCTCTCTGTCAAGGGTGGATACGCACATAACATCTCCCCCGCCGTTCCGGCCCCAGATCAGGGTTCCATCAGAACCGTCAACAAGCTCAAGCGTATTGTCCGCATAACCGCTTCCGCCTATTCCAAGATACACTTCCTGAACTCCATCCCCGGTGACATCCGGAATAGTAAGTATATCCTCAACCGCGTCCGCAGTGGTTCTTGTCCAGAGAGTATCTCCAGTCGCACCATTCAGGCATACGGCAGCAGAGCTGTTCGCAGACCCCGTAGAACCGAATCCACCAAGGAATTCAGGCACTATATCACCTGTCTGATCCTCCATTTCAGCACAGCTGTAACCCCAGCCTGCTCCAGATGGAATGTTGTTGTATGCGCTCCACTCCCAGATAAGGGAACCGTCAATTCCTGAAATAAGGATCAGGCATCTCCCAGGAGGGGCATATCCACCTGGAGTAGCCATGAGGATATCCTTATAACCGTCACTGTTCACATCAGAAACTGCAAGCAGACCCTCATCCTGGTAGATTCCGTTGTATTGATCGCTGGTCCAGATAACACTTCCGTCAGATCCGGAAAGACACCAGAGAGTTGGCTCCTCATCCCAGAAATTCACGCCGCAGGCAACGTCATCAACACTGTCACCGTTCAGATCTCCGAGGGATACGGTTGAATAGACTCCTCCACTTGTAACATTTGCCCATAGAGTATCGGGAGCGGAAGCCAGAAGACATAATATCAACAGCATTTTCATCCTCCAGTCATTTGATACGTCCTGTATGTTATGAATTATTCATTTCTGCGGGTTTGAGTCAACCGCTGTTCAGCTGCCCTTTTTGTATAACCGGTAAATACAGCTGTAATCTCGACATTTTCAGATGATCCATATATTACACTTTATCTGAACTTTCCATGGAGGTTATTATGCGATATCTATTTCCTTTTGTTTCATTGCTGTTTCTTATTTCACTGCTGGCATCCTGCGGTGGAGAACAGATTGACAGTGACACTGCCGATCCGGTTGATGAAACCGAGACTGTTCGAGAACTCGTCATTGTTGATTCCATTGGAGTCGAACTGGGCGATTCGAATTATGTGTTCGGATCCATCGAAAGTTCTTCGCACTCTGCAGATGGCAATATTCTGATTCTTGACAGACCGGCATGCTGCACTCGCGAGTACACACCTGAAGGAGAATTCGTCAGAGACTTCGGCAGGCGTGGAACCGGCCCTGGTGAATTCGTAAACCCGCTCTCGATGACGAGGCTGTCCGATGGCAGGATCGTTATGATGGATGGGCAGACAGGTGGTATCCATACGTTCCTTCCGGATGGTGAATGGGAAGGAATTGCTGCGGAGATTGTCACGGAACCGGTTCTCTGGCTTTCCGCGGCTGACAGCAGCCGTTATGTCGGAACAATCAACAGTTTTGAGGCCATAGATGGCCAACTCATTCTTACTGCAAAAGTCGGAAGATTCGATATCGATGAAACAGAACCATCCCTTGTATACTGGGAAAATTCGTTCCCGGTTACCTTCGACGATTTCACACTGCTTATTGAGGAAGCCTATTTCGCCAAAGTGTGGGCTTCCAATTTCAATGGTATCGTATTCATAGCTTCAAGAGATTCAGAGGAATATCTCATCACCGGTTTCGACGCAAACGGGAACGAATTCGTTGAAATATCCCTTGATCTGCCTCGTGTAGAAAAATCCGAAGAGGAAATGCAGGATGAAGCCGCATTCTGGAACCAGAGAGCCCGGAATATGGGATACAACGCTCAGACCAACTTCGAGCCGGACCCCTTCCGCTGGAAGATCCACTCAATGGGAATTGATGATCAGGAAAGACTCTGGGTCCGCAGGGGAACTGATGAGATTCCAACATTCGATATCTTCGACTTCGACGGAAACCATCTCTTCACCGCTGATGTGCCTGCGATCTCAGGGTATTCCGGTCTGCTCTGGGAAATTCATATTGACGATTACGGGATACTTGCGTGGTCTCTTGACCCGCCGGACGGATATCAGAAACTCTACACTCTCGAGCTCGGGGAATAAGAACAGGAAAACCGGCATCGGTTTCAGAACAGGTTCATCTGTCCTGTATAGAAAGGATCATAAAAGGGCATCTCGAGAAGAATCGATCTTTTATCGCAGGCTTCCCTGAGTATCGCCTCAAGGAGACCTGCGTTGCTCACCTGACAGTGGTACATGTTTCCGAAATGTTCCCTGTATTTCCGGCTCATACCGGGAAACACTTTTTCGATCTCCCTCATGAAGTATTCTCTCTGACCATCTCTGAGTGTAAGGCCCAAAAAAGGGATGATGTATTCGGCACCTGATTCAGCTGCCATGTCAAGAATTGCAAGAATATTTGCCGGATTATCCGTTATGAAAGGGAGAACCGGCATAAGAGTGATTCCTGTATGAATTCCGCGCTCCGAAAGCTGTTTCATCGCTTTGAACCGCGCCATAACCGAAGGAGCAAAAGGCTCCAGCTGCCCTGCAAGTGTCTCGTCAGCGGTTGTTACAGTGAAAGTGACCGCAGAGTATACATGACCGATTCGTTCAAGAAGATCTGCATCGCGAAGAACAAGATCACTCTTTGTGATTACATGGACTGGAAAATGATTTTCCGCGATAACTTCGAGTGCCCCGCGGGTAAGCCCAATTTTCCTTTCAGCAGGCTGGTACGGATCGTTCATTGAGCCTGTTCCTATCGTGCCTTTGATTCTCAGTCGGGGAAGTCTGTCTTTCAGCAGGTCAACAGCGTTTGTTTTTACGAGTACATCCCTGTCAAAATTATCAATGCCATAACACTCGCTGCGAGAATCGCAGTAGATACACCTGTGACCGCAGCCTCTGTAGAGATTCATGCTGTAACGCAGACCGAACCAGGAATCAGGAACGCTTACCCTGTTAAGGATGGTACGGGTCTGTATCTCACGGATCAAGAAATTTCCTTCCGGCAAGAATCAATGCCATACTGAACATATGTTCACATTATGCAAAATGCAAATACCGGTCAGATATTGAAACCACACTCTTTCAGTTTCTGCAGAATATCCTCAGGATCCTTTCCCCATTGCCCCAGTTTCCGGGAGATATGCTCTGTCCATGAATAATTATCGAAGCTGAAGGTCTCTTCCCCGCCGTCTGCAAGAGGAATCATGTACCCGGCATTTCTGTAATAATCCTGATCCAGGAAACCTGAATCCATTTTTTCCATTGCGGCAGATATGTCTTCATCAGTAAGTTCCGGGTATCTGTCCTCGAACAGATGAAATCCCACAGGGTACCTTGGTCTTACTGGCGGATCCTCCGCAGGATATCCCATCGTCAGTATGACCAGTGGAAAGATCCTGTCCGGAAGTTCATACTCCTCCCGTATCTTCAAAGCCATGAATGGAGCGCTGCCTATGAAGCAGCTTCCCAGGCGGAAGCTCTCAGCGGCAGTCACCATGTTCTGAGCCATGTATGCGGCATCCTGCATACCGAAAAGAAGTGTGTATAGATCGGATGCTTCTCTCTTCCAGCCACGCTTGGCCATAATCTTTTCCATCCTGTGTATATCCACGCATATGATGAACTGAAGAGGCGCTCTGAAAACATTATTCTCAACTTCCCGCGAAAGAAGCACGCTGCCCAGCTGCATCGCGAACGGTGCCTGCTGACCGGCACGTACGATCGCTTCCAGAACTTCATCAGAGGGCTGTTCTGTTGTGTACTTCCTGATGGATTTCCTCTGCATAAGTGATTCGATAACAGGATTACCGGTCATTTTTACTCCAATCAGATTCGTTTTCGTTGTTCTATGACATCTCAGCTGCAATCTACTCCAGTCATTAATATGTGTCACTGCAATACCAGCCTGAATTGATTATCTGAAGAGGACTTGCCCATGTAGTCACCATGATGTAAGTTGTATTTAACTGTTAGTTTGAGTAACATTTTTTGAAAGGAAACAGTCATGAGATATAAACTCTCTCTACTTCTCACACTCCTTCTGGTATCCGGAGCCGCACAGGCACAGTTCTCGATCCCGTCGATACCGGATATTCCTATTGACCTCCCTGACCTCGGAGGTCTTCTTGAACAAGAACCTGTGATTACGACAGGACTGGAAGATGCCGTTTTCGAATGTCCTGAGATGGACGGTTTCGAGCCGGAGTTCTTCACTCCTCTGTACGATATGCCGGTTAATTCAGATGGATGGATATTCCTTCTTCCGGGCGCTTATGAACTCGAAGCAAGGAGCTATTGTCTTCATGCCGGCACTTACGTTTCCGATACCGGAGGTAACGGATACCTTTACGCACCTCTGGAAGGGAGCAGAAGTAATATTATTCAGGCGATCCTGGATCGTTCGTCCGATCATGGTGAAATTTCTCAGCATGATGTTCAATCACTTATATGGGCAATCCTCGCAAGATGCAAGCTATCTGATATGAATGATAACATGCAAATTAATGCGGCTGTTCTCCTTACTCCAGAGGAAATCTTCGAAATCAACGGAGGGGCGCTGGAACTTATTCCGGACGGTATGCTGGATGATCTGTTCGGGGACCTGACGGGACCGGTCAGGTCAGTTCTGGAAGCTGAAGCCGGAATTAGAAACACTCTTTCCAGGGCTGAATCCTCATACGAGGAACTGGAAGAAATCGCGATTATCCATGGCGATCCTCCCGAAGAGTACAATGAGAGGGAAATTCCTGAAGGCAGATGGTCCTGGCATCCAAACGGTTACTACATTCGCTACTTTCCGAGCGGATACAGTCATACCCGGATAGAACTCTGGGTACCCGAGGATGAAAACACTGAACTCTCATACGGAAATACTCTTACCAAGGCCGGCGGTGCTGGACTGCGAAAGGATCTGCCCTGGCTCAAGGACTGCCCGGTTCCGCCACCACCACCGTCACCGTACAGATCGCGTACTCTGCCCTGGTTTAAGCCGCCTATAGGTATAGCACAGCCAGGAAACTCAGCAAGTCAGAGGCTGGGTATAGCAACCGGCAAATCTCCTCAACAGGTCGATGAAGCGATTAAAAAGATCAGGGATTCAATGGATATGTTCTCATCAGCAGCCGGTATTATTTCGATAGATTTTACCAGTATATTTGATGTTGGGTCCGAGATATTAGGCTGGATCTCCGGCAACATGCTTGACATGCTGATTGACAAGTGGAGTGATGCCATAAAGGCTCTCGGAATGGATCCTCCAAGATCGGATTATACCATCTACGCCATTCCGTCGGTTGTTCATGTTGATTCCCTCATACCAGGGGACGGGCTTTCAGCCGAAAAAGCTGCCGCACTCAACTCCTTCGCTGAAGCCGCCATGGGACTCATTGCGGTTATGGATGCTGCGCAGATATCCCTGGACAGGATGGGCGGCGCGCTTAATGACAATGACGAATCCTGGGCTGTTGAACAGGCGTTATGCTACATTTTCTACAAGAATCTCTCCGGTGTTTTCATGGAAATAGCAGCTGACAGGTTCGACTGTCTTCTCGATGTCTGCCGTTCGGAAGGATTGCAGGACACATATATAACTGTTGCCATGGCTTCGGCATATCTGAATAACCTCGATGAGAACGGATTTACCGCTGAAGCAATCGATGCAGCGCACTACCTGGGGATGACAGATGAACAGATTCAGAACGCCCTTGAGATCAGGCTTTCTTTCACTCCGGAGGAACTGGAGGGCAGCCTGTTCGAAGCCGCTGATGACTGCATTTCATTCATGCATGAATGCGGATCACAGTGGCAGCGGATGCCGGATGTCTATCCCTACTGGACGGAGGGTGTAGAATATCCGCAATACGCTGATTAATCAGTTTACGAGAGGGTTGACTATTAGAATTCCAAACCCGGTTCTGATCATGATACTGTTATTCATCATCGGTTGCACCGGTGGGGATGCAGACCCCGAATCAGTATCATCATCAGAAAACACACTTCGGACCGTTCTCGTCCCTGTTGATTCAATCGGTTTAGAGATGGGAGATTCCAATTATGTGTTCGGTGTAATCAGAGCGGCTGATTTCACCACAGCCGGAAATGTCGTTGTAGGGGATATAGCTTCTATGAAGATGAGCATGTTCTCCCCCGGGGGAGAGTACATCTGCTCCGGTGGAAGGCAGGGTGAAGGTCCTGGTGAGTATGCAGCTCCCTCCGGAATAACACCTTCACCAGGTGGCGGTTTCATGGTTACAGACATGATGGGGGGCAAATTCATTTTCTACGATTCCCTCCTGGTATTCAGCCATGAACTGTCAGGTTTTGTTCCGAATCCTCCCAACAACCCGATTATCCTTGATGACTGTCATATTGCGGGAACAAGATTCATCTTCAATAATGAAGAGGGAAACCTCACCAACTCCCTTCACAGGTGGGAACCGGGTGAAACCGAGCCGGAACTCACCTATTTTTCCAGAAGGGGTGAATTCAATCAGCAGAACCCTCAGGAAGTATTCCGCAGCACGGCAATCAGCTGCTGTGCGCTGCCGGATGGAAGGGTAATCTCAACACCTGTGAGTACTGAGGAATACATTATTACCTGTTACACTCCCGAAGGTGAGATCGACTGGGAGATCCATCGACCATTCGAAAGAACAAGGCGATCTGATGAGGAAATCGAGATAGAGCGGGAAATGATGCGGGCCGCAATGCGGAGAAACGGCCGCAATCCCTCTTATGCTGATCAGTTTGAATTCCATGTCTGGGCGGATGCGGTTACAGATCTCAGAACAGATGGCGAACGGATATGGGCACGCAGAGGCGGAGTCCTGATACCGCTCTTCGACATTTACAGTACTGAGGGAGACTATCTTTACTCCTGCAATGTCCCAGACCTGCCATATGGAAGCAGTATCGCTTTCAGAATATCTCCTCATGGAATCCTGGCATACCTCGCAAACCCTGAGAATTATTCAAAAGTCTACATTCTTAAGGAAACAGACATTGAAACAGAGGAATCTTACTGAAGGAGAACAATACAACAGAGCCGAAGTCTGATGCTTCCAACGAAACCTGTCCGTTCCATCCAGCAGTGTTTTCCTGTGAGACAGGAATACCGGGAGCAATCCTGTCCTCCGGAAGAGTTTAATTCAGAACTTACTCCGGACGGTACTGACTCCTCTTTTCTGGAAGCCACTTCTCCAACACATCGGAAAGAGCCTGCATACTCACAGGTTTGGAAACGTAATCATCCATACCTGCCTCCAGGCATTTCTCCCGGTCGCCATGCAGAGCATGGGCGGTCATCGCAATAATGGGGATCTCCCTGTTGAGTACTGAAGCCCTGGGATCGCGAATGCAGTGAGTTGCTTCAAACCCATCCATTTCGGGCATCTGAACATCCATCAACACCAGATCGAACGGTATTAACTCGAGAGCTCTAAGCACCTCAGCACCATTTGCAACCACCTCTGCAGTAAAACCGAGCTTCTTCAATATAGCAATGGCAACCTTCTGATTAACTATGTTGTCTTCCGCTACAAGTATACGTGCGCTAGAAGAACGAATTTCACGAATCGAATGCCGCGTAAGTATTGCATGCTTTTCCTTGATTACTTCATGATCCAATACTTTTGAAATGCAGTCGAACAGATCCAACTGCTTCACAGGTTTAGTCAAGTAAGCGACAAAACCTATATCCTCCGCGCGTTTGGCATCACCACGCATTCCCAGAGAGGTCATCATTAGAAGACGTGTTTTTTTCAGCGTAGAGTCTAACAGAATGAGCTTACCCAGGGTTTCCCCGTCCATGCCTGGCATCTGCATATCTATGATGGCAGCTTGAAAAGGATCCTCCGTCTCGACAGCCTCGCGCAGAAGACGCAGAGCTGTTTCTCCTTCCTCAGCCTCCTCTGTTCGGATATCCCAGGCATCTAACTGAACCAGTAATATTTCCCGGTTGGTTGCATTATCATCCACAATCAGAATGCGAGATCCGGCCACATCAGCCGGTGGGAGCATCTTTCGCTTCCGTATCGGCTGTTTGGAAAACCGTACTGTAAACCAGAACTTCGAACCTTTACCCTCCTCGCTTTCCACACCGATATTACCGCCCATCAGCTCTACAAGCTGCTTCGAAATGGCAAGTCCTAATCCCGTACCTCCGAACCTGCGAGTTGTAGAGGTATCCACCTGGGTGAACTGTTCGAAAAGGATATTCCTTTTGTTTTCCGGAATGCCCAATCCGGTGTCGTACACTGAAATTCGGATCAGAGCTTCATCCTCAGTTTCCGATTCCAGGCTGGTTCGAATTGCAACTTCACCTTCAGAGGTGAACTTTATGGCGTTGCCTGCCAGGTTAGTGAGAATCTGCCTTAAACGGCCGGGATCTCCTCGTAGAAGAGATGGAACGCCGGGTGTTGCAGCGCAGATAAACTCCAATCCCTTTTCAAATGCCTTTAAAGCCATTATCTCGGCGAAATCTTCTAAAAGAAAGAGAAGATCGAAATCGAGGATCTCCATCTCCAGCATGCCCGCTTCGATCTTGGAAAAATCTAAAATCTGGTTGATTATCTCCAACAGGGATTCACCGCTGGATCGAACAGTCTCGGCAAAATTCCGCTGTTCATCATCCAGATCGGTGCTTAGAAGCAAACCTATCATACCTATAACACCGTTCATTGGTGTCCTGATCTCGTGACTCATATTCGCTAGAAACGCGCTTTTGGTGCGATTGGCGATCTCTGCGAGTTCTTTTGCTTTCTGGAGGTCCAGGGTTCTGGATTTGACTTTTTCCTGTAAAAGGATATTTCTTTCAAAAAGGGAATATGAACTCCCTGTGGATTGAATACTTTTCCTGACTCGTTTTTTCAGTGCGGATGTTATTTTTTTCTGTTTTTCAAGTTTCTTTTCCAGGTTAATTATTTGCGATTTAAGATCATCTACTTCGTTCATAATTCAAACCTTTGAAGAATGATATCCGATAGTTACTCCTGTTAGCGTTTGATTGATATGCAATGAGTTGAACTGTTCTCCAAACGTACTGAATCCTATGAATTTGATCTTTCGGAGCTCATTTTCAACATCTTTACTCAACTTCTTTTCCATGATTTCCAGACGCCTGAGAATACAATCAAAGCCTATGGTCAGTTCGATTTCAGAGAAATCAGTTTCCAGCTCCCTGATCTTTTCATTTAAAGTATCCACAATTCCAACACCTTTTGCTACTATCAGGGGTAATCCTTCATCAATAGCGCAAAAGAAAGTCAAACTGCCATCGTCATTCATTTTCTGTATTGAACGTACATACCAGTCATCTCCGATCTGCAGCATGACCGGATACATTGCGAATGTCTGGGAAGTTAACTCTTCAACATTCAGACCAATAATTCCTGCGTACTCCTCCGCGGCAGGTCCGCCATCTATTTCATAGACTATCCTTTTTGATGGATCCGCTTCCGTAATAATCAGATCCTTTTCCGACGGAACGAAGTGCTGAATCTTGAATGTTTCGAAATCCAGAGAGGTTTCGATTAGTGAAAAGATCGCTGCATCTGATGTGAATTCTCCGTTGAAGTACACTTTTGTTTCTTTAAAATCCATGCTGTCTCCGGCTGAAGCACCGATCAAGGGTACACCTCTAAGAACACTATGCAAGGCGGCTGTAATCAATTCTTCCAAAACAGAGAGGCCATCAATTAATAAAATGCTGAACATTTTTTCAGGATCGAGTTCAGCTGAAAGAGTTAATTTGGATGACAGATCGTCTGCTATTTCTTTAGCGGATATGACATCAAATCGTTTGAGCTGAGTAATCATGTAAGGATGCAGTCTGAATACCTTCGATGACAAACTTACGGCGACCATCCCGCCATTCATATACCTGGTTCCTATTTCACCGGCAGTCGTGCAGCCAATAACCGGACAGGAAAATGTCCCCTTCATTTCGTAAGCCAGCCTGTCAAGATCATAGTCCGCTGAGCAGAAAAAAATAACACCTCCCATCTCTTCCTGATAAATACCCTCATATAGTTCCCTAACAGCCGTTTTTTCGTCTGTTGTAACGACTTCAGTCATCCTGGCGAATTGATTTTTCATGCTGACTTCTTTCCAGCGTCCACGGTCAATTTACCACAGAGACACTCTGAGCAGAACATCCCCATATATTATCAATATTCAAATTACATAATATTTAAGCTTGTGGTTTATGTCAAATCCCGAAGTAGCTGCTGGATAATGCTGGGCGTCATTTTCTTCCGGATAGATTCTGCCGGATTCAGTTTAACCGTAAGAACGCGTCTCAGTAAGGCAAACCCCACAGGATTTGTCATTGCCTTTTCAGAAACGCAAGGGTTATTATCCTGTACAGATCTTCTACGTTGTAAGGCTTGCTTAGAAAGAACAGACCTTTTTTTCGAATAAATTCAGGATCGGACTTGTAACTCATATACCCGCTGGTCAAAACGACAGGAAGTTCAGGTTTAACCTTAAGAATTTTGTCCACAAGCTCAATACCGGACATGCCGGGTAGAACGACATCACTGAACAGAAGGTCAAACTCTCCTTTTTCCCTCTCGAAGCTTTCAATCGCTTTTTCTGCAGTTACGGCTTCCACAATTGTATAGCCTTTTTCACGCAAAGCTCTTGTGATGAATGAAAGGACTCCGGGATCATCTTCGACTACAAGAATTTTCTCAATGCATTTTCTGTCAACAAGAAGATCAGAAGAAATTTCATCCACTTGAATTTCTTTCTGATCCGATACGGAAGTTGTCAGGAAAACTCTGAAGCTTGAACCATCTCCCGGTTTGCTCTCGGTCTCCACCCATCCATGATGCTGCTTCACAATGCCATATACCGTTGAAAGACCCAGTCCTGTACCTTTCTCGCCTTTTGTTGAAAAGAACGGTTCAAAAACCCTTCTTATCGTTTCATCATCCATCCCTATACCGGTATCTTTTACAGTCAGGCAGACATAATTTCCGCTGGTTGCCTCAGCTCTGGCATTCACTGAGCTTTTGTCAATAACTACATTCTCAGTTGTCAGAGTAATAGTACCACCGTCCGGCATCGCATCGCGAGCATTAATGACCAGATTCAGGATAACCTGTCCCAGTTGCCCATCATCAGCCTCTATCTTCCAGAGGTTTTCTTCCATATTTGTCTGTACTTCAATATTTTCGCCTATTACCCTGCGAATCATGTCCGCTATGTTATCAATTGTATCGTTAAGATTTATCACTCTCAGCTTCAGTACCTGTCTTCGACTTACTGCCAGAAGCCTCTTGCATATCTCAGTAGCTCGCTCAGTGTTTATTTTTATTTCCCTGATATCGGCGGCTATAGAACTACCCTCTCCTGCCTTCTGTAGAGCAAGGTCACTATATCCAAGTATGGCAGTAAGCAGGTTATTGAAATCGTGCGCCACACCTCCTGCAAGTCTTCCAATTGCTTCCATCTTATGTGAATGTCTCAGCTCTTCTTCAAGGTGTTTATACTCAGTGATATCATTGAAACTCTCCAGGCCTCCAATTGATTTGCCTCTTGAGTCTCTAAGAACATCGATATTCTTCGATAATATGATATCCCTGTTATTGACATGTATCGTACACTCCTTTTGATGGATCGGTTTGTCCACTGTTTCCGCGAAAAGTACGCATTCTTCTTTGCACGACTCACAGTTCAGTACTGAAAGGCAGTGCTTTCCGATAACCTCCATCGCCTTCAATCCTGTTATCTTTACAGCCACTTCATTCCAGGAAGTTATCCGCCTGTTCAAATCCACAGTAAAGAGACCGCTCGGTATTGTTCGAAGCAACAGATTTGACCATTTTTCACTGTCGCGCAGTGCTTTCTCCGTTTTTCTTCGGCTGGTTATGTCCTGACCCTGAGCTATTGTTGCTTTAATATTCACGCCGTCATCCTCGTAGATGTTCGCCGAGTTCCAGATCGCGAATTTAATACTCCCATTACTGTGGAGAATAGGTATATCAACCGATTCCCAGAATTGTCCCCTCAGAGTGAATTCAATCTTCTCCATCGAATCATTCTGGCTCTCGTCGGGAAACAGAACGGAAAGTTTCTGTCCAATAACCTCGTCTGCCTTTCGACCTGCAAGCAGTTCAAAGGCGTGATTAAATCTTGTTATGACGAAATACGGGTCCCAGACTATTATTGGAGCATTGGCATAATAGATGAGGCTTTCAAGGTAAGAGCTTGTATTAATGAGTTCTTCCTGTGTGCGCTTGAGATCGCTGATATCTCTAAAGGTTACTATCGTATTGTCAAGTTTTCCTTCCGAATCCCTTATGAACGACACACCACAAAGTACAGTTATTTCTTTTCCGTCTCTGGATTTGATCGTAATCGGAGCAGGTGTGGGAACTTCACCCCTGAGAGTGGTTTTGATGGCTTCGATTGCAATCGGTCTGTCATCTGGAATAGAAAACTTCTTGCCCATATCCATCAATGCTTCCCCGAGAAGATCGCTCATTTCGTAGCCGACAATATTAATCAAAGCCTGGTTGATGAAGAATATCCTGCCGTCTCGATTAAGCATGAGAAGACCTGCATCCATCGCGTTGACTGTATTCGTAACTGCTGCAAGCCGTTCCTGTTCCGCTCTGTTCTTTTTATTGATATTGCTTTTAAGAATCAGAAGGATGAAGATACCAAACCCGAGAATGAAGACCGTCTCGATCGCCGCTTCACTCCGGTTGATCGGGGTTTGCTGTGCTCCAAGAAGGTAATGAGGAATATCCAGTATTTCGTTCAGCCACAGAAACGTAACAATTACAATGATGGCCAGGGTAACGATGGACAGGATTCCAAAGGAATGATGTTTCTTTCCTGAAAGGGTTTTTCTGTTAACCTTCTTCCGGGACGTTTCTGATTCCTTACCAGGTTGCTGTGAATTCATGGTAATTCTTTTGTAGTATCTTGATCATACAAACCCCTGTGTTAGCAGAATACTGGATCTCACCATATCGACAACACGACTACTGGAACATATCTCCGCTTCCTAACTGGCCACAAATCTTTACTATAAAGACAATACCGATGACAGCCATGTCCTGTCAATTCCAGAATCATCCATCAGTATTTGTACACTGACCAGTTCCGTTACTTTGAATAGTTGACTTTATTGTGAAGAAGTGCAACAGTAGATTCATGAAGTATTGCATTGTACCGGGCTTTGCCATTTCATTAACTGAAGGAGGACAATATGCTCGACAGGTTGCGAGAAAAAATATTGGAATTTCGCGATCTGCGTGACTGGAAACAGTTCCATGACCCCAAAAATCTGGCTGAAGCAATTTCAATTGAATCGGCAGAACTTCTTGAAAACTTCCTCTGGAAAACAAGTGATGAATCCAGGAACCTTCATGAGATACAGAAAACGGCAATAGGAGAGGAGATTGCTGATATAGCAATTTTTCTAACAATTCTCGCCTACGAAATGGAGCTTGATATCGAACAGATCGTCAATCGAAAGCTCGATCTCAATGAAGAAAAGTATCCTGTCAATAAATCAAAGGGTTCAGCTAAGAAATACACTGAATTCTGATCCGGACATATGATACCGATAAATTAAATAGTGACAGGGACGAATGGCACTAACTTAGTCCCATAGTAATGTTAATCATATAGATGCGCATTTCTTTTTCTTTCTGACGCCTTCAGTAGTGGCTTCGAGTATGAAGTTGGACAGTTTTCGCATTTCGTTAAGCGTTTCAACAACGATCCT
>JAUVEU010000155.1 GCA_030594645.1 Candidatus Aegiribacteria sp.
CTCCATATAATGAGAATGGTAAATCCTCTCCTCTGGAAACAGAAATACTCTCGCCAGGAGTAGTTTCGGTCCAGTGACCGTGGCTAATGCCGAGGGAAATCACTTCAGCGTCGAAACCGGGGATTCCCGCAGGATTGAGAAATATAGAATATGCGTCATCAACTCCCACTGTCATCGCACCTCCGAAAGCCAGACATTTCGGCACCGCGCAGGGTAATGGTGTTCCCTGATTCAGAGCATCAATGAAGCCGAAAGCGATAGATCGTCCCGAAAACAGGATAACACATACGATTTCAATAATAGCGACGAATCCAATTAAGTGTTTCGATGTATTCATTAATGTTTCCTTGCTAGGGATGGTCTCAGTAGTGTCCCAAGAACATTCCTCTACGATTTTGCAACATTCAATATATCAGTAATATATAGAGATTATGCATTGGTAACGACTTGAACAAGGTTTGTACGTATTCTTCTATCAACTCTGGATGGAGGAGATATGTATTCAGGTCGTCTCGTATTCTCTCAAGTAATGGATCATCTGCCATATAAGCCATTTAACCGCATTGTCGAGAAGTACTCAGGGAATGATTACGTGAAGCATTATGCATGCAAGAGTCAATTCTACTGCATGGCCTTCGGTCAACTCACCTACAGGAACAGTCTCCGGGATATTGTGGGATGCCTCAAGGCTAATAGTAACAAGCTTTATCACATGGGTATTCGTGGGGGAGTATCTCTCAATAATCTTTCAAATGCCAACATGCAGAGAGACTGGCGTATTTATGCGGAGTTCGCCCATGTTCTGATTGATATTGCAAGGAAGCTCTATTCCGATGAGAAGTTCAGCGAGGAGATTACAGAACCGGTCTATGCTCTCGATTCAACAACAATATCCCTGGCATTATCTCTCTTTCCATGGGCTGACTTCAGGAAGACAAGGAGCGGAATCAAGCTCCATACCCAGCTTGAGCTGCCCAGTGCTATTCCAACCTTCATCGATATCACCGCAGCAAGGCCACATGACGTAAACTTCCTTGACAGGCTGATTGTGGAGCCCGGTGCATTCTATGTAATGGACAGGGGGTATATGGATTTCGGAAGACTTTACCGGATAACGACCAGCGGAGCGTTCTTCGTTACAAGACTGAAGCGCAATATCAAGATAAGGAGAAGGTATTCCCATCCAAGAGACCCATCAGAAGGCATTCTCTCCGATCAGACTGTTGTCGCTGCTGAACCGGACAAACATGAATTGTATCCTGCTCCGCTAAGAAGAGTACGCTTCCGTGATCCGGAAAATGGTGATGTATTCGTATTCCTGACGAACAATTTCAGTATAAAGGCTTCGACAGTGGCAGACCTCTACAAGGCAAGATGGAAGATTGAGCTGTTCTTCAAATGGATCAAGCAGCATCTCCAGATAAAGCGTCTGTTCGGGCATTCTATGAATGCGGTGAAGACTCAGATATGGATAGCAGTATCCGTGTATGTGCTCATTGCAATCATCCGAAAACGGCTTGACGTGACTGAGTTCAGTCTCTACAATATTCTACAGGTTCTGAGTGTTTCAACATTCTGCTATGATGAACTCTCACAACTGTTTAGAAATAGCGAGTTACAACTGGAAGATAATAAAATTCCTAACCAGTTGTCACTCTTTGACTTATAATGGGACACTAGTGAGATTTAGATTTCTATATTGAATGGGGTCTTCAATATTAAATGGGGTCTACAATGACTGAGCACATAGATTTGTTTGCGGAGTACGAACGGAAAGCTGTAACAAACAGGATTCTCTTAACACCGCTCATCGAGATTACAGATATATGCAACGCCAAGTGTGCTTTTTGCTATAGACGTGAAACCGAACCAGCAAAAGGGTCCACTCTTTCATTAGATGTTCTAGAGAGACTAGCAGGAGAATTGAAAACACTTGGTGCTTTCCATGTCAAACTTACTGGAGGAGAACCCCTCTGCCATCCTGAATTTGTTGAAATAGTAGAACTTTTCAGAGATCATCATTTTTCAGTGATGGTTGTATCTAACGGAGTGCTCTTTAACAAAGCGATGATCAATCGTCTGAAAGACACATATCTGGACTCATTCATAAGTATAAGTTCGCTTGATAAGCAGACGTATAGTGAAATCATGGGATTGGATGGCAGTTGTCTGTCCAAGGC
>JAUVEU010000027.1 GCA_030594645.1 Candidatus Aegiribacteria sp.
AACAGCATAGATACCATTATTATCCTCGTCGCTGGCAGCTGCATACACAGAATATTCAGTCCCGGTAATCCGGACGAGTCCTGCGGGCGCATCCAGACAGGAAGCTGCATCATCAGAATATGCGTATGGAAAACATGCGCATCCGGATACTCCTGGTCCGGGCGCAAAGGAAATTACAGATGCGATAATTAATAGGATCAGTATGCTCCCCTTCCCTTGAAAATCGTGACCAGCGTTTTCATTAGAATAGTAAAATCAAGCATCAATGACTGATTTCTAATGTAGTAGTAATCATATTCCAGGTTGTCGTGCAGGGGAAGCTCTTTTCTTCCCATTATCTGCCACATTCCGGTCAAACCCGGTTTAACATCCAGCCTGTGACGCTGCCAGGCGGTGTATTCCTTCACGATAAAAGTCATCTCGGGTCTTGGTCCCACAAGACTCATTTCACCCCGAATGACGTTGAACAGCTGCGGGAGTTCGTCCAGACTCGTTCTTCTGAGGAATTTCCCTGTCCGGGTAACTCTTGTATCATTCATGGATACCGGAGCAACCTCGTACTCGTGCGAGTCAGGTTTCATGGTTCTGAATTTAAGAAGAGTGAATTCCTTCCCCTTCAATCCAACCCTTCTCTGTTTGAAGATCGGGGATCCCTTGCTGGAAGCCAGCAGAATCAGATACAGAACAGACATCAATGGGAATAGAAGAACTGCCATAAAAATGGAAATAAGAATATCTACAGTTCTCTTTGTTATTTTGTGCAAGGTTCCAGGTTCACCATACCCGATTTCAATTATTGGCAGTTTTACCAGATCATCCAGATCGGTTCCACCCATCGCTATTTCAAACAGGTCGGTTACGAGTCGAAAATGAACCTCAGTGTCGGTAACATTAGAAATTATCGATAGCATTTCGGGGCGCTCGAGTTCAGGCGCTGCGAAAAATACTTCATCTACCTTCATAATTCTTATCTTTTCAACCATGTCTGCCAGTGATGCCACTATTGGGATACCCTCAAATTCATCAGCTGTGTTATCTCCGGGAGATACAATACCAATTATCTCCGGGGCCTTACCGGGTAATTTTAAAAGAGCTGATATAACCCTTGAAGCTACTTCACCTGTACCAACAACCAGAATCTTCGGAACTTCTCTCAAAGGTGCTATGAACTGCGCAATTCTTCTCCCTACAAATCGAGTGACAGTAGCAACCGGGATTGAAATTCCTATAAACATGAAAAGCATTATTCTTGAATAATCCATGCGTACGAGATAACTGAAAGCCATCAGCGCAACAGCAAGATAGAAAAGTGCTTTCATGAGCTTCTGCAGTTCACCAAGGCTTCCCAGATAACGCTTTGGTTTGTAAAGCCCGGCTCCGGCAAAGGAAATCAGCCACAGCAGAGCGATGACCGGCAGAACCATGATGTAAGTATGAAAAGAATGGTGAAATTCCGGCAGCACGGTTCTGAAGACAGAAGTTCTCAGAAACCACGTCAGAATGAATGCCGCGGGTATTGCAATCGCATCTGCAAAAACCAGCAACATGCTGAGAACACGATCTGCTTTCCTGACCGGTACTAATTTCATTTTACCGCCTTTCCGGCGGTAAATATACCCAACAGCATCCCAGAAAAAAGCGCACACCCGCGCCAGGTTACAAATAGAGGAAGAATTGGAACCAGAAACGGTTCATTCCGAGCCCCTATCATCATAAGAGGAACTGAAGATATGATGATGCATATGGCCCACATTCCCACGAGTGTGAACGCAAATGAATAATATCCCATTAACAGCGGCATAAAGACGAAAGGGAGAAGCATGCAAAGGATGATCTGCAGTTTCAGTGAAAATGGAGTATAAGAGCCTCCTCCAGCCTTATCCGGAAACTTCCTGAGAACTTTCATTCTCCATTTCCCCCTGGATACTTTCATCCGGAAGTACGATTTCCAGCTGTCTCTGTGTGTATGTGTAACCAGAGCGTCCGGCTCAAACATAAGTTTCATATTCATGGATTTCATTCGATACGAAAGATCAACGTCCTCGTGATCAGGCATTGGAAACGACTCATCAAATCCTTCTGTCCGCTCCAGAGCTTCCCTTCTGAAAGCTGCTGAATAGGTATCAACAAGATCTATATCTTCCTGTTTTGATAAAAGACGATATCTTTCCTCAAATTCAATCTGCGCAAGTCTCTGAATAATCAGTGATCCTCCGCTCGAGTAAGCTCCTTTTACACCGTCGGCTCCTTCGTCCAGCACTCTGAGCAATTTTTCAGCCCAGTCCGCCGCAGGTACGCAATCCGAGTCTGTGAAAAGTATATAGTCACCACTCGAAGCTCTCCACCCTCTATTCCTTGCTGAAGCGGGACCGGAGTGCGATCCCTCCACTATCATGTCAGCTTTTTCCTGTATTCGTGGGGGAAGCGGGTTCCCGCCGTCAAGAGAAACAATTATTTCAAGGCTGCTTCTGATTGTCTGGCAGTCGAGGGCTTCAATACATCTGATAAGTTTATCCGAATCATTATAACTGGGGATAATGACACTTGCCCGAACAGGCGAATTCATAAAATCGTTCATTTTTTTCTCGAACTCCTGAAAATGTATTTCCGGAAAGTTGAAAAAGCCCTGAATGTCCTCTTCCGTTCGTCTGCATCCAGCAGACATGCACGCATTTTCCTGAGAATGTAAAGCGGCCTGAGGTAGAATTTCTTGCGTGCATGGTCACAGAAATCAACGAGCTGCTCTGATGTGAGCTCATCCGTACTGACAACACAGTTATGAAGTCCGTCCTCCGTCAGCCAGTCTCTCCATACAGTTGCTGTGATATTTCCTGATTCATCCGCCTGACGGTATGCTTCCGTGCCTGGATAAACCATCATGGGATAGAATTGTGCAGTATCAGGGTTGATTTCCAGCGCGAACTCAAGGGTCTCCTCCATTGTTTTTCCGGTTTCCCCTCTTGTTCCAACCATGAAGCACCCGTGTACAAGAATACCCGCGTCAGCAGCGTTCCGCATGAATATCCTGGAAGTTTCTGTTGTTATACCCTTTTTCATATTTCTGAGCATTTCATCGCTGCCGCTTTCAAAACCTACACATACAGATCGAAGTCCTGCTCTCCTGCAGATTTCCAGAGTCTCCCGATCAACATTCGCACGCATGTTGGATGTCCAGGAAATTGATACGTCTGCCCTGATCATCGCTTCTGCAAGCCTCTGCAGTCTTTTCTGATCAACGGAAATCGTATCATCCTCGAAGAATACCGCTCTTACATAAGGTAGATTATCCTGAACCCAGAGCATTTCACCGACTATATTGTCAATCGATCGATATCGAAATTTCCTTCCCTGAAGAATCTGTGGAAAAACGCAGAACGTACATTCATGGGGACATCCTCTGCCACCCATGATCATTACCTGCGGATAAAGAGCATTGGGGTTATTGTAGTTTCTGATATTAAGATGTTTCGCATACACGGTGCTGACAAATGGGAGAGAATCGAGATCGTCCATTCTTTCTGAATGACCTCTGAAACTGCTTTCTCCATTCGGACCCCTCATAAACAGACCCGGTATTTCAGTCGGATCTCCGCTATTCTCGAGTACTTCCGCGAGTTTGAGAAGAGGTGTCTCGTACTCTCCCACGACTATCCCTTCATATCTGCTTCCCAACTGGAGTGTTTTCTCCGGCAGAGCAGAGGGATGAGTCCCCACAAGCATAACAGTCCTTCCTGACTTGCAGATACTGTCCGCAAATCTGACATCCGATTCAATGGATGGAGTAGAAGTTTCCACTATTACGAGCGAGGGATTGTATTTGTCGATTCTTTCCGCGGTCTGAGATATATCGAGCCCGTCAGCTGGAGCATCAATCAGATCGAGCTCATCCCCTCTCTGTTCAAGAGCACAGGTTGCGTAAGCAAGCCATATCGGGTAGTAAAGCGTCCCGCTCTTCGTAACCGCAGGGCTTCTCTGTCCTCTGCTGTAGTCCGGAAGAAATGGTGGGTTAACCGCTGTAATTCTCATGCATCACCTTCTGAATAGAAAACCATGTATCGTCGACTCCGAGTGATTCCATGCAAATCGCTTTTTTCTGCAAACAACCTGGAAAAAGGCTGTTTGAATAGCACGGTGAACATGGAACATCCGCAACAACGGGAGTAATAAGTCCCTCAGCGTACAGGGTATGGGGCGAAGTCGGACCGAAAAGCACAACGGATGGCAGTTTTCTTGCAACAGCCAGGTGTGCAGTCCCGCTGTCAGCACCCAGGAATCCAATACATCTGTCCAGCAGAGCGGCCGTCTGACCCCATGTTGTTTTTCCGGTCATGTTCAATACATCAGCTGTAACCATCGAAATCATTTTATCTGCCTCGTAGCAGTCTCCGATTCCCCCTACAACAACAACCCTGATACCCATCTTTCCAAGTCTGTTCGCGATGGCCGCATATTTCTCCGGCTGCCATCTCTTCTCCAGGACCACATCTCTCGGATTCCTGCCTCCACCCGGCGCAATTGCGAAATACGGACCGCTTATTCCCAGTTTATCAACCCATTCCTTTTCTGAATGTTTGAGCGAAAAAAGCGGTCTCCAGTCAGAGGGTTGTACACCTGCAGTTTTCGAATAGGAATATCCGGCGTAATCCGTCTCCTTCATCGGGAAGACCTCTTCCCATTTTCCAAGAGATGAACCTCCTGAGGACCTCATTGAAGCTCCTGTCAGAAACCTTACCCATCTTCTCACAATGGGAGAACCCTGAAATACGAATGATTCAGCAACATCTCTCAGATGTTTTCTATTCCGGATAGTCCATTTAAGGAATCCTGTGTAACCGGATCTGCCCGATGGCGGAACCGGTGCTGTAAATATTCTGTCAACGCCTGGAATACGCTCCCACACATCTGCAGCAGAAGGACCGGTAAGAATCCAGCAGGTTCTCTTTTTCTCCTCTATGAGAGCCTGTACGACAGGTGTACATAGCAACGAGTCACCAAAGGCGTGTGTCTTTACAAGAAGTACCGGCGCTTCAGGCATTCCTGGCTGCCCTCCATGATTGATATCTCTCCAGTGAATACTGCACCCCGACCAGCGCCAGTATTGCCATGGGATAATCAATCGCTACCCTGTGAGGAGTTCCTGAGGCGGTGAGCAGGTGCATCAGAGCATACCCGGCTACTCCTGTTGTGATGTAGAATCCGCCGGCTCCTTTCCTGAAACAGCATCTGACAGCTCCACCCCACAGGAAGAACAGTATCCAGAAGAAGGACAGAAGCCCCGCCAGAGTATATAGAACAGAGAAGGAATTCAAAGGGAAAGGCTTGAAAAACTCAATGAATCGCAAAGAGATCAATCTAAGTGTCAGTACAGGATTCCGAAGCATGAAAGTTGTGTTCCTTTCGAACAGAATTCTGTCTCTTTCCCATTCGGATTCATCTCTGAATTCCGGGAATTCCGCAAGCTCAGGCGAATTCAGCTTATTAATGTATTCTCTCCGGATATCTCCATACAGCAGTTTCGCCCCTTCAACCTCGTTCACGAAATGCTCCGTGAATATCCTTCCATTGTATTCCCACAGGTTCACTCCGCCCTGTGTGGGCATAATTCGGAAAGATCCGCAAATTTCTCTGTTCCTCAGTCCCCATGGAAGCATGAGCAGCATGAAAACCCCTAGAACAACCATGCCATAAGAGAATCCTTTTAAGGAAAACACTTGAGTTCTGAATGTGGAATTTTCCGCCCTCCTTCTCCCCGATAAGATCTGCCTGATCTTCGGAGCAAATGGGAGGAGAAGAATCATCCATATCATCAGAGGGAGAGAAACGGGGCGTACATAGAATGAACATGCCCACGCAAATCCGGTTACCGCAGCAATCAATACCATTGAACGGGGTGAATGAGACTCCTCAAGGAGTTTGAGTGAGAGAAGCACTGAAATCAGGAATATCAGTGAAAACAGCGCCTGTGTCGCAGGCACCGCTTCATAATAGAGTTCGAAAGGGTCAAGAGCCATGAATATCCCCGCTAGCGCAAGGAATTTCCCCGATAGAAATCTTCTGGCAATCCTCATCCCGATCAACACTGTGAAAAGCCCCAGAAACAGTTGTATCCCACGTACGGCCAGGAAATTTCCCGATCCGAATATCGCATATATGGAGGCCATGAAAACAGCATATCCAGGGACAAGAAACGTCGTAGGCCTGTCAGGCCTTAATCCCCCGTAGTACGCATCAACTCTCCTGTAGAACTCAAATGTTTTCTGAAACATGGGGTTTGCATGGGCTTCCCTTTCAGGATAAAGCATCGATCCTGAAAGCATAAAACCATTTCCGCTGAGAAGGTTTTCGGCCAGATTGGACTGAGTTCTGCCCTCACCTATAAGAAATACTCCCTGTGATGCTGCTCCAAACACCAGAATTCGAGCAACCAGCGCAAGGAGAAGGATTCTCCTTGTTAACTTCGCTTCAGCCATTCGTTGAACCATTCTGATCGCATCAACTCCAATTCATCAGGTTGTGTTGAAGCCCATACTGGAGAAATAGCCGGATGCGTCACGAGTTCAGCCAGACCTTCACGCTTAAGGCTCCCGGAAAGTCTTTCAAGGTACTTCCTTGTAACATTCCCGCTTCTGGAGAATCCAAGCATTAAATCAGGTGTTACTACGCCCCTCTTTTTTGCCATTTTCATCAGTTTCCTGCCAAGACTGTTAAGTACAATCCCGGATGGACGTCGCAATTTGTCAGGAAGAACAGCTGCTCTGACTTTTCCTATTCCGTATTCCTTTGCCAGATCAAGTATCACTTCTCTTAATCCGGACAGATTATGCAGGTGATGATGGCTGTCCAGTCCGGTTATCATAACACCAGCTGAGAGAACTCTTTCAATCTGGACTCTCCATTCATCTTTGACTTGCCCGGCCAGAACAGACCCGCTTCTGAACCACGTATGGAAAGAATCCGGAAACTCGTTCCCCGTTATAAATGGAGGCTCTGAACAATTCAAATGAACAGATGTCCTGACATCCGAACTGTTTGCAATTTCCAGCGCCTCATCGAGAGCTTTGCCTGTTGCAAATATGCTCAGACAGTCAACCCGGTTTGCGTTAAGCAGTATTTTAGCTGCTTTGTTCACAGATGTGGAAAGACCCATATCATCGATTGTCACTTGTATTTTCATCATACCCTTCTCGCTTTCAGAAGAGTTCTTTTGAGGTTTCGCGGTCCCAGAACCGTCCTGATGGTTCTGAATATTCTACTCGGTTGAAGGTAGAATTTCAGGAACGCCTTTTTCTTCATCTTTTCTATCGAACCCGATGCAATTCCGTCAAGCGAATAGACAGATGTCTGAAAACAGTCAAATTCGCTGTAATCTTTGTTAATGAGTTCTTTAGTCATATCCCATAACATGGTATGAGGAAAAGGAGTAGTGATGTCAAACACAGCATCGTCAAAAGGTTGTTTCGCAGCAAAATCAATTGTTCTTCTCATCTCTTCGATAGTCTCCCCCGGAGCACCAAGCATGAAATAGCCCTGCACGAATATTCCCCTGTCATTCGCCAGGCGCAAAGCCTTCTGTACACCCTCCACCGTTATACCCTTGTTGTAGATATCATCCAGAACTCTCTGCGAGGCAGATTCCACACCCATGTTGATTTTAGCAAGTCCGGCTTCTTTCATATGATCAAGCAGTTCTCCGCTCAGCAGATCCGCCCGCACATTACAGCACCATTTCAATTCAACACCCCGCGAAAGCATCTCATCGCATATTTCGTGGACCCATTCATGATCCAGTATGAAAGTGGAGTCCTCAAACATGAAAGCATTAATTCCGAATTTCTCTTTGAGATACTCAAGTTCATCAACAATATTGAACGGGGATCTCTTCCGTATTTTCTTTCCGAATATTTCGGAAAGGGTCGGCTGACAGAATGTGCATTTGAACGGACATCCCCTTGTCGCCATAACAGAGGTCCCGCGCAGAGATGAATCAACCCGATCCATCGAATACCAGCTTGAGAAGTACTTCTCCATATCAAAGATTGACCTGTCCGGAAATGGAAGAGAATCCAGATTCTCAGTGAGAAGCATGCCTGGATTTCTTCTTGTTTCATCACCCGACATCCAGCAGGCTCCGGGAATATCATCCCACCGTCCGGTTTCAAGAATTCGTGAAAATGCTATCTCTCCCTCACCGGAATAGACAAAATCTGATTTCATCCTCCTGAGTGTATCCTTAGGAAGTACGGTCGCATGTGGCCCCCCCACTGCAAGAACCGCACTTATTTCTGAACTCCGGACAATTTCCGCTACTCTTTCTGCGGCCTTCAATTGTGGAGTAACAAGAGATATTGCAATAAGATCAGGTTTGTAATTCAGCATCCTGCTTCTGAAAGATTTGAACGGATCCTTCAGAAAGGACATGTCACACAGTTCTACTTCACATCCGGCTAATTTCGCCAGGGCGGACAGGCTCGCTATTCCAAGAGGCGGCTGACCGGAAGGGTACCGCGTTTCAGGGAAAACAAACAGAATTCTATTGAATGCAGGCATTATTCTCCTCCACCCATTTGAGTTTTCTCGATATGAACAGAACAGAAGCTATGATCAGAACGGTTTCTACCGGAAGCCTGTATCGGACTCCGCCATGCGCGAGCGAATGCATAAGAAGATAAACCAGAAAAAATGACCCCAGGAATATAATTCTGCTGTCCCGGAGGCGATGGATTATCTCAATTGCACCTAATACCAGTAAAGGTAAGTATAAAAGGAATCCGACAAGAATAAATATCGGATTGTCAAGCGTTCCTCCAGCCGGAGAAATGAACAGACTGAATCTGATAACGGACAGGTAAAGAAAAAGTACCGGATTCGCGAATATGAACTGATTCGCTCTTTCAGATAGAATGCTGCTTCTCTCCAGTTCGCTGCTCAGTCCTTCCATTGACGGATACGAAAGGAGATCCCTCCTGTTTATCCCATTCTCAACCCAATCCGGCAATACTATCCCTTCCATCGCTATGATCTCAGGGTTGTTTCGCATCCACAGGTTAAGGGATCCTTTAGTCGGCAGTAATACGGGACTGCCCAGTTCAATCTGATTCCTCACAACCCAGGGAACACAGCATACAATAAATCCAGCAAGAAGAAACAGAGATGTTTTCCATTTTTTCTTGAGTAACAGATAGATCATCTGGAGCGGAATGAGCAAAACAGCTGTGCTTCGTATAAGGAAAAGAAATCCTGAGGCAACTCCTGCGGGAAAACCGGACTTCATTGTTTTCACTGAACGCATGGTCAGCCACATAATCAGAGGAAGCATTGAGATATGGATTGAATCCGTCATGGCATACGCGCTGTAATAAACGTAATAAGGGTAAACAGACCAGATAAGCGCAGCAAATAGCGCCTGTTTCTTCCCCCAGTTCTCCTCCACCATTCTCCATAAAGCCCATGCGCCAAGCAACACGAAAATACAGTTCAGCAGGAATACTGCTCCTGTGGCAGGACCCGCCGCAATGAACATCATCGCAAGAATCACTGGATATCCCGGTTCAAGTGAAGCTGTCGGGGTTTCAACCGGTACCATTCCAAACACATAACCAGGATCACCGCTCCAGGCGGTTTCAAGGCTTGTTTCCCCTGTTCTGAAATTCTTCAGCCATCCAAGATCTTCACTGAACGACATTCCCTCCCCGGATGCGATTCTTCCTGCCAGCCTGAGATAAATGCCCTGATCGCGCTCCGGTTCCGGGAAGTAACCTCCGAGATATATGAACCACGCGATTCTCGGCAGCAGAACAGCCAGCACGACAACGATGCTTTTATGCTTCAGCAGGCAGTTCAGCATTGTTTCCAGGTAACATTGGAAAGCCGGAGCGGAGGATCGATCCTTGCGTCAAGAAGAGTAATGGGATAGAAGAATTCCTGCCAGTGATAATCCTTTCGGGCTTGCGGGTCTGTAAGCGCGAGCCCCAGAATGTAGGAGCCCGGCTCCTCAACATCGAGCGTTATCTCTATACCTGCTTCTGTCGATTCACTGAACGAAAGCAGAGGTTCATTCATTTCCAGATTGTTTGTTCCAATAATAATTTCACCATCAGGTCTGTGGAGCGAGAATCCGAACACCACATCATTAACAGTCCCGGGAAGGCGGGTTTTAATAACAGCATCTACTACGATTTTTTCTCCATTTTTGAATATTCCTGCGGGTGTGCCTGACACGTCTCTAATAGTAACGGAATCGAACCACACCTCGCGGGTGCCCCATTCTTTCGGTGAGACCGCAGCTGCATCGTGTTTCGAACGTACACCTTCCAGATATTCTGAAAGAACAGCCTCAACTTCCCCATCCTTCTTTATCCTGCCGTCATTCAGCCAGACTGCTCTGGTACACAGTTTGCTGACCGCGTTCATATCATGTGAAACGAAGATTATTGTTTTTCCCTTCTTCCTGAAATTCCAGATGCGCTCGTAGCATTTCTCCTGAAAACGCGCATCTCCAACAGCAAGAACCTCATCGATCAGAAGAATATCCGGGTCTACCGCTGTTGCCAGGCTGAAACCAAGACGCATGAACATCCCGCCGGAATAGTATTTGACCGGAGTATCCATGAAACGGGTCAGTTCAGCGAAGTCCGCTATCTCGGGAATCAGATCTTTCATGTTATTTCTATTAAGACCAATGAGTGAACCGTTCAGCATCAGGTTCTCCTCGCCGGTGAGATCAGGATGGAAACCAACACCAAGATCCAGCAGGGAGGCTATCCTCCCCCCTGTTTCCGCAATTCCAGACGTAGGTTCATATATCCCTGCCAGTAGCTTCAGTGTAGTTGATTTTCCCGCGCCGTTTGCACCTATTACTGCCAGTGCCTCGCCCGGTTCAACACCGAATGTCACATCATCCAGCGCTGTGAACAATTCCGTTTTCGTGCTTCTATTGAAAACATTCAGCATCGTCTCCCGCAATGTTACCGCCCTGTCATGATACAGCCTGTATTCAAGGGAAACATTCTCCATGAGAATTGCGCCTGGTTTCATTTACCTACAACTCCTTGACGACGACAGGTTCGGCTTTTCTGAAGACAGCTGAACCCACTATCAGAAACACTGCTGACCAGGCACTCAGTGAAACCCAGCACCATGCGGCCGGCCAGGTTCCAGCGTAGAGTATTGAGTGCATGATCTCCATGAATCCCGCAACCGGATTGAATCTCAGAACCTGAAGCAGTCTGGGAGATTCAATAATGTTAACTCCGATCGAATCAAGAGGGTAGATTATTGGAGAAGCGTAGAACCATGCAAGAAGCAGAACTTCCACAAATTGTTTTACATCACGGTAAAAAACGTTCCCTATGGACAGAATCATTCCCGCGCCTGCTGCCATCACCGTAAAAAGAAGTACAGCGGGAATTAGAAGAACAATGGATAATCCGGGAGTGTGTCCAAAAATGATCAGGACAGCTTCCAGGACTATCAAAGCCAGAACAAGGTGAATCAGATTAGCAAGAACCTCTGCGACAGGAAGAGACATTCTCGGAAAATATATACTGCGGATCAGCCTGTGATTATCAAGAAGACTGGATGTTGAAGCTGAAAGAGAAGATGAGAAAAAATTCCATGGGAGCAGTCCTGTAAGGAGAAAAAGAGAAAAATGGGGAATAGCACCACCGAATCTGAGAATTCTCGTGAATACGAAGTAATAAACTATCATGCTGAAAAGGGGTTTTAGAAGAAACCATCCAAAGCCAAGAGCAGAACGCTTATATCGTACTTTCAAATCCTTGGATACAAGACTCTCCATAAGAAGTCTCAGTCTGCTGATATCCCAGTTACTCAATCTGACACCTGTTTCCTGTGGAAACTGAATCTGCTCTCTTCTCCCCGCAGAAGTCTCCTGATGTTTGGTCTGTGCTTTAAAACTATCAGAACCGCAACTATACTCATGACCACCTGAACAGGTATTTTCCCCGGATCTAACAGAAATACCGCCGGGATCATGCAGACAGCAGCACAGATAGAACCCAGTGAGACGTATCTGGTTAAGAGCATTGTCAGCACGAATACACCAACACCTGTTGCCACAGACAGTGGTGATAGTACAAGCAGGACTCCAAGAGTTGTTGCTACCCCCTTACCTCCCCGAAAACCAAGCCAGGGAGTGAATACATGCCCTAGAACAGCGGATATCGCCACCAGCGCAACTACCGGATCTCCCGCTGGCGGGATATTCAGTAATCCATTTGCTGCGACAAGTACCGGAACCGCCCCTTTCACAGCATCAAGGAAAAGGCCGGCTATACCGTATCCGTTACCGCAAACCCGCATGAGGTTCGTTGCCCCGGCATTACCCGAGCCCTCTCTCTGGATATCAACGCCCTTCAGTCTTCCAAGCAGCCAGGACCATGGCACGGAACCGGATAAGAACCCCAGAAGCAGATAGAATAAAACAGACCATAGTGTCATATCAGTGTTTTCTCTTCCTGTATATGATCTTCATCTGGACCCCTCTCATACCAAGACATTCCCTGAGATTGTTCTCAATATAACGACGGTAATTCTCAGGAATATCCTCGGGACGATTCGAGAATATCAATATTTTTGGAGGGCGCTGACCAATCTGTGTGGCGTAAAACAGCCTGACAGGTTTTCCTCTTGGTGTGGGCGGCTGCACTTTCTCGACAGCCTGCATGAGTTTCTTGTTTATCTCGGAAGTCGGGAGGTCCTTCTCCCTTATTACCGCAACTTCAACTACAGTGGGGAGTATTCTGCCGACGCCCTCACCGGTGAGCGCTGAGAAGAAAATGATCGGGATCCATCTTGCGGGATGAAATCTCTGAATAATACTCGCGATCCAAAGATCTTTGTCTATTCCCAGATCGATCTTGTTCACGCCGATAACAACACCTTTGCCCATCTCCCAGGCTTTACCCGCAATCCTGATATCCTGTTGAACCGGATACTCGGCAGCATCCATAAGAACCAGGACTACATCACCTCTGGATATGGATTTCCATGCCCTGACAGTGCTGTAGAACTCAACATCATCCATTTTTCTTGTTCTTCTGCGGAGCCCGGCCGTATCAATGATTCTGATATCGTTGTCATTCCAGGACACCAGTGTATCGATGGAATCCCTTGTAGTTCCCGGAACATCCGTAACTATATTTCTGTCTTCTCTGCAGATCCTGTTGACTATTGAACTTTTTCCAACGTTCGGTCTGCCGACTACAGCAAGAGACACCTCAGATTCTTCATTCTGTTCAACTGCCGGAAGAACCTCTACGACAGCATCAAGCAGGTCACCGGAGCCAAGTCCGTGCTGAGCGCTGACAGGCCACGGCTCTCCCAGGCCCAGTTTGAAGAACTCAGGCACAAGTAGAATGCGCTGGTCGTTATCGACCTTGTTCACGGCAAGAAATGCAGGTAAGCCTGTTTTCCTGACAAGCTCGGCAGCTTCGATATCGAACGGATGAATACCCGATGTAACATCAACAACAAGTATTACCGCATCCGCCTCATTCAGCGCCAGCTGCACCTGCTCCCTTATGCTCTCCTGAAAAGCATCCTCGCTTCCAGGAGCAAGACCGCCGGTATCGATCACGAAGAAATCGTGTCCCGTCCAGTTAGCCAGAGTCATGTTTCTATCTCTGGTAACTCCGGGAAGATCATCCACTATAGCGATTCTACCACCGGCAATTCTGTTGAAAAGGGTGGATTTGCCTACGTTGATTCTCCCCACGATAGCTACCGCTGGTATACTGGACAAGCTTCACACCCTTTCTCTAGATTAACCATGATTATACGTTATTGAAGGCTTAATGAGGGAGTCAGACCCTATGTCCGCAAATTTCACCAGCATTCTGTGGATTCCCCCAGGAACCACAGGTTTCTGGCTGTGCTGGTTTCTACTACAGCGACACATATAGCAGCGTCTACTTCGTTATGCTCGTACATCCGTCCTCGACGTACTGTTCAAGTACGACTGCGGAGTCTGTACTCGCAAGCCTTGTATCCACAACTCTCTGCGACGCTTCGTGACAAAAGCTGATGAGATTTGCGGACTAAAACTGAAGTTTGGAGAATATATGTTTTATTTCTCGCTGCTAACCATGGTTCTTTTTTCATCATCCCCGAATATAGACGATATCCTGCCTGCTTTCAGAGACTCCATCATCCAGGGTAACGGGTCAGCTGCTGCTGAAATGATATCTGAACACGCAATTTATGTTGTAGATTCTGTGCTTGTACATGATCCGGGGCAGATTGCAAGGATAGTATCCTATTTTGGAATCGAACTTACTCTCCCTGATGAGGGAATCACAGATGCGAGAGAAATACTGACCGATATTCTCTCAGATTCATCAGTTGCAGGAATGGTAATGATTATGGGGGTATCCTCCGGAGATCCAATCACCATGGGGGGAAGAACATTCGTCCCAGTTGAATGGGGCTTCCCAGGTTCAAGAAACACCTTATTCATTGAAATCGTGATCGAAAATGAACAGTGGAAAATTGATGACTATTTCGAGACCATCCCCTCTATGAGGAGTTCATAGAAAACTCTTTGAACTGGTGGTATCTTTGAATAACAGGTATTGTACAACCGAGTATAAATGATATTACCCTACAGAAGATTGGATTATGATTTTCAGCGGTAAAAACAGGGATACGACCCGGCTTCAATCAATTATCAGAATTACACGAGCTGTCAGTACAGTACACGATCTTCACACGCTGATAACTCTACTGGCGTCTGAAACCAGCGAAGTCCTCAATGTGGAGCGTTCCACTGTTTTCCTCCATAACAGAAAAGCGGATGAACTTTGGTCCTATGTGGCTGAAGGCGAGTCGAACGAAATTCGCTTCAGCGCCGATCAGGGTATCGCCGGTTCTGTTTTTCAAACAAAAATAACAAGTATCCTGAACAATGTCTCAGATGATGAAAGATTCAATAAAAATATAGATGACACCACCGGATTTATCACCAGAAATATGATTACAGCGCCGATTATCAATCCTTCAGGTCACTGTATCGGTGTTTTTCAGGTCATTAACAAAGAAGGCGGAAACTTCAGGGATGACGATGCCGCATTCCTGCAGATCGTCGCAGCGGAAGCAGCTGTAACCATTGAGAATGTAAGACTTCTGGAAAGTAGAAAACGGATGTTCGACAGCCTGATCAAGGCTCTCGTAATCTCAATAGAAGCGCGCGATCCGCTTACAGCCGGTCACAGCTTTGATGTTACATTTCTCGCGGGTAAGATAGCAGAGTACATGAAACTGGACAGTGACACAAGCGAGGCAATCTACTACGCTGCGCTTCTCCATGACTATGGAAAAATCGCTGTTCCTGACAGCATTCTGAAGAAACCAGGTACACTCTCCATGGAGGAATTCTCCATACTCAGAAAACATGCTCTGCATACTCGTATAATACTCTCCCCTATTGAATTTGAAGAGAGGCTTGAACAGGTTCCGGTATTCGCGTCGCAGCACCATGAAAGAATCGATGGAGAAGGATATCCTGATGGGCTTAAGGGTGATGAAATCTCAATAGGTGGAAAAATCATAGCCGTCGCTGATGTATTCGAGGCGCTTACAGCTAAAAGACATTATCGTGAACCTTTCTCCCTCGAGAAAACACTCAATATTCTTATTGAAAGTATTGGCACTCAATTTGACAAAGACGCCGTTCTCGCCCTTAGACAATATTTCATTGACATAGGCAAGATCGAACCGGAGAAAGTACCATTGCCGGAACCAGCTAAAAATGTTCTCTAACCCTTTTATGCCCGGCAGCAGGATCAGAAGGATCTTTCAGGTTCTTCTGATAGCTCTGTTATCAACAGTTATCTCATGGAGTTTCTCGAACCTCGAATTCGCAGACAGTCTTGAAAGAAGTACTCTTGACCTGCGCTTCCGGCTCTCCCCGACCCCGGCAGAAGCAGACAGCAGCATTGTACTTATTCTGCTCGACGGCGGTTCCATGGATCAGCTTCCGTTTCCCGTTCCACGCCAGCTTTATTCTGATGTTCTAAAACTTCTTCAGGACTGGGGAGCAAATGCAGTCGGTTTTGATATTCTCTTTGATCTTCCATCAATCTATTCTGTAACGGAGGACAGTATTTTTGGTTCTGTCGCGTCTGATGGAAGAACCGTATTTGTCATGTCTCTGCTGCAGCGTGAAGACGGCAGTCCTGTTCCGGAAAACGCGATCATCGACATTTCCGGTGATTATTCCGAACTGGATTCCGCTTTTTCCTGTATCCCACCCTGCCGGATGATAGCACAGGGTGTTCCTCTCCTTGGAAGCAGCAACGACAGACAGGATCCGGACGGAGTATTTCGAAACATCCGACTTCTTTCAGCAACACCGGACGGTATTGCAGCATCGCTGCCTGTAGCACTTGCATGGCTTGCTCTCGAAAAACCTGAGATGTCAGTAGATAATGATCTATTCACCCTTGGAGAAAACAGTTTCCCGATTGAAGACGGCTGCAGAATGCAGTTGAAATATCATGGCCCTGCAGGAACCTACAGAAGTCTTCCTCTTGTCGATCTTGTCGCTGCTCTGAACGCAAGAGCGACAGGTTCGCCCTGCCCTGTCGATTCATCTCTCTTCAACGGAGCGTTCGTCCTGATCGGTTACGCCGCTCCGGCTCTTTACGATCTTAAACCTACACCCTATTCTGCCATGTGTCCGGGTGTTGAGGTGCTCGCTACCGCACTTGATAATCTTCTTAACGGAGACTGCCTGTATCATGTCGGGGGATGGCTGCCGATAATCACCGCTTTGCTTGTATCCATGTCTGCGGCTCTCTTCCTGTCAGCTGTCAGAAAGATCCCTCTTGGAGCATCTTTAGCAGTACTCCCACCCCTTCTTCTTCTGCTTATATCACTTCTCCTGTTCCGCAGTGGAATCTGGATCGACACGGTCTGGCCTGTTTCTTCGGGAGTCCTGACCATTCTCTCAGGGGGAATTTTCCTGTTCAGCTCGGAAAACCGGAGAAAACAGGAGATCAGAACGGCTTTCTCCCAGTACCTCTCACCGGATGTTGTCGCCCGGGTGACCGAACATCCGGAAACCCTGGTGCTCGGTGGGGACAGACGAGTGATGACAACCTTCTTTTCGGACATAAGAGGATTTACGGGTATTTCAGAAAAACTCTCTCCGGAAGAACTGGTTTCCCTTCTGAACCGCTACCTCACCACAATGACCGATATCATCCTTGAAACGGGCGGAACTGTCGACAAATTCGAAGGTGACGCAATAGTAGCTTTCTGGGGCGCTCCCATAGAACTTGATGATCATGCTGAAAGAGCGTGTTCCGCTGCCCTTCAGTGCCAGAAAGAGCATATTGAGATGAATCTGCAGTTAAAAGAAGAAGGATATCCGGAACTGATAACAAGAATCGGCCTGAGTACAGGGGAAATGGTTGTTGGAAATATGGGCTCCTCAAAGCGCTTTGATTACACTGTAATGGGAAGCACTGTCAACCTTGGTTCAAGGCTTGAGGGCGCGAACAAGGTCTACGGAACATCCATCATGGTTCCGGAGGAAACTTTCATAAAAACATCAGATGATTTCGCCTTCAGGGAACTCGATACAATTCGTGTTGTAGGCCAGAAGATACCGGTAAATGTATTTGAACTGATCTGCGCAAAAGATGATCTGACCGATTCGCAGAAGAGAATTATCGAATACTATTCAGAAGCTCTGAAACTCTACAGAACAGGCAGATTCGAAGATGCGGAAAAGAAGTTCTTAAAGATAGACGATGCGCCTTCCATCGTAATGTCTGAAAGGTGCAGGCATCTGAACGAAGAGTACAGAAACAGTGATAAAGACTGGGACGGAATCTTCAATCTGTCATCCAAATAGAACCCGGGACATGCAGGCTCAAAAACCACATGGGGACATGCAGGCTCTGCTGCGTGTCCCCATTTACTTAACCGATAAAAACACAGGTATGGACAAACGCAGACATGGTGTTTAAAATCCTATGAGAAATGGAGGCCTTTTATGAAATACCTGGTACTATTACTTGTTTCAGTTTTCTTTTCTGCTCTTTCAGCGGAAGATGTTGAACCTGCAATTGGTGATGAAGTCATAATTTCTGTTCAGAATCAATTCATCTACCCCAGACCGGCGTTTTACGCTTCCCCCGTCCAGCCGGTTGACTACGGCACACTTGCCATGATAGATGACATCAGCGGAGAGTGGTTCAATGTTTCGATTGCAGGGGGTCTGGAAGGCTGGATTCACAGCACAGCAGTCAGCGGTGCTATACAATCTTCCGGAGATGTAAGCGCATCAGGTGAAGTTACCTCTGATGAGATCATGCTTGCCGGTCGTGGTTTCAGTCAGGAAATAGAAAACGCTTACTCATCGGAACACCCTGAGCTCGACTTCACAAAGGTTGATTACGTGGAAGCAATGTGTCCTGTTTCACCAGAAGAGCTGCTTCACTTCCTGCTGACCGGCAATTTGATTGAAGAGGAGGCGGTAAGATGATTTCCATTGGAAACATACTCCTCTCAGTTCTCATGGCATTCGGTCTTGGAGATATTGTTGATACTATCACCAGTGATGAAGCACAGAGCGCCTTTAACGTCATTGAAACGTTCAGCGCGGCAAGCCATGAGATTACTGAGGTAGAGGAATACTTCCTTGGCCGATCCGTTGCCGCAACCATACTCACGATGTATCAGCCTCTTGATAATCCTGCCCTTCAGCAGTATGTGAATCTCATTGGACAGACAGTCGCATGTTCTTCCCCTCAACCTACTCTTTTCGGCGGATATCATTTCATGGTGCTTGACAGTGATCAGATCAACGCTCTTGCTTGCCCTGGAGGCTGCATTTTTATCTTCAGCGGTCTGATTGATAAAGCAGCGAATGAAGACGAACTCGCAGCCATCATTGCCCACGAGGTTTCTCATGTGGCTCTGAGTCACGGCATATCATCCATAGACCAGGCCAGATGGACGGAATTCGGTGTAACAGTCGCTCAAGAATCATCAGAGCAATGGGGCAGCGGCGAAGTACAGTCCGCAGTGAATGATTATGGTGATCTGGTTGAGGATGTCGTTTCAAACCTGATCACGAAGGGTTACAGCAGGGATACCGAATATCAGGCAGACAGTCTTGCCGTGGAAATTTGTTCAGCAGCCGGATACGATCCGGAAGCATTGACTGAGGTCCTTGTAAAACTCAGTGAAACGGATAATAGATCCGGTCCAGGATTCTGGGAAACCCATCCCTCACCTGAGGATCGCCTTGAAGCGGTAAGCGAAGTACTCTCCACTCTTCCACACGCAGAGGTTGACCCTGTCCGTACTGACAGATTTCTGGAATACATTTCCGGAATGGTGTCGACCACAGTGAGTGAACCCGCCACCACGGGAACCAGACCTCAGAGATCATCTTCTGAAGATCAGGAAAACACCGAATCTTCAGGTTCGAGAGGTGAGTCAGGCAGTTCAAGAAGCAGAGACTAGAGAGATTTTGCGTATTTCTCACCGGTTCCATCTGCTGCTGACAGCATGCCCTGCATGGATAGCCATCTCATGTGGTGGAACCGGTGATTCCTCCATGACCGAATACTCGAATCCTATTCCCGAGACCCTTCAGGTGGTTGTTCTGGATACACTCTTTCATGATACAACTGCCTTCACTCAGGGTTTTGAGATTCATGAAGGCATTCTCTGGGAATCTACAGGACTCTATGGCTTATCCAGCCTGCGCAAACTAGATCCATCAACAGGAGAACTTCTGGAGGAATGGCCCCTGCCGGTTTCTCTCTTCGGTGAGGGTATTACAATTGTAAAGGATCAGATATTCCAGCTCACCTGGAAATCAGGACTTGTGCTTTCATGGAATCTGGAAGACCCTGAGCCGGTTGTTACCGGCACAATTGAAACACAGGGATGGGGAATCTGCGCGATAGACAGTAGTACGGTCGTCACCAGCGATGGCAGCTTCCTTCTCAGATTCAGAAACGTCTCCGATTTCAATTCTATCAGAAGTATCTCTGTTACTCTTGATGATGTCCCTCAGATATATCTGAATGAACTTGAATATGCAGACGGATGGATTTACGCGAATCAATGGAATTCAAACAGAATACTGAGAATTGATCCGGTATCAGGGTGCGTAGAAGCTCTGATTGACGCATCTGATCTTTTATCGCCGGATGACACATTAAACGCTGGACCACTGAACGGAATCGCATGGGATGCTGAGAGACAGGCTTTTCTAATCACAGGCAAGTACTGGCCCTGGATCTTTGTAGCCAGGTTTGATAAAACACTCTAAAACAATCAAAGGGGAGCAGTTGTTGCTGCCCCCCTTCTTCAAAAAAGCACAATTGTCAGATCAGTTTAGAAATCGTTTCTGCCCTGTCTGGCTTTGCTGTGCGCAAAGTCAACTCTGACTGGACGACCGTCGATCTCCTGACCGTGCATGCCTTCCTGACCTGCCTTAGCCCCATCTTCCGAATCGAAAGTTACGAAGCCAAAGCCTCTTGATCTTCCTGTATCGCGCTCGCGGACAACGTTGGCTTCTTCGATTTCACCAAACTCTTCGAATGCCTTTCTGAGGCCTTCGTCCGTTGTTGCCCAGGGTAATCCACCAACAAATAGCTTTCTGCTCATTAGAACTCCTGTTCTCGGGACATCTGTCCCACAGTACCATGCGGCTTATGCCGCTGTTTGCGGCTTATGCCGCTGATTTTCCCCCTGAATGGGGGTATTGCACAACCGGGATCCGGCCCGGAACCGTGCTGCTAAATAGCAGCATACCATAAATATATAAATTATTCAACCAGCTATGATAATAGCGAACTGGCAATGTGATTTTTGAATTCGAATCTGGAATGTCGTAACCTCTTCAGTACACTGTTCACAAAATAATAGATAATTGCTTCTTTTAAATCCTTACTGACTATACGATAATGCAATCGCATTGGCAAGTACTTCAATATACACCATGCTTTTGCATAAACAACTCACTATGAATTCAGGGAATTTCAGAACTGTTTCACACGAATAAAGAAGTACTGAATTTCCAATTATCAAATCAGGATATGAAGGTGATAATATATTTTCTGCCTGCACACTTCCAGAATAAAGAAGTCGCAATTGACGTTGAATCTTACTGGAATAATATTTGACTCGGGTATTTCCAACTAATTAAGGAGGTTTTTATGAGGACAGTACTCCTTTGTCTTTTCCTCATCTTGTCGGCTGTCACTGCTAACAGCGTCGTGCTTACGCTTGATGCGCCTGATACCAACATCAGCGGTCTTGCCTGGGGTGACGGTAAACTATGGGCTGTCGACGAGGTAACGGATTACGTTTACAGTATTGATCCCGTTTCAGGATCAGTGCAGAGCAGCTTCTACGTGGCACATTCATCAACCTACTTCCCCACAGGTCTCGCATACAGTGAGTATTCCAATCTTGTATGTGTAGGACTATGGAACAATTCAACAACCGGATATGTCTACAAGTATACACCTGAAGGAGTATTCTCGGGTTCTGTAGCCATGTGCGGTGGTTGAGGCAACCCTGTCTCGTCGGTGACGGGACTTTCAGCACAGGACAATTATCTATATCTTGGTTCAAGATCACAGAACAGAGCATATCGTTACACTATGCCAGGTATCACCAGCAGGGCTCAGCATATCTATTTCAACGGATACTCCCAAACCCGGGATATTGCCATCACGCCTGACACCATAATGTGGGTCGCTTCTGACAATGCAAGTATTCCTGCGAGGGCATACAACCGATCAGGAGTAGTGGTTGATCACATTGATCCCATTCTTGTTTCTGCTGCCAGAGGAGTAGCCTTTGATACTGATGGATACCTCTGGTTAAGCAACATGGATACGGACAAGATATACAAGATCGACCTTACAGAGGGAATCGAAACTAACGATCCGGATAACTCCTTGAATATCACAGTCTCATCGAATCCATTCCTCTCTTCTGTCATTATCACAGGAGAAGGATTTTCAGGAAACAGCGAGATTACTATTTTCGACATTCAGGGTCATCTGATACTGCAGGATTCCTTTGATGGTTCATACTCATGGGATGGTTCCTCTAATACAACACCTGTTCCCAGTGGAACCTATTTCGCCGTTGTAATTGACAACAACGGTAATTGCGATACGGTTAAACTCCTCCGACTTTAAACAAGGAGCAGGCCTGAACAACTGAAGCCCCGGGGTTGCGAAATTCCGGGGTTTTCTTCAGCATCGCTCGCTTGACGATTCAAACATCTAAGGGTATTTTTGCCGTCGATCATTGCGCGCCTCGATAGCTCAGTTGGCCAGAGCGGGTGGCTGTTAACCACTAGGTCCGAGGTTCGAGTCCTCGTCGAGGCGCCACTTCCCGATCTGCTCGAACCCCCCATTTCTGGTTGACATTCGGTAAATATATCTGAGCGCATCGACATGCAGATCGAAGACCATTTTATCATTACTCATCTCAACATTACTGAATAAGTATCTGACTAAATCCCTCCTCTGGCTCCTGGGTCCATACTCAGCCAATCTTCGCATGTTGGTTAGCAGAGAGCTGATCTTAGGCTTTGTGATCTTCTGAGCATTCTTATCTTCAAGGATGCTTTTAACTTCCCGCATTCTTTCCTCAATCTTGGAATGCACCTCCGTCTGTTTCTCAATACGCTCAAAGTTCAGGATATACTCTTTGGATCCCTTGTCAAATTCAGGCAACGACCTTGATAATTCATATACCTCAGCTTTTATCTCTCTTGATCTCCTCGTTAACGCCATAAGCTCACCCTTCAATTTCGGGATATCATCCAGAATGGACTTATTAACCATGTCTCTAAGCTTTGTGAGATAATCTTCGGAGGATATTACACGCTCTATCACGCTATACGTAGCCTTATCAACATCTTCTGCGTCTATATGAAATCTATTTCTTCTACCTGGGTACATTTCCTCTGATTCGGAGCAACAGTCATTTAAGCAGGTGTAATAATAGTACGTTCGACCGTGCTGTTTGCCACTTCGGCTTCTCATCATCTCTCCGCAATATGCACAGACAGCAACATCCAACAGAAGGTAAAAGTGCCACTTGCCTTCCTTCTTCGTTGCAATGTTGCCTTTCTTCCGCAGAGCTTGTTTCCGTGCGTCCTGGACTTCATAGAAAAGTTCATTGTTAATGATAGGTTCCCACGCTGCGTTTGTAACACGGAGAACTTTCTCTCCAGTTTTTTCATCGATAGCTGAATATTCCCTCAAGGCAATGTACTTTATATTCGTAAGCAGGGTTCTAACGACATTCTCTGTAATAGGTCCTCCTCCCATTCTCTTGCCTGTAGATCTTTGTATCCAATTCTTGTTTGTGTAACCCTTTCCAGAAATGTGCTTTGCTACTGCTGAATCCGATCCAAGCTCAAGATACTTCTTGAAGCCCTCTTCCACGATAAGGGCTTCCTTCTTGTTCACAATCAACGTTCCCGCACTTAAAGGGTTTTTATTAAGATCATATCCTAGAATCGGTCTACCGCCGTTATACAAACCTTCCTGGGCACGGAATTGAGTGTTCTTTCTGTTTCTCTCACTCTTAATATCAAGCTCTAGTTTTGCGAGTGCCATTAATATGATAACCATCGCCTCACCTGTTGGCGTGCTTGTATCCAGACTCATCCTTGTGCAAATCAATTCTGTATTGTTTTCTTTTAGATACTTGAAAAACTCTATGAATCCGGCAACATCACGTCCTAGACGGTCCCGATCTGTACACAACCGCCAAGTTTCACACACTCACTACATCGGGAATTCCTAACCTAGAGCGGTATCCATGCTACTCCCATCTACTTGTGTAGAGAGATCGTGTGGATAGTGTAGAGTAGTACGGCCCTGTATTACGCTACCAGGATTACAGTTACGGCGCATGAATGAGGACACGTTTAGGAATAGTGTAGACAAAGAGAGAACTCCTACTAGTTCTTGACAAATATTCCGAACTAATAGACAGTGATATACAGAGGTGGGGTACGTCTCAGCCAATCACTGCTTGTTTCTATCCTGTTGATTTCATAGATCATGTTACTTATTAATCGGATATTAAAGCAAGAACGCTTCTTCTGGAGTTTTGATGCGAGTGATATTTACGGTATGGAATAGGCTTCGATAGCATGATTACTCCACAGAAAGGATGTGGTGTAATGGAGTTATGGATACTTTCACTGATTGTCTTCGGTGCTGGGTTCATCGGTGGATCAATCAATGCAAGCGTGAGCGGGAACCTTCACCCATTTCCAAAAAGGATGTATGGAGTTCTCACCCCGGGATTCATCGTAACGGCAATCACAAGTGGGATTGCCGCATTCGTTTCCTGGGGATTATACGGGCCCTTTTCGACAGCATATATAGTTGGAGGACCTTCGGGAACTGTGGCTTCGCAGAATGCAGGTCTAACGTTGTCAGCATTGGTTTCTGCAGTTCTTATTGGTGTTGGTGGTTCACGTTGGCTTACCAATGAAGCTGAGAAGCGGATGCTTAAAAGGAAGGTAGATGGTCAAGGCAGTAGTTAATTTGAATCACCTTCCTGTGATCACTAAGTATAGAACTTCGGAGGATTTCAAAGACAGAATCTAGATTTACATACAAGAATACCTATCAGAGCTCCCTTCTCGAAGTGAGTCTATGCAATCGAGATACGCTCAGTTTAGAAAATACATCTGTATTCTGACCGATTACTCGAAATACATACAGAGATGCGAGTGTCTGAGCATAAGCTCTGGCTATCAGACTTTTTGCAGTTTCCTGTGATATCTTGTCAAGAGATGTAGGAACTTCCTCTAAGTCTTTTGACATTTCGCATAACCTCTGGTAAGCAGGTAGGGTCTCCAAGGACTCCATGTGTTTGATTTCGACTTTAACTGAGTAAGTATCAGGCATTTGATTCGATAATCCTATGAGTTTCCGAACGAATTCCGTATCATTTGTCTCAATACTCCCGCACTCGCGATCGTAAGTGTACTTTGCCACATAATCAGCGAGATCTGAAGCCCAAATACGGTACTTAGAGGGATCTCGAACTGAATTCAGTAATGCAATTGAGGTTCTTCGGTAGAATTCACCTATATCCGCATTGCGGTTAATATCAACAATGATAGGCAAGCGAATAGAAGAACTATGTGTAGTAACCGTCTCATGTTGTATCCACTGCCTAAAGCTAGTTCGAAGATTTTCAAGTCGAGGCGATACAGTATTCTCATTCACGATTCTTACAATCCTGAGAAGTGTCGCTAACTCTGCGTAACCAGGTACGATAAATTTCCAAGAAGGTGAAGACGATAGCTGAGCAGAAGCGTTAACAACAATGCCTATTTCAGGTTTAACGGATCGACAATCATCTCCTTCTTTGAATACTCTATCCTCAATCAATGCTTGAGTCCCTAGGTTATTCCAAACGCCTCCATCAGAAAGGTATAAGGTGTCCTTAAGTGGTTTCATCACTTCCATTATAGAGCCACCAAAGCTGAATCTCACCTCTTCCTTCTGTCTGAATTTCCTTAAAGAAACTCGCCTAGGAGGTATGCCTGGAAAAGCTGCTGAGGCTCTTACTATACCCGCTAGTAACATGTTGGGAGTTGAGATTCTCCTTCCAGATATGTGCTCATCAGTCGTGCTTAGTCTGATGTGAAGATAGCCACCGTTCCAGGTTGAGAAATAACAAGGTACTCCCATTGCTAGATCCGTGCTGCAGAAAACATGCTCAACGTTTCCGCTGTTCAATTCTCCAAGGCTATGTAGAGATCTGAATTTACCAAAGTAGCATTTTGACAGAAGTGCTTCGATTAGCATACCTCGACAGAGAATGAGTGCTATCCAGACACCAACAAGTGTAATCGTAATAAGTGGCGAAGGTAGAGCACCAAGTATCGCAAGCACGACGAAGGCTACAGGCGGACAAAGAATTGTGATCAGAATGGTAAGTAATCGGGATTTTGTAAGAACACCTTTATATATGACTGCTTCGATGAGTTCCCTGGCAATTTCGTCAAATGAGTCGCTTGTCTCAGCCTCGAACTTGCATCGTGAGGCGATAAACGCATTAGTGATTGAACCTCCAGATACTGAACTAATTTGTTCAACTCGAACATTCGCTCCTGAATCCACGATAGCGAGTAATGCACCTAACCCGAATAGGGTGGCTCGATGACCTCCACCGGACAATGTTATCCCTATTCTCTTCTTGTTAAGTTTGGTCATATCCAAACGCACCAATCTTGTGACCAGCCCCCATGTTTCCCTCCACTATTTAAGATAGTTTCGGGAGCGAATTGACTGTGTATATTGTACTTCTCCATACCTTGGGTCAAGATCAGTTTTTGCTTCAGGTGCAGGTGGTTTGTAGCCCAACGAACTGTGCGGCCTGAAGCGGTTGTATTCCTGCCTCCATCTCTCAATCAGTACCTTGGCTTCGATAAGCGTGTCGAAGATCTCTCCATTCAATAACTCGTCTCTGAACTTCCCATTGAACGATTCGATGTAACCGTTTTCCCACGGAGAACCCGGTTCAATGAAGAGCGTTCTCACTCCAACAGCCTTCAACCACTCTCTAACAGCATGGGCAGTGAACTCCTATCCGTTATCCGACCTGATATGATCAGGTAATCCCCTCTCGATGAAGAGCTGCTCAAGCCTGTAGAGAACATCGTCCGATCTCAGGCTCCTTGCTACATCTATAGTATGGCACTCCCTGGTGTACTCGTCTACCATCGTGAGCATCTTCAGCTTCTTTCCATCATGTGTTCTGTCCGCAACGAAGTCATAACTCCACACATGATTCCTGTGGGTGGGTCTCAGACGCACACAGGAACCGTCGTTCAGCCAGTAGTCGTCTACGCTTCGGTTGTCTCCTGGGTACCTTAAGACCCTCTTCACACCAGATCCTCTCAACACGCTTGTGATTGACCTTCCAACCTTCCCTTCTCAGTAGTATTGTAATCCTCCTGTAGCCGTACCTGCCGTACTGTGTGGCAAGATCGATCACTCTCTTCCGAACAGCCATGTCAAAGAAGATCATCTTAACACCGTATCTTTGTGTGGATTTGTCCTGTCCGAGAACTCGGCAGGCTCTTCGCTGCGATACTCCAACCCGATCAACAACCATCTCTACTGCCCGGCGACGCTTCGCCGGGCTCAGAACTTTGGGTCGGCTATTTCCTTGAGGATAGCTATGTCCAGAGCCTGATTAGCCACAATATTCTTAAGTCGTGTCTCACGCTCAAGCTCCTTCAGACGTTTCGCCTGGTCAAGCCTGAGACCTCCGTACTCTTTTCTCCAGCGGTAGTAAGTCTGTTCGGTAACGCCCAGCTTGCGAACCGCCTGAGCAACGGTAGATCCATTGGAGATCTCAACCTCTGCTTCTCTCAGCTTGCGGATGATCTGCTCTGTGGTGTAACGCTTCCTGCCCATTTATTGCCCTCCTCAAGTCGTAGCCACACTAACATAACGTGTGGACTAGTTTCCGGGGGGCAGGTCACATATAGTTTACATGCCAGATTGTCTTAGAGATATGAGATTCACGTGATCAAAGGGATGAATTTTGAATGTACCCATATCAAAGAGTAACATGTAGAAGTCGGATATGTGCTGTACTCCAGAGAAAAGTACTAGAGTGATGATTCTCGGAGAATGCGAGTAGGACTCCATACAAGATACTAATCCATGCGGAGAATTTGGTGTTTTGCATGTGCTGGTGAGGGGGGAGGTTAGTACAAGTATAGAATATTGCAGATAGACCACAGAAGGTATCTTGTATAACGCTTATGAAAGGAGAAGGTTATGGGCAGTGATTGTCCGACAACTAGCCATGTGAATGACTCGATGAACAATACCGTAGCTGAACAAGAGTCGCTGGCAACACAGGAAGAGCTTGAGAATGCATTCAAACTGAGCGATGGATTGCGCTATATCAAGAATGATACATTTGTTGCAGATCCATCCCTACTACTTGGCTTTGTCTACTATGAGATGACCAATTCGGAGGAGCTCAGTGCATTTCTCACAGCGGTTGAAGTAGATGTTGCCGAATCATCGGTTCTTACTGCCCCGCAGACTGTATCAGAGCTGATTATCGACTCAAGAATCAGTGGATCAACCAATATCTTTTCACTTATTTCTCTTTCTGCAGGTCAAGACGAGGTGGTTGAGCTAAGGGTAATCAATAACGTAACTGCTCGTGCAATCACGAGAGGGAAAGAATGGAATAACGCGCTTTCAGAATGGATGGACAATAGTATGTCCATAAGACTAATTGAGAATCCTAATGTCAGTTCAATCACCATCGTTACGGGTGTAGTCCAGAAGTACATAACGAGCAAGAAATTTAGTAAATTCGAAGCTGGAACGAAGGGCGGTGCATTTGGCATTAATGTAGCAGGGAAGCTCTACACAAGTTCATCAGACTTCAAATTGGATATCATCTATGGGATTGACCTAGCGACAATTGATGTCAGAGGTGTTGATGTCCAGGAGATTTCTAGACGCGTTGCAGAGGGTAAGGTAATAAGGCAGGTTGAAGAGTTAAAACTCCGTGATCAACTCTTCGATAAAATGGCTATGAGAAGTAAGTCGGTCTTCCCTCTAACATGTTAGGGAGTATCCTGGTGTACAAACTACCTTTGCATCTAAGATATGACTTTTTTAGCGTACAATTCCGCTCAGTTTTACACGGCAAACCATTTCATCGACGGAATAAGCTATACCATTCTCCATTCCTCATTATACTCTCCATCATGTGTATAACCAATTTTGAGATGCCGACTAAATCTAGGTTGGTTAGTATGTGTGGGGTTGTGTATACTCACCCTTAGTAGTAATTTATTTAGCACTAAGTGACTGACTAGATTCATTGTATATTAACCTTGACAATATAGCCACTTGGCTATATGATGGGGAACTAAATGCCTGGATATGATGTTCTACTATGGTCAAGGGATTCATATGATCCGCATAACTGGCCTGATACTGAAGTTGGAAGAAAAATGAAACGCTTAACCAGGGATCACTCAATCAATATGCAAAACTTCGATATAAAGATTAGACTTATTCAAGATGAGATAATTGGTAAGAATGCATTCCAAGATTTACAGAATACTCGGAATATTAAGAGTCTAGGTTCAGCTTGTGGAACTCAGCATACTTCTCTTTGGGAAGTGAAATGCCCTAAAACAAGCAAGGAAGGAGTTCTACGGGTGTATTTCTCTATCTCAAGTAAGTATAGAGATACGATAGTTATTCTAGATGGAGAATTTAAGACAGAGAAAGAAGCAGATTACTCCATGGCATGTACTCGCTTAAGAGAGGGACCAGTTTAATGCAAGATCTGAAATACGATACAAGCTGGGAAGAAGCATTGGAATCAGAAGAATTCATGAGAAGCCTTACAGGAGATTTAGTCTTCGAAGCTGTGCGAAGGAGAATAGAGTTAGGCTTATCTCAAAAAGACTTAGCTGATAAGATCAATACAACCCAGTCAGTAATATCCCGTTTTGAAAATCTTGGGCGACAGCCAAGCATCAGTTTCCTCGAGAGGATAGCTAAGGCTCTCGACATGAAGTTCAGTGCAACACTGAATGGGGAGTATATGTATGTAGTTCCCTATCGTCTACAGTCATTTGTGAAGTCAAATTCCGAAGTACAAGAAGTGCCTGTCAAAAATTTCCTCACAAGTACATTATCTGATTATTTGGATGCCTGTGCTCGTAACACTTGGAAAGTGATTCATACTCAACAATTAGAAGTAAGAGAAGAACAGGGACTGTATCATATACAGAATGGTGCTTTAGATTCTCCAGAATGGCTTCCATCGAAAATTCCAGGTAGAGATATTCTTGAAGACACCTCTATTTCAGATGATCTTCAGAGTCTTGCGGAGATGTGAGAAATATGAAATCACTGAATACTGAAGCATATAAGAAGTTTATCGAAGAAGTAGAACTAAAGAGAATCACAAATGTTCTTGGTCGTTATAGACGCACTGGAGATTTCTCGGAAAGCAAGAAGAAAACTGAACTCACCGTAGAAACTGCTCGAGCATCCTTCGATCCTCCTTATATTCATTCTGAGAACAATCTTGCTATACCCGTTGGATATAGAATTGAAGTGAAACTTGAGGATGATCTTCTTGCTGAATTTGAATATCATTACGAGGTTGTATTCGTTGTTGATGACAATACAGTAGTCGAGAATGCATTAGAAGATACTGATCTCGTTGAGTTTTTAACTGGTTATCAGATGGATAAGCTAATTTGGTCTTACCTTAGAAGTAATCTCTCGGAGACATGCTCTCGTATGGGGATCAGACAAATTGTTCTTCCACTACTGCGATAACTCATACACTTTCATCTTGAGTCAACGAAGTGTTCTCTCCGTGATTATCTGCCTATTCCAGTAGTCTCCCATCGCTAGGATACTCCTTTTCTTGCCTTCAGGCATCTTCAGTAGTACCATCCATTGGTTAACTCTTGCCCTTGAAATCCCATGTTTTCTGGCGAGTTCTGCCTGGTTCAACCCCTCCCTCCTCATTTCATCTGCAAGCTCCATGGCGTAAATGAGCGGATTCCGATAAGTCTTATGGGGCTTTGAGTTAGTAATCCTTAAAGGGAGTTGATATTCCAGTTCCAAGATCGGTCCACCAAAGGTTCGAGTAGATCGGGAATCGAGGCGCCAAACAGTGCCACCCACCATTAAAGCGACATGGGACTCTACACCATTAACAGGGGTACTTCTATCTCAATAGACACAGACCAGTGGTTTCAGAAATCCCATCGGATTGAATTCTGCATAAGTAAAGTCCTGCCGAAACAAGCTCACTGTTCTCTTTCCTTCCATCCCAGACGATGGTGTGCTGACCAGTTCCGAGTTCTGAATTCTCAAGTGTTCTGACGATCCTTCCAGACAGATCGTATACTGTAACTGACGTCCATCCCGGATCGGAAAGCTCGAAAGATATCGATGCCGTAGAGTAGAATGGATTCGGACTGGCGCAAAGAGCAAGCCTGCTGGAAGGTTCCAGATTGATACCAGTTTGAGTAACTGTGAAGTTGATAGTATCTGCTGCAACAGCAGTTCCGCCATCGAAGGAAGTTACTATCAGTTCATTAGGGCCTACATCAGCATAGAAATAATCTTCACGGTAGGTGTACTTCAGACCGGTCCCGAAGGCGTATAGTTTCCAATCTTGACCGGCTATGTAGACAACCCCGTCGGTAATGCCGGGGCTGCCAGCAAACCAAGATCCACCAGTCTTGTAAGACCAGACTTCAGCTCCGGTATCACAATCAAGAGCGATTACTCGTGCACTGTCGTCTGGAGCAAATAGTTCTCCATAAAAAACAAGGCCATCAGCTATACCTGAAGAGCCGTGTTGCATGCCCGGAACCGACCAGACGATTCCGCCATCTGATGTGTCGAGACAGTAGTACGTATCTAGCTGATCTGCAAAATACAACCTGCTATCGTGATAGGCTGGTGTAGCAGTTATTGAATAAAACTCGGGAGAAACCGGAGATTCCCATACCGTTATGCCGGTCATGGCGTCGATGGCAAAGGTAGATCCATAGACACCGTTTATGTATATAATGCCGTCATGGACCACCGGAGATGAATCCCAGTAGCCCTCGAAGGCATCCGTATTCTCCCAGATAATCGCTCCAGTAAGAGCGTCCAGGGCATACAAAGGAGTCTGCTGATTAGTCGCATTTGTTGGAATAAAGACCATATCGTCCCGGACTGCCATGCAGCTTAATATATAACCTGAGAGCGTATCCCTCCATATTTCTGTACCTGCGTATGCGTCAAGACAGGAGATGTAAGAACCATTTGAATGGTGTGTCCCACAGTATACTCTTCCATCAGCTACCACAGGAGTACTTCCCCAACCATTTGCACCACCGAAAGCCCACATCCTTTCGCCTGTCAGGGCATCAAGGCACCAAATCGAATCGCTGGCTGTGTAAAGGAAACCATCTTTCACTGTTACTGCATCGTCAGTGCAACCAGTATTGTATTTCCATATCAGTTCACCTGTAGCGGCATCCAGAGCATAAAGCGAATCAGTACCCATGTTGGAAGAGTAGTAAACTATCCCATCGACCACCACAGGTGTGGGAAATTCATGCATATCTCCAGTTACTGATGCAGTCCAGAGGACAGTGTTGTCCATAGGGGCAGGAGACTCGGAGTAACCTGTGTGACAGTCGTTTGCCATATAGGTATACCAGTCGGTATTCAGCCTTGGAACCAAAACAACTGCTGCACCATTCAACGAATAATGAACTGAATCAGGAAGTTCATTCTCATTTTCTACAATGGCTCGGAGAGGGAGCCAGTCACCGTCGTAGGTCTCACCGTCAACTGGTTCTGTTATTGTGAGACTGGTGATGAATATCAAGATTGATGTAAGGAGTACTGCAAAATGCATAATGCCCTCCTATCTCATATTCATAACAATGACAATATAAATACTCCATATGCTTATATTTCAATACCTTAATTAGTATGCATCTTCACCCGAAGTTAAGTCAAGGATAGTAATCAGACGTGGACAATCACCTCCGCAATTGTCTTTCAGTAACTAATTGTCTGCTCCAGTAATCTCCCATCTCCTCTATTTCAGAGATAAGGCTGTCAGGCAGTTTCAACAGATTGAGCATCTGGGTCACTCTTGCTCTCGATAAACCAAGTTTTCTGGCAAGATCAGCTCGACTCAATTCTTCCATCTCCATCATCAAGGACATTTCTCTGGCAAGTATGATTGGATTCCGGAAAGTCTTCTCGGTTTGCGTTTTATTTGATTAGTACTAGTTGTATCAAACCATAATATGGTTCGCTGAGAGACACTGTCGAGGTGCCATTATTTCTTACCAGTTAAGTATTTACGGCTCTACCCCACCGATGGAGGCACTTTCCAGTATCAGGCACATAAGGCTCTGACCCTAAATCTATAATTTGCGAAGCGAGGAAGTCTCACTCTGTGAGGTGTACTGATTAAGGGAAGCTAACGTTATGAACTGTCCTCTTAACAGGGGGGCTTACGGCTTACCTACAAGTGCAGAGCAGATCTCCTCAAGTAGAGAATCTCTTATCTCTTCCGATATACAAGAGTGTGGATTATGAATAATAATCCATTCCTCTGTTTTTTTGAAAGAAGGGGAGGTACGAAGACCTCCCCATATATCACTCAAAAAGAATAGCGCTAGTTACGATCTTTGCTTGTCGTTGGCAAAATCCACTTTTAGCGAACGACCGTCCATTTCCTGTCCGTCCATTGCCTTCTGAGCTGCAACTGCGTTTTCTTCAGTATCAAAGGTCACAAAACCGAACCCTCTTGACCTTCCTGAGTCTCTTTCGGTGATGACTTT
>JAUVEU010000146.1 GCA_030594645.1 Candidatus Aegiribacteria sp.
GAAAGTTCGTAATATTGGAATCATGGCTCATATCGATGCCGGAAAAACAACTGTTTCCGAAAGAATCCTCTACTATACAGGGAAATTGCACCGTATGGGGGAAGTACATGACGGCGGAGCGGTAATGGACTGGATGGAACAAGAGCAGGAGCGGGGTATAACAATTACCAGCGCTGCAACTGCAACTGAGTGGCGTGACCACATGGTAAACCTGATCGACACACCCGGACATGTTGACTTTACCGTTGAAGTTGAAAGAAGCCTGAGAGTTCTCGACGGTGTTATCGCGCTTTTCTGTGCGGTTGGAGGAGTCGAACCACAGTCTGAAACTGTCTGGAGACAGGCTGAAAAATATGCTGTGCCCAGGATAGCCTTCGTAAACAAGATGGACAGACTGGGAGCGGATTTCTTCGGTGTAGTTGAATCGATTCAGAAACAGCTTGGAGCGAATGCTGTTCCAGTTGTAATTCCAATCGGATCAGAGGACAAATTCAGGGGGATAGTGGATCTGGTTGATAACTGCGCAGTGTATTACGACAAATCCGACCTTGGAATGACCTGGCATGAGGAACCGATTCCTGAAGATATGATCGCGGAAGCAGAAAAATGGAGACAAAATCTTATTGATAAAATCAGTGAGGTTGACGAACCTCTTTTCGAAAAATACTGCGGAGGGGGTTCCATCACATCTGAGGAACTCAGCATGGCCATCAGAAAAGCGACTCACTCACATATCATCTGCCCTGTACTTGGTGGAAGCGCTTACAGGAATATGGGTATTCAGAGGCTTCTGGATGCAGTTGTTGCATATCTGCCGAGCCCTCTTGACCTCCCTCCTGTCAGCGGTCACTGCATTGACGGCTCTCCCGTTGAAAGAACCCCCAAGGATGATGGAAGACTTGCAGCCCTTGCTTTCAAAGTTGTAACTGACCGTCATGTAGGAAAACTGATTTACCTGAGAGTCTATTCCGGAACACTTGAATCAGGCTCCTATGTATACAATTCATCTATTAAAAAAACTCAAAGGGTTGGAAGAATCCTCAGGATGCACGCCAACAAAAGAGAATCCGTAGATGCTCTCTTTACCGGAGAAATCGGTGCTGTGATAGGCCTTCCGGATTCATCAACCGGAGATACCATCTGCTGCAAGGATAATCCTATCATTCTCGAAGCAATTGAATTTCCGGCTCCTGTCCTCAGCGTAGCTGTCATGCTTGAACGCAGAAGCGACCGTGACAGGCTTTCCCGGGCTCTGGTGAAGCTTTCGGAGGAGGATCCTACATTTGTTGTGTCAACTGACTCGGAGACTTCAGAAACAGTTATTTCGGGCATGGGAGAGCTTCATCTCGAGATTCTTCTGGACCGCCTTAAACGGGAATTCGATGTTATTGTTAATACTTCTCCCCCAAGGGTCGCATACAGAGAAACCATTACTTCATCAGTTGACATCAACGAGAAACTGGTAAAGCAGAGCGGTGGAAAAGGACAGTACGCTCATGTAATAATGACGCTCAAACCCATGCCTGCCGGACATGGATTCGATTTCAGGAATAAAATCACCGGAGGCAGTATTCCCCGCGAATTCATTCCAGCTATCGAAAAGGGAATCGTTGACGCCATGAAAAAAGGCGTTCTGGCGGATTTCCCTGTTGTGGATGTCAGAGTCACTCTTCGAGACGGTACTTTCCATGCAGTTGATTCATCGGAAATGGCTTTCAGAAGATGCGCATCCTCCGCATTCAAGAAAGCATTCATGAAAGGCAGCCCACACCTGCTGGAACCTATAATGAGTGTCGTCATTACAACACCGGAGGAGTATTCGGGAAGTGTTACAGGAAGTGTTTATGAGAAGCGTGGAAACATAAAAGCTCTGGATATACAGGGAAACGCTCAAGTTATCAAAGCTCTGATACCTCTGTCCAACATGTTTGGCTATGCTACCGATCTTAGAAACATGAGCCAGGGCAGAGCATCATTCACGATGCATTTTGAACATTACGAAGCTGTTCCTTTCTCTATTGCGGAAGATGTGCTGAAAGAATTGAAAGCACGTAAGGATCAATGAGTGATGACCAGCCTCCCTGTCATGCAAGCACATTCGGTCTCAAGGCGGCAGAAGTAAACTCCCGGCGGGATTTCCGCACAGCACAGTGAAACCTCATGTTGGCCTGCGGTCATGCTGGAACTTACAGGGGAAGCTACGCACCTCCCGGAAAGATCATACACCGTAAGGTTTACCCAGCCTTCTTCCGGCAGCGAAAATGCGAAGCTAATCATCCCCCGTGATGGGTTCGGGCAGGTCGCGTAGAGTGTCAGCTCCCCTGAAACGTCCGGAACGATAGTACCTATACCGGTGTACAGATCCACGTCGAAGTACCAGTCCATCTCCTCCGCCCAGTATTCATCAGCGTAATAGATGGATTTCACCCGCCAGTAGATCGTGTCACCATCTTCGATACCTTCAGTGATCTGATACTCTGAGCCGATGATATCGGTCACCTCATTGTACTCACCGAAATCGGGATCAGTTCCCCACCACAGGTTATATTCCATAAAGCAAGGGAGACTGCAATCCTCCCAGTCAAGCGTCGGCTCTGTTGTTGTGATTATTTCTCCGCAATCGGGCCAGAGAAGATTAAAGTCTGTGCCGCTCCAGATGAAATAGAGAACACCTTCATTACGCACGTATGCTATGCGTGGATTGTCAGAATTATCAAGCTTGATGGAAGTACCTTTAAGATTTACACCGGCTTTAACATGCTCTATCTGCCAAACGGCACCATCCCAATACGCATATCTAAGATCCAGATTACCGGGAGAATTTCTTCCAAAGGATATGTGGGGATAATCGAAAGAATCTATTGCTATGGAATTCCACCATCCAACCAGGTCATTATCACCCTGGCTTTCATCAACAAACTCTATCTGCCAGCTTGAGCCGTCCCAGCGGGCATATTTGAGACTGTTGGCATCGATTGGGTCAGGAGGTTCCTGAATCTCCTTAT
>JAUVEU010000001.1 GCA_030594645.1 Candidatus Aegiribacteria sp.
AATATTGCCGTGAAGTCCGTGAACCATGATGATTAAATCCTTACCGGAGTCCAGGAAATATCCTGTCATGTGGCAGCCATCCAGTGAACTGATATCAACCGGTTTCCATGGTGATCCGGGAAAGGGATGTGGAACGGGCTGGCGAATTCTGAATCGATTGGTGTAACCTATCAGACCCGGTCGGGATAGCATTCTCCTGAAGATCAGCCAGAAAAGAATGCCGAGTAATGCACCGATACTCCATCCGGTGAGGACATCAATCGGATAATGAACTCCCAGGTAGATCCTGCTGAACCCGACCAGGAGCGAAACCGATATGGCAAATGGAGCAAGGGGCGGGTATGCAAGGGCTATTGTAGTTGCAAGGGCAGCAGAATTTGCCGAATGCGCGGACGGAAAAGACCTGTTGCCATGCACGTCTCCCCTGTAATTAACTTCTCCACTGATGTTCTCTTCAAAACAGGGTCTGGATCTGGCTGTATTTCTTTTAAGATGGTAGCAGACCTGGTCTGACGCAGATGTGGCCAGAATCATGCATAGCAGAACTATTCTGGGGTTTTTTGACGCAAATGCCCGTTTCCATCTGCTGCCGCTTGAAACATATGGCTTCGTTCTGCCCCACCATAGCAGAAGCAGAATGAAACCAATCAGCAGTGGGATCCAGTTATCAACATTTGTTATCGTTCGCATTATGTATGTGAGCGGATTCGACTCAATTCCATTTATCTGAAAGAACAGTGATGTATCCCAGGATGGCCAGAGCACTCTAGCTTCTGCCTGAATCTAGTCCGCATTCTTTCCAAATCCTGTATTCTTCCAGATCAGTGCCGATGAACTTGATACACAGGCTTAGCACAAAAGCATCATCTATGTATCCAATGAACGGAATTAAATCCGGAATAACATCAAATGGATTCACAAAGTACAGCAGTGTGAATACTACAGCACCAAGCGTACGAAGTGGTACTTTATACCTGCCTTTGACAGAGTCGGAAAGCATGGCGTACAAAATTTTTATATCTTCCCAGAATTTCTCCAGTGCCGCTGGAATGCCGTGAGCCTCAAGATGATTTATCTTCTCTTCTGCTCTTCCCGCAGCTTCCATGGTTTCTTTCTCACCAGCGGATTTTCTCCCGCTGTCAAACATTTGCTCAAGTCTTCTCCGGTCTCTATTCATGAGATGCATCTTCATTCTCAACCTTTCATTCACTCTTTAATAAGAACATAGCCAAGCATGATGGACAAAGAAAGACAGGGTGGCTCCAGAAGACCTCTTTGTGTTAACTTAGACATATGGAATACATGATAATATCACCTCCGGTAATCACGCCTTCCGAACCACCATCAGGAGCTTTCCTGCTTGCTTCCGGACTGGAAGCCAGAGGGATCAGTACCGGTTTTCTTGATCTGTCACTTGAGTTCTTCAATTATATCTTCGCTAAGATACCTGAGGGTAGGGGTTATCCCGCTGTTAAATATGCACTTACGTATCTCAGAAACAACTCAAATTATCCACCCGGCCAGCATCGCACAGTTTCCGGTGTCCTGAATTCCGCTTTAAAGACATTTTCAAAAGGTTACCCAGGGTGGAAAATCTCTCTAATGGATCTTACTCCCCCTTCCGAAGTACATAAACCTGAGGAGTTGCTTAAAATCTGCAAGCGGGAAGTAACGCCATTTTCAGAATTCTGGGAAGAATACCTGCTGCCTATTCTCAAGATGCATCATCCGAAAACCGTTCTTGTTTCATTTTCCTATCTTTCACAGCTTCCAGCGGGAATAGACCTGGCTCTATTCCTAAAAACAAACGGATACCACGTGATAGCTGGGGGTTCGCTGCTGAACAGCCTTGATAGAACAGGAAAAGGATTTGATCTCCTGCGCAGAGTGCTTCCTGAAACTGTCCTCGGAGATGGTTCGCTGCTCAGGGGAATAGAGTCCACGGATAATTCACTGTTAAGCAGATTGTCATGGCCATACACGCTGAGCTCGTGGCAATACATATCCGGAAGTCCCATAATTCCTTACACGTTATCTACAGGGTGTTTCTGGAATAAGTGTCTATTCTGTCCTGACAGAAAAAGGAAACTGTCAATCTTCGGGAAAGAAGTATTCGAGGAATTCATCAAGACTGTTCCGCCTTCGATAATGAAACGAAAACCGGTCATTCATTTACTTGACTCAACGATCCCGAAAAAGACTCTGCTGGATACTCTTCCGGTTCTCAAAGAAAACAACCTTGATTTCTATGGTTTTATCAGACCGGAAAAGTGGGTTGCAGACCAATCAGATATGCTTGCGGATCATGGATGTCTTATGCTGCAGCTTGGGGCTGAAAGCGGAAGTCACTCCCTGCTTGAACGATTCAGCAAGGGAATCGATCCCGAAACTTCACTGGAAGTAATACAAAGCTGCGCTGAATCGGGGATAAGAACTTACGTGTATATGCTTCTGGGGCTTCCCGGAGAGACTATTTCCGATCTGAATGCATCTGTCAATTTTCTGCAGGAGGCGGGGAATTCAATCGATTTCATTAACTTCTCCATATTCAATCTGCCCACTAACTGCGAATTATCGGACAGAGCCGATGAATTCGGAATTGAGCTGGTTTATGACAAAGACTCTGAAAATGTGATAAGGCTTTACATGCCCTTCCGCTGCGAAGGGCGAAACCCAAGAATAATGGCAAGGGATTTTATAACCGAAAAGCTCAGCCGACTCCCTTCGATTGAGGAGACTCTGCTGCGAACCCCAAAATGGTTCAGAACATCCCATTTCCCGCTGATTGAGATACCGGGGCGTATTTCTCACAAACCTGACCTGAGTAAATGAATGCCGGCGAGATTTGCGTGTTAATCCCCGGTAACAATCAGATAAGTTAGTACAGACAGAATAAGCAGCCATACAACTACAGCGATAGCAGCTGTTTTTCTGGCTCTGCCTGCATCATCCTCCGAATCGGGTCGAATTCCTACAGCAAGAAATGTAATTACTCCTGCAAGATTGATCGAAATGAGGTTCACGGCAAGCAGCTGACCCGCGTGGAATGCTCCATTTATATCGCCCATCGCGCCAAGCAGACCCGCCACAACAAGAGGAGGCATCAGTGCAGCGGCAACCATCACTCCTATCAATGTTGCGGGAGCGCCAGTACTCAAAGCAAGGGCTCCGGCAGCTCCTGCTGCGAGAGCTATAACAATATCTGATGTACCAATAAAAGTACGAGAAACTATCTCGGAAGATGACGAATCAAAGTTGAAAACCATCCCTGCGATCACGACGAAGGCAAATGCGGCCCCTATCCGGATTGTGTTTTCTCGAAGGGCTCTGATTCCGAGCCCCAGATCTCCTATTGTCACAGCCAGGGAAAGGCCGACATTAGGTCCAAGTAATGGAGCTATGACCATGGCGCCTATAATCACTGCGATATTATTCCTGGCAAGGCCTATGGCACATACGATCGCTGAAAGCATGGTCATGATGATATTCGGCCAGGAAGTCTTTGTCATCTCGTTTACATCCGAGTAGAGTTCTTCTCTGCTTACTCTGTGGATTTTCCTGCGCGATGCACTGCTGGAAACCTTTTTCTCATCCGGGATTTCCTCGGGAGCCGGGATGGAAGAAGCCACAGGAAGGGAGACAATTCTCAGGTCCTCACCTGAATCAGCAAGCGCTGATCTCAGTTTATCTGTTATTTCTTCACTTTGTTCGGCTTCCGCAAGGATATGAAGCTGCGCCTGCTCAACGGAAAGCTTCTCCCACCAGATTGAGATCGTATCAAGACTGCTGACTGATGATCGGGCCAGTTCCAGCCGATCAGCGGGCAGGAATACTTCTATCAGACGTACAGCCATATCAGAGGTTACTCCTTCCGGTTAAAGAAGATTGCTTGCAAGCTCAGCAAGTCTGCTCCTCTCCCCTTTGACCAGGTTGATATGAGCGGTGATGCTCTCATTCTTAAATCGATCAATAAGAAAAGTCAGGCCGTTAGACTGGCTGTCAAGATAAGGTGTATCTATCTGATAAATATCACCCGTGAATACAATCTTAGTGTTTTCGCCAACCCTGGTGATAATGGTTCTGACTTCATGAGGCGTCAGATTCTGAGCTTCATCAACAATGAAGTAAATTCCATCCAGGCTTCTACCCCTGATATACGCCAGAGGAGTGATTAGAAGTTTCTCATGTTCAATCATCTCCTGTAGACTGAGATATTCTTTGCTGTCAGTTGAGAAACGGCTTTTAATAACGGCCAGATTGTCCCACAGGGGCTGCATATACGGATCTAGCTTGCTCTGAACATCACCCGGAAGATAGCCAAGATCTCTGTTTCCAAGCGGTACAACGGGTCGTGCCAGAAAAATCTGTCGATATTCTTTTCTCTGAGCGAGAGCAGCAGCAAGCGTCAGCAGGGTTTTTCCGGTTCCTGCTTTGCCTGTCAGCGTGACAAGCTGAACTGATGGATTCAACAGTGCGTGAAGGGCATATGTCTGTTCAGCGTTCCTCGGTTGTATTCCATAGGCTCTGGTTTTGATAATGCGTTCGAACTCATCAGAATCAGGATTGAACCATGCAAGGGAACTGGTGCTGCCGTTTCGGAGAATGAAGAACTGATTCGGAGTCGGAGAAAGCTCAGTGTCGATATCGCTTCTCGGAACGGTAAAAGGCTGCTCGTAAAACCTGGATATCAAATCTGTGTCAATATCCTCCAGGATTCCAGTACCCGTATAAAGCTCATCAACATTTTCAACTTTTCCGGTTTCGTAATCCTCAGCGTTAATACCGATAGATTTTGCTTTCATCCGAAGATTGATGTCTTTGCTGATAAGAATTACTTCCCTGCCGGGATTAGCAATCCGCAGCTGATCGGCAAGCGCAAGAATCCGATGATCAGGCTTGTTCAGGGTAAATGTTTCCTTTACGATGCTTCCTGCAGATACCTTTGCGACTTTTACAAACAGTTTCCCTCTTCCCTCTCCAAGAGGAAGACCATCATTGAACAATTTCTCACCTGCAAGTTTATCAAGCTTTCTTATGAATTCCCTTGCTTGAAAGTTGATGAGATCATTTCCTTTTTTAAAATCATCAAGTTCCTCAAGAACCGTAATCGGTATAACTACATCATGCTCCTGGAAATTGTCTATGCAATTGTGATCGTAGAGAAGTACATTCGTATCAATAACGAATAGCCGTGGGGATTCCTGTGATTCTGTCAATTATCACATCCAATCTGAAGTGGTTGATTTTGAGTCCGCCTTCCAATTCTATATGAATTTCAAACAAAGGAAAACCTGCATGAGATTATAGAACACAAGGGATGGTGCAAGAGAGAAAGCGGAATTCATTTTTTCATCTATTGCATTTTTCGTTCATTTTCTGCATTTTACCGCCTGCCCGAAAACCCTTGAACGTGAGCCGCTAGCTCAGTAGGTAGAGCATCTGACTTTTAATCAGAGGGTCGGGGGTTCGATCCCCCCGCGGCTCACCAGTATCTTGGGGAAATCGGGTATTGACGAAATCGACTTCAGTTACCATTGTTGGTAACTATTTCGGCGACCCCATCGTCTAGCGGTTAGGACACTGGCCTTTCACGCCGGCAACACGGGTTCGATCCCCGTTGGGGTCGCCATTAAGCAAACACGGCCCCTTGCGGGTCGTTTTTGCTTTATACCGATAGAGGGCTGAGAACCCGCAGGGTGAGTTTACCCTGAGCGAGTCGTTGACGAGTCGAAGGGATCCCCGTTGGGGTCGCCAACTCTTATGAAAACGTGCCACCCACTGTTAAATACGACATGAGGATTTACTTTTAAGAAATTTCTAGAAGAGGGTCTTGATGCTGCCCCAGGTTTCAGGTTCCAGAGCACTTACAGGCTCTCCGTAGAAATCAAAGAACATGTCCAGAGGGGTACCGAATATAATGTCAGATCTCACCCATACACCGGAACCGTCATTGTACCAGATATAGTCAGCGATGTAATGCAAGCTTGCAAGAATAAAACAGTTGTCGTTAACATCAGCCTGGGTTTCGAAGTAGTAATGTACACCCGCGTCAAGCTCAGGGTAAGCATCTGCGTTGATGATACAGTGGGTCTGATAGATATCGTATCCCCATTGGCTGTCGCCTGTGAATGTGTTGGTGCAAGGTACGCTCTCTACCCATACATCGGTATTGGTGTTGGGGTCCGAATCACCGGTATAATCTTCGGAGATGACGAAATTCATCATTGATCCCATCTCACCTGTCCAGATCATCCAAACATACATTTCTGTGACATAGTAGTTGTTATCAAGCTCGAAGTCATCACAGATCCAGCGGTTACCACCACCGTAATTGGTGACAGCGGTAACTAAAACTGAATAATCGTATGTCTGCGAATAGACCAACCCATCAATCGCAATAGGACCGGTTCCTTGAACTTGATGTCTATCCGGCGTGATTGATGGATCAAGCGTAATTGATGGATCAGCAAGTACAAAAGATACTGACATGAAGAGCATAAAGGAAAAGAGTTTCTTCATTGCACACAACCTTACATTAATGATTAACCTAAATAGATTCTAGATAAATGAATATATGATGTCAACATACAGTTGTGGCATCAGATAGCAAAAGGCTACAAGATGAAGGAGATGACGTTTCATGTGACCGCCCCATCTCAGCAATTTCAGATAATGATTAATGTACTTTCTACAGCTTGCTTAATGTCAGCAACCATTTCCAAAAGGGGTTTGAAGTTTTGCCCGTTGGGGTCGCCATCTCTTATGAAAAACGTGCCACCCACTGTTAAATGCGACATGGGAATTTCTTTTTAGAAATTTCTAGAAGAGGGTCTTGATGCTGCCCCAGGTTTCAGGTTCCAGAGCACTTACAGGCTCTCCGTAGAAATCAAAGAACAGATCTGGTGAATAGGGCATCATGCCAGAAAGACTCTGCCATACACCGGAACCATCATTGAGCCAGCAACTGTCACCGATGTAATGCACGCTTACAAGAATGAAGGAGTTGTCTGTAACATCAGCAGCCTGGGTTTCGAAGTAGTAGTGGATACCCGCATCAAGCTCAGGATAGACATTTGCGTTGATTATGCAGTAAGTCTCGTAGATATCGTAGCCCCAGTTGCTGTCGCCGGTGAAGGTATTGATGCAGGGTACGCTCCCAACCCATACATCGGTGTTGGTGTTTGGGTCGGAATCGAGAAGATCATCTTCTGATATCACTAAATTCATCTGTGTTGCTTGTTCACCTGTCCAGATCATCCAGACACACATTTCTGTGACATAGTAGTTGTCATCAAAGACGAAGTCATCGCAGACCCAGCGGTCACTAGCACTACAGTTGCTGAAGCCGTTGTACAGTTCTGCAAAACTGTAAGTCTGAGAATAAACCAACCCATCAATCTCAACCGGACCGGTTCCCTGAATGTGACGGGAACCCAGTTCAAAGGGTGGCTCAGCCAAGGCGGAATACAGTGAGATAATCAGAATAACAGCGAGGATATGTTTCACAGTTCACCTCATCTCAATGGAGTTAGACCCAAATAGATTGTAGAGTACTATTTATACAATGTCAAGATACGATTATGGCACCTGATAACGAAAGGCTGCCAGATGATGGAGATGACTTTCATGTGACCGCCCCATCTCAGCCAATAATTAACATACTTTCTACAGCTTGCTCAATGTCAGCAACCATTTCCAAAAGGGGTTTGAAGTTTTGCCCGTTGAGGTCGCCATTCTATAAATAACGATCTGAAATAGGGAACTCTACCCTACGACACTTTTAGAAATGCTATTTAACCTCAGATTTTCTTCTCATCCTATTTGCATATAGAACTTTACACCGATTACCCAATCCTAATACTATTCTCCGAAGCAGGAAATACTAATCTATTACTAAATTACTCAGATTTAGTAATTGACATTGTCATTCACATTTGATATACTAATTTTCAATGAATTAGTATTACATTAGTATTTCTCTATATTCTAATATAGAAGGAGTTACAGCGATGAAGTTACCCATGTCGCCTCCGAAATTAACTGAAATCATGCTTAAGTCTAAACCAAGCGACCTTGTACGTATAATGGATATTGTCTCTTCTTCATTAGTCAAGGACCGGTACTTGCATTGGGATGAATTACGCTATAGAGAGCCTCCGGAAGGATGTACACTCGAAGAATGGTGGATGGGTTTAAAACTACGCAGGCTGGCTATGGTAAAATCCATTCCCTTGTGTGATGAACATGGTGATAACTTCCTATTCACGGAACCCGATCCCGTACAGGAAGCCCTCTTTAATATAACTTTGGGGGCTGGAGGCTCAATAGAAATACCAACAGAGATCACAGACCAGGAAAAAGATAGGTATTACTTCACTTCATTGATTGAGGAAGCAATAACATCTAGTCAACTTGAAGGAGCATCAACAACACGAGATGCTGCTAAGGAAATGTTGAGAACGAATAGACCACCTCGAGATCACAGTGAACGGATGATTCTGAATAACTTCCAGACAATGAAAAGAATCGGTGAACTGCGAAACGAGGTTCTAGATACTGCGCTCGTACTTGAAATTCACAGGATCATAACTGACCAAACTCTTAGTGATTCAAAGGCATCTGGGCGGTTTAGAACCCAGGACGAAGACATTAAGGTATGGACAGAAAAGGGACTTCTACTACATACCCCACCTCCTGCCAGCGAACTCCCGGATAGAATGAAGATTATGTGTGATTTCGCTAACGGAAAGACTCCTGATACTTTCGTGCATCCAGCTCTCAGAGCAATAATCCTTCACTTCTGGTTAGCTTATGATCATCCATTTGCCGATGGAAACGGTCGAACGGCTCGTGCCCTATTCTACTGGTCAATGCTTCGCAATGATTTCTGGTTGTTTGAGTTCATTTCAATTTCATCAATTATCCGAAAAGCACCAGCGCAGTACGCCAGGTCATTCTTATATACAGAATCAGATGACAACGATATTACATATTTTGTATTAGGCCAGATAAAAGTAATTACAAAAGCAATGGAAGAACTTGTACGATATGTGAAGAGGAAGACAAAACAGGTTAGAGCGATGGAAGCTGAATTGCGTGGAGTTGAAGTACTGAATTATCGTCAGAAGGCACTAATTAATCATGCCCTCAGACACCCACAACATAGATACTCAATTGAATCTCACAAACGAAGCCACAATGTCGTATATCAAACAGCACGATCAGACCTGCTAAATCTGGTTGCAAGAAGTCTACTGATAAAGAGTAAGATTGGCAGACGTCTCTACTTCTCTCCAGCTCCCGATCTAAATGAGAAATTGGCTATACTTGATTAAACACGAATATTCTACTGAATGATAGTAACCATTCCCAAAAGGGGTTTGAAGTTTCGCCCGTTAGGGTCACCATTAAAACTGATACAGCCCTTCGTGGGCTGTTTCTGTTTTAAATGCCATCATTAGTGAGAACCCGCAGGGTGAGTTTACCCTGAGCGAGTCGTTGACGAGTCGAAGGGATCCCCGTTGGGGTCGCCATTTGGATTAGGGCTCTACACCATGGCTCTAAGTAGTTAAAATATAAAGGATTTGGGGGAGTTCTAAACTTCTCCTCTGGATGATACACAAGAGGCTCTACCCCACCGATGGGGGCACTTTCCAATATCATGCTGGAATTGAGGAGAATCCACTTTCCTATTACTCAATGGTTGAGTATCTGGCAGAGCCTGAGCCCACTATTTGATGGTTTTTACCTGAGTATTGCCAATGAAACCATACTTGGGCTTAATGAGCTATCCGAAGGATCATCACTTACGAGGGAGGAACTTGAAGCATATTACAGAGTCCACGATAACTCTTTCGTCAGGCACATAAGGGTTGCCCTTGATGGATATATGTCAGGAACTTAAGATGGTGTATTCTTGGGGGGTAGTTCACTGGAAGACCTGGAGTCCTTCAGGGATTACCTGGAGGACAGTTTTGTGGTCCTCGTGATCGATTCTGCCCCCATGGGGGGATACCTGATAACCCTGATCTCCCAGCAGAAGCCTGGCAGGATCTTCTCCGTATGGGTCTATTTGCTCGGAATCGGTGAATATGAACTCAGGGGATTCGAAGAGAGCAGGCAATTCTCACCCTCGCAGGTTGGGACCATAGCCGATCAGTTCCAGCAGGCACTTCGGGACACCAGTCACAGTATTTAAGCAGGATTTCAAGGGAAGCAGTGATCCTGAGATTATCTCTGAGAGCAGAAGCTGTTTCCAGACCCATTGCGCGCGAATATCCGGTTGTCTCTACTTCACGCTTACGAAAAGCTGCATTAGTACGCCCTCATCCAAGGGGATGAACTCGGCCGGGTAGTACTCAAAGTCGTAACATTCTCAGAGCGCAAGGTCTGATTCCGGAAGCCATGTTCCGTAGATGTATCCGTAGGCTTCATCAACCAGTACGAATGGGAAGGTGAAGACAGCATACTCAATGTTTGACTGCGGTTGATTCAGACCGTATGATTAATTTATGGCAGGAATTGGAGGTTTATTGAGGGAAATACACTGTCTCGGGGAAAATTCCCGGAACGGTTTGAAATCAAGATTCCTATTGTTGGTTATAGCCCAGATGCAGAATGCTGTTCACATCGAACTTTCTGAAGATTCGTAATATACGAACGAAATGTTTGGACTCGTGCACCGGAGTCTCCGAGAATTAACTCATTGAGGAGGAAGAATGTTTCTGAATATTGTTTTTGCTTTGGCCATCGGTTCCGGAATACCGATGCAGGAATCTTACGTAGAAACATCAAACGGTGTCGCAGAATGCATCATTATTATAGAGCAGGGAGATCAGCCATCGCAGACCACAGAGGTTTCATTTCCCGTAACCGATGGTGATCATAGTCTTCTTTACAGAGCCGAAGCACTCTGGGTGGACACGACCAGTTATGCAGCCATAGCTAACGAAGTTGCCATCTCAGGAAACGGACAGGGGATTCTCACCAGCTGGTACCTCAATAACGATAGGTTTTCAAAGTATGCCATCCTTGGAACAGGTATACCATTGTGGAGTTTCGATATGCCTAATAACTGGGAGGGCATGGATGTAAGCGCCGGGTCAGGCACCATCTTCGCAGGGGTATCCAGTTCCTGGGGGCTTTTCGCCTGGCTAACTTCCTCTTCAGTACCCAGCCTTGAGCTGGAATTCTCATTGAAACAGGATATTACTTCAGATGGTAACTATATAGTCTATGCAAAAAACGATAGAACATTGATCTGCTGGGATTGCGCTGCGGAAACAGAACTCTGGTCCACCCAGCTGCAGCCGACCGAGTACTACGAGATGAATGGTGTTGAGATTTCAGGAGATGGATCAAGGGTACTCGTATCGATTTACGACGCATCCAGCGGCACACAGGTTTACGATATGTCAGATGGCTCCCAGGTGGGCGCGGCTCTTGGGAATTACGGTCAGGTAATGGGTGATATTTCCTACGATGGAAACAGGATCGTAACCGGTAACTTTGATTGTATGATAAAGCTGTACGAATTCGACGGAGCAAACTGGAATCTGGAAGGAAACATATACGCCGGAGACACCTGGGCAACATCGGTTTCCATAAGCGGCGACGGAGAAACGGTCGCGGGGGGAACCGTTTACCTCAACAGCTCGAACTCAGGTAGACTTATTAAAATTGACTGGCCTTCCTCCGGATCTCCGTCTGTAGCGTGGCAATACACGAATTATGGTTCCACGGTATCATCCATCGATATCTGTTACGATGGCTCCGTTCTGATAGCTGGAAGCTGGGGAAGGTATAACGCTACCTACGGCGATGTTGTAACGGTTCTGGACAATGCAGGTTCTGTGATATTTCAATTGCTGGACGATATCGATGAACCTGGTTCAATTTTCAGCGTCTCTATCAGCGATGACGGTTCCTTCGCGGCGGCTTCCGGAAAAGCTGTACATGCCGAGCAATGGGGTAACGGTGGCCAAGTGTACGGCATTCGTATCATCGAAGCCGGGGATCATGATGTAGCCGTCATTGCAATTGCTGCTCCGCAGGAGAACCTTCAGGTGGGTGATGCTGTTTCACCTGAAGTGACTGTATCAAATCCGGGACTGAACCAGGAGTCGTTCTCGGTTCATGCAATGATCACCGAAGTGGGAACCGGAACGGTTGTATGGTTCGATGACGCGTCGGTAACTGGTCTTAATCCGGGCGAGAATGAATCCGTAATATTCGCGAACTGGACGGTACCGGATTATGGGAACTGGATCTTCACCTCGTATACGGGACTGCCCGGAGATAACTATCCAGAAAATGATACTCTCTCCACCGGCACACGTGCCTTTCATGACGCGAGGGCAAAATCCATCATCTGCCCGTACCTTGAAAACACGGCTTTCCAGCAGATGGTACCCATGGTAGAAGTATCCAATACAGGGACGTACCCGGATGCCTTCGACGTTATCCTTGAGATCACTCCCTCGGGTGGTTCCACAGTTTATCTGGATACAATTACAACCGCTTCTCTCAACCCCGGGGATGCTGCAGTTATGAGCTTTCCGGTCTGGACACCACAGGAAGTAAATACATTCACAGCGACACTTACCGTTGAACTTACGGATGATTACAATCCGGATAATGACAATCTCTCAATATTCTTCGATGCATCCTACGAGATAATCTACGATGACGGTTCGTACGAAGCCTACTACTATGTCGGCAGTCAGGAAGATGACATGTTCGCCTTAAAATTCACACCGGTTCTGACACCACCCATGAATATTATCGGGGCCAGACTCTATGTGAGCGGCTCCGATCCATTCGAATGGGTAGCTATCTGCTCCGATGACGGTACCGGGCTACCTGATGTACTCAATCCGATTCAGGTCGTGAATAACCCCGGTGTTTCTTCACCTCCAGCATGGCTGGAATTAACCTTTGATATCTGGTGGAACTGCACGGACGATCTCTGGCTTGTGACAAAATGGTACGATGGATATACATATCTTGGTGTTGGAACAGATATGAGCGCCCCGGTTACAGGTAGATGCTGGTGGCACAGCGGATCCAGTGGATGGAATCAATTCACCGAGGGTGATTACTCCTTCAGGCTTAATGTCGAACCGACAACCGGAACAGAGGAAGAACCTGGAATCCCAACCGTTTACGATATGAACTCACCCAGACCGAACCCTTCTGCGGGAATAGTTTCGATATTGCTGAGCATTCCCGAAACCGAGGGAGAGGTCAGCCTTTCCGTATACGATCTCTCTGGCCGGTGCGTCGACTCTGTAGTCAGCGGTGTGTTTAAAGCCGGTGAGCACACAGTTATATGGGATCCATCACAGTCTTCGATTTCAACCGGGGTCTATTTCTTGAGAATGGACGCACCAGGCACTGTTGTAACGAAAAAACTGGTGGTTATCAGATAGACTATTCAGGGACAGATCGGAGCGGAGGTTATTAGAAAATCTAATTACCTCCGTCCCTGATTAAGCCTTTTTAGTCGCATTGACTCACCATTTTTGTTACCCATGACAAAGCAATAGGAATCTTTATTTCAAACCGTTCCGGAATTTTCCCGAGAAACAGCATATTCGTCCCAACAAAACCTCCGATTCCTGCCTGAAACGATACTTCCCCGGAGACAATCCCACGTCAACAAGGAAACCACCATTACCAGTAACCAGTGGTTCCCGGGAGATCCCGGAAACCGTCTGGTGCCCCCTGGAAACTGCGCATCAGAACACACCGATCCCTCTGATACCCTACTCATGAATTATCAACCTACCTCTATCTCCGGGAAATCGTCCTGCTGGGAATGTATTCCGCATCGTCACATACCAGTTCCAACGGCTCGGGCGGTGGCCTGGGGTCTTCCCAGAGATTAAGATGTTTCAGGATACGTCTGATGACAAACGGTTGCTCTATGAAAGAGATGATCTTCATCTGTCCTCCGCACTTCGGACACTTCAATACGTCAAAAAAGCTGTGTATTATTGGATACAGACTGTTTAGACATGGGGCCTCCTTGGTAGTACTTAAGTTCTTCTTGTAGAGACTATTATACTACTTTGAAGGGCTTCTCTCAATATACTGGTGAGTTTTGCGGGTTAGAGGTCCGTTCTTCCCCTGAGGAAATCCTCATAGGGAATTAATAATCCTGGTATCGGACTGAAGTAGAGTATCCGTCCATCGGTGTAAACTCTGAACCTGTCCAGAAGGGGCAATGAATCATCAGTAGCAGGCACCCCCGGGTCGAACAGTTCCCAGATGGCGATATCCGTATAATCTCTTTCTGTACTGTCAGGCAGTTCATCCATCCACTCGATCATAAAGCAGGCTGCTTCGAGTACTCCTACTTCGTAGGTTTCATCCAGCCTCAGACAATCGGAGAGGTAAGTTATAGCATGAGCATGATCGATGTAGAGTGTATCCTCACCCTCAACACCTGCAACGAGAATCAGGAGAAGTGGCAACACCATATTTCTACACCTTACCTGTCGTATTAAAACATAAGGAAACTGGATTTGCACCATTTCATCAAAATAACTCAAAACAGCATATCCGACCCAATATCATCCAATTTCGCTACCCGAAACTGACCATACGATGTGAAACACCCGCAGTCAAAATCGTTGCAAGCAGATATGTACCGGAAACTCAGAATCAAGATGTACATTTCCCGTGAAGTCGGATCCTTGAATCATTACCCAAACTCTATTTCCGGAACATCGTCTTGCCATGGAATGTACTCCGCATCGGGTTCACATACCAGTTCCAACGGCTCGGGCGGTGGCCTGGGGTCTTCCCAGAGATTAAGATGTTTCAGGATACGTCTGATGACAAACGGTTGCTCTATGAAAGAGATGACCTTCATCTGTCCTCCGCACTTCGGACACTTCAACGAATTGATGTCCTATCTCCTCACTGAGATAAGATGCATCTATTACTACAATCTATAGAGTTAGAACATCGAAAGGGGTTAAAAGGATTCTGATCACGACGATTAGTACGAACAGCACTAAACGACGCTATAGCTTCATTTGTCGAATCCACCGACTGCAGCGACATTCTTTAACCACTCAATGAAAATGTTCGAACTTTTTGATACAAGGGTCGCCATTAAAACTGATACAGCCCTTCGTGGGCTGTTTCTGTTTTAAATGCCATCAGTAGTGAGAACCCGTAGGGTGAGTTTACCCTGAGCGAGTCGTTGACGAGTCGAAGGGATCCCCGTTTGGGTCGCCATCTCTTATGAAAAACGTGCCACGCACTGTTAAATACGACATGGGAATTCTCTTTTTAGAAATTTCTAGAAGAGTGTCTTGATGCTGCCCCAGGTTTCAGGTTCAAGAGCTAGATTCTCTCCGTAGAAATCAAAGAACATATCCACATACCAAAAGAAATAAGCCCATACACCAGAACCATCATCGTACCAGCAGTTGTCGGCAACATAGTGAAGGCTGAAAAGGATGAAACAGTTGTCGGCAACGTCAGCCTGGGTTTCGAAGTAGTAGTGCACTCCCGTATCAAGCTCAGGGTAAGCATCTGCGTTGATGATACAGTGGGTCTGATAGATATCGTATCCCCAATTGCTGTCGCCTGTGAATGTGTTGATGCAAGGAACGCTCTCTACCCATACATCAATATTAGTATTGGGATCGGAATCACCGGTATCATCTTCGGAGATAACAAGGTTCATTACTGAAGCCTGCTCACCCGTCCAGAGCATCCAAACGTCGATACTTGTAACATAGTAGGTATCATCAAGCTCGAAATCATCGCAGAACCAGCGGTCACCTCCACCGTAGTTGCTCGTGCCGTTATACAAAAGCTCCCAACTATAAGTCTGCGAATAAACCAACCCATCAATCGCAATCGGGCCGGTTCCTTGAACGTGACGGGGACTCAGGACAAGAGGTTGGTCAGCAAGGATAGAAGCTGTGGATAATAAGAGTAATACAAAAAGGAGTTTCTTCATTGCGCACCTCCTTACTCTGAAGATAAACCTAAATTGATTCTAGATATATGCTTAATTAATGTCAACATACAGTTGCAAGATTAGATAATGAATAGCTGCCAGATGAAGTAGATGACTTTCATGTGACCACCCCATCTCAGCCATTTCAGATAATAATTATGTGCTTTCTACAGCTTACTCAATGTCAGCAACCATTTCCAAAAGGGGTTTGAAAAACGTGCCACCCACTGTTAAATACGACATGAGGATTTACTTTTTAGAAATTTCTAGAAGAGGGTCTTGATGCTGCCCCAGGTTTCGGATTCCATAGTATTCACAGGCTCTCCGTAGAAGTCAAAGAATACATCTCTGCCACCACCAAAAGCTACATCGGACCTTATCCATACTCCAGATCCATTGTCGTACCAACAGTAATCCCCAACCATTGCTGGACTAAGCAACATGAGGCAGCAGTCCGTAACGTCAGCCTGAACCTCAAAGTAGTAATGCTTTTCGGCGTAGAGTTCAGGGTAAAATCTGATATCAATCACACAATGTGTTTCATAGATTTCGTATCCCCAGTTACTATCACCTGTGAACGTATTGGTACATGGTGCGCTTTCAGCCCATACGTCGGTATTAGTATTGGGATCCCAATCAAGCAGATCATCTTCAGATATTACAAAATTCATCTGTGTTGCTTGCTCATCTGTCCAAATCATCCAGACATGAACATCTGAGAGGTAGTAGTCATTATCAAGAATGAAATCATCGCAAAGCCAGCGATCCAGCACTCCTTCGATACATCCTGAACCAGAAATCAATCCAAAATCGTAAGTCTGCGAATAAACCAGCCCATCAATCTCAATCGGACCGATTCCTTGAGGTTGATGGCCATTCAACATGCAAGATTGATCAGCCAGGATAGAAGTTATGGATAACAAAAGTAATGCAAAAAGGAATCTCTTCATCTAGAACCTCCTTATACTGCAGATGAATCCTAATAGATTGTAGAGTATTATTTATTATATGTCAAGATACGGTTGTGGGACAAGAGTTCATTAGTTCTGCAACATTCCTGAGCCACGTATAGAAAAGTACGAACTTTTTTGATAGAAAGGTCGCCAACTATTAAGAAAAAACGTGCCACCCACTGTTAAATACGACATGAGGATTTTCTTTTTAGGAATTTCTAGAATAGGGTCTTGATGCTTCCCCAGGTTTCAGATTCCAGAAAACTCACAGGCTCTCCATAGAAATCAAAGAACATACCAGGACGATCCAGACCGAAATATTCGATCCTCACAAACACACCGGAACCGTCATCCATCCAGCACCAGTCACCGAAACAATACTTTCTTACAAGAATGAAGCAGTTATCTCTAACGTCAGCCTGGGTTTCGAAATGGTAATGGACGCCCGTATCAAGCTCAGGGTATGCATCTGCGCTAATAGTACAGTAGGTATCGTAGATGTCGTAACCCCAACGCGTATCGCCTGTCCAAATGTTTGTGCAGGGTACGCTCTCTACCCATACATCGGTGTTGGTATTGGGGTTATAATCGCAGGCATCATCTTCGGAGATGACAAAATTCATCATGGATCCCTGTTCACCTGTCCAGATCATCCATACGCGTATCCCTGTGACATAATAGTTATCATCAAGCTCGAAATCATCACAGAGCCAGCGGTTGCCACTACTGTAAATGCTGTAACCGTTAAGCAGAGTTTCAAAACTGTAAGTCTGTGAATAAACCAACCCATCAATCTCAACCGGACCGGTTCCCTGTGTGTGACAGGGACTCAGAGAAAGCGGCTGATCAGCCAGAACAGAAGCTATGGATAACAAGAGCAATGCAAAAAGGAGTTTCTTCATTGCACACCTCCATCTACTGGAATTGCACCTAAATATATTCTAGATAGATACATAAATGATGTCAACATGCAGTTGCTGCATCTCTTGGGGAGGGGACTTGCGACACTTGTATTTATTCAAGAAAATTATCTCTTTAAGTCGTAGAGTAATAAATTACGAAACTTGACAATGATATGTACATATTGTACAATACGTACAAATAATGAAAGGAAGGAATATGCCTGAAACTGTTTCGACTGCAGATGCTAGAATGAATTTCTCAGAGATTATAAACAAGGTTGCTTACGGTAATGAACCAATCATATTGACTCGTAGAGGTAAGAGCATCGCTGCACTTGTTTCTATTGCTGAACTTGAACTGCTTCAAAGGATCGAAGAGCACCTGGATATTGAAGATGCTAAAGTAGCTTTAGCTGAACCTGGTGATAATATTTCAGCTGAAGAAGTGTGGAAATCTCTAGATCTCTGATCAGTGAATTATTCCATTGAATTCAGACCTGCTGCTCTTAAAAACCTTAAACGGTTTCCGAAACGTGACTTAGTTCGAATCAAAAAGAAAATTGAGGGACTTGGTAACAATCTACCTGACCCGAAAACAACCAAAGTGAAAGGGAAGAATTCTTTTCATAGAATTCGCTCTGGAAATTACCGTATTATCTATGAGATACATGCAGGTAGATTAGTCATTCTTATCGTTAAGGTTGGTCATCGCAGGGATGTTTACAGAAATCTCACCTGAGATTTTCGAATATCAGTCAGTATACAAATGCTTGTGAGTTGGGAACATATTCTCTTCTAGTGGTTCATATTCTGCTCAGCGATAATAACCATTCCCAGAAGGGATTTGAAGCTTTGTCCGTTGGAGTCGCCGTTACTTTATCCAGCTCTTGAGAAATCGCTCAATTCAGGTAAAATCATTACAAGTTCCTGTTTCACCCATTTCTCGTTTCTTAACTGGTTGGGTTACCTATTTTCCATACTCCCTTTTCCAGGAAAGCTTCAATGGTTTGCCGTTTGGCTTTATTGATTAAATTCGAATGCGAAAGACTATTCTGCTTTGCGTATTCATTAAGAGTAATGATGTTCATTCCATCAAGGTATGCTAATCGTTTATGATAACTGTTGGTAATCGCTTTCCCAACTATTTCTTCCATAATCGAACTACTGTTACTTCCATCAAACTCTTCAAAGGCATCATAGTACAATGTACGGTCTATGAATTTAATGTTTATGGGTACATAACCTTCGCGGATCAATAAGTAATTGTTAAGCGCCCTTCCTATTCTCCCATTACCATCGACAAAAGGATGGATGTGTTCAAAACTGAGATGGAAGACAGCAATTCTATTTATGATACCCTCGCTCACCGAAGAATTGTATTTGATGAACATATCCTCAAGTTTGCCTATAATGTGTTTGGGATCACAAGCGATATGATTTGCAACTCTTACCCATTCATCATTTTTCCTGAACCGACCTGCTATATCATCGCGAATATTCGCTATCAACATTCTATGCAGAAACAGAATCATCTCCAGGTTCAGTTCCTGCTGCTTTGCTTTTGTGTCTATGTATGTAACTACTCGCGCCAGGTTCCTGGCTTCGAATAATTCGCGTTCGGAGACATATCGGTCTAAATCGAGATGAAGGAGTATTTTCTCAGTTTCCTCCAAACTCAGAGTGCTGTTTTCAATAGCATTTGAATTATAGACCTGCTCTGCAACCTCTGCTTCACTGATTAGTTTAAGCAAGGAATCCTTATTGCGAGCAGATTGATAATACCGCTCTCTCAGTGAATCAATTTTCTTATAGACACTCATTACTTTTCCCATAACTTGAATTTAACATATTTTCACGCTTTTAGCAACAAAACAGTTAACTATAGTGGGGATATGATATGTTTTCACGCTTTTCCAATCGATTCCAGCATAATACAACGTAAGGGAGATACCACCGCTGGTTAGGATTGGCAGGTGCCCGTTAATTCATAACTGTTATGGATTTTCAGAAGAGGGTCTTTATGCTTCCCCAGGTTTCAGGTTCCAGAGCATTTACAATTTCTCCCGTCGGCATAGTCCAGACATAAATGTCTGTGATGTAGTAGTCACTATCAAGCTCGAAATCGTCACAGAACCAGCGGCGTTAATGTGTACCGTAATAATCAATTCTGATAAATTCAGTTGCATTACTTGTGAATATGTTGATTTGTGCTGGTCGCGAACGGAATTTTCAAGCCATTTGCTAATCCGTTACTTCATCCACTTAATGTGATACACATTTGACATGCTAATGCAATTCTTGGTATTGTCTTTCCAGTACAGGAAAGCTGTGAATAATTATTCGGCAATTTCAAGGAATTGCCCTCAGTACGAATTCTATGGTTTTCTATAAACAGTGGAGAGGTTTCCATGAAAATTCACAATCTATTTAATACTGTTGATATCCTTTCTGAAAGCGGTGTGAGGGATCTCTTTGAACAGATGGATGTGAACAAATCGGATATACTTGTTAAACAGGGAAATACTGGAACAGATCTATTTATTGTTGAATCCGGCGAATTTATTGTAACTGATGAAAAAGGAGAAAGCAGGATTCTAGATACGCTCGGAAAAGGTGCTGTGTTCGGTGAAATGGCCTTCCTTGGTGGAGAAAACCGTTCAGCTAGTGTTACCGCGAATACTTCTGGAACCGTCTTGATGCTCTCCCGAGAACCATTTGTAGGATTTCTGAGAAAAAACCCCATCTCCGGAACTCGATTTCTTCTGTTTCTTGAAAAATTCATGGTTGACAGACTCAGAAAGGCAGATGCTCTTAGATCTCTCATCTCAAGTGACCATAAACTCAGTGAACGTCAGGAACTTAGAAAGCTGAGGGCTGATATCCGGGCTCGCAATAGAAAGCCCCTGTTTTCCGCCGATGATCCAATACTTTCTGAAATGTGCCACTGGATTTACGCTCATGATAATCAGATTCTATTCAGACAGTGGGACATGAGTACAGATCTTTTCATCATCAGAAAAGGAAAAGTAGTAGTCATGGACGACGATTCCGGAGGATTCATTCTTGGCACTTTTGGATCAAACGATGTTATTGGAGAACGGTCATTCCTTGATAACAAACCAAGAGGAACTACCGCAAAGGTAATTGGAAGTGCCGAAATACTGATGCTCTCGAGAGATACTCTCCTTGAGCTCCTCGATAAAAACAGTACAAACGCCATCAGCCTGAATCTCAGCCTTGGAAGTCTTCTCGCCAAGAGACTTATCCTGGCAAATGAAACTCTAAGACTCTTATCAAATGAAGATCTGAGAGAAAGAGCAGAGGTTTCAAGATTGCTCAGCGAAATGCGAAAATCTCTCCGTATTACAGCTCTGCACTGATCTGCATATTCTGTATTCTTTGATCATCACTTAATCTGTATTTCTTAATCGGCTTGGCAGCATGAGAAAGAAAGACGGGAACCAAGCTCACAGGTGAATCAGCCAGGGCGGAATACAGTTATATCTAACAACTGTCCTCCAAAGAGGAAAGACAGTCGGAGTAAGGTAATACAATTATCCCGAACAACTTGACATCCTGCCAGATTACTGCAATCCTTAAAACACAGGAGGTATCCCATGTATAAAATAATTCTGCTTTTGCTGTTATACGGTTCTTTCGTTATTTCAAATGCTGATTCTGCAATTCAGACTGATTGGTCCGGGGGTCAAGGACTCCTGGGTCCGGTTAGTGAGTGGAATAATCGATTTTATTCTGCTATCGATGTACATTGGAGCATTCCCGGGAGTATTATGCTCCCTTTTCCCGCTGAGCAAACCGTTGATGATGACTTCGACGGTAATAGCGTATACTCAGAGGATATTGACAGCGATGGAGACATGGACATCCTCGGTGCCGGTGATTACACCATCACCTGGTGGGAGAATGCAGACGGTTCGGGTTCATCCTGGATCGAGCATATCGTTGATGGGGACTTCAATAGTGCGAGATCCGTATACTCAGAGGATATAGACGGCGACGGCTATATGGATATACTCGGTGCTGGTGGATACGACATCATCTGGTGGGAGAATACAGACGGTTCGGGTTCATCCTGGATCAAGCATACCGTTGACGGGGATTTTGATGGCGCCAGGTCAGTATATTCCGCGGATATCAATAGTGACGGCTATATGGATATCCTCGGCGCTGCTTTTTACGCTGACGACATCACGTGGTGGGAGAATATCGATGGTTCTGGTACATCCTGGATCGAGCATACGATTTCTTGGGACTTCGATGGTGCCACTTCCATATACCCCGAAGACATGGACGGCGACGGTGACATTGACGTGCTCGGTGCTGCTGAAAAAGCTGATGATATCACCTGGTGGGAGAATATCAACGGCTCGGGTACATCCTGGATCGAGCATACTGTTGATGTAGACTTCGGTGGAGCTGCGTCCGTTTACTCGGAGGACATAGATGGTGACGGAGATATGGACGTGCTTGGTGCTTCTTTTATTGACTGGGATATAACCTGGTGGGAGAATATCAACGGCTCGGGTACATCCTGGGTGGAGCATATCATCTTTGGAGGGTTTAAAGGCACGCATTCTGTATACTCAGAAGACCTGGATGATGACGGTGACATGGACGTACTCGGTGCTGCATGGACAGACAACGACATCATCTGGTGGGAGAATACAGACGGCTCGGGTTCATCCTGGATCAAGCACACCATTGATGGAAATTTCAGTTGGGCCTGGTCCGTATACTCGGAAGATATAGACGGTGACGGAGAGATGGACATCCTCGGTGCTGCATGGAATGACGGCATCATCTGGTGGAAGCTTGATGCATATCCACCTGGAGGTTCACTTATATCCAGTATTCTTGATACGCAGGGGGATCCCTACTGGGATTATCTCGATTGGAATTCACACACCCCTCTGGGAACCTCTGTTTCATTCCGGGTCAGATCATCGGGCGACAGCAATAACATGGGAGCATGGTCAGACACACTGACCTCACCGTGTCTACTGGAAAGTATCCTGATCGATGGTAACAGATACGTACAGTACATGGCTATACTCGAAACATTCAACACTGATACTACTCCCACGCTTAACGATGTCACGATCAGCTGGGATCCAACGGAAATCGTGGACAGTGAGTATCCCGCTATCCTGGCGCTTCTGCCCTTCTCACCAAATCCTGCTTCAGCTCCTGTCGTAAGGTTCAGCCTGCCCGAGCCTGCTTCTGTCGAAATCTCCATCTTTGACATGTCAGGCCGACTCATCAGTGAGATTAATGGAGATGAATACTCTCAGGGGGTTCACGATGTTCTGCTGGGAAACTTCAATTCCGGGATTCACTTCTGCAGGATGATCTCTGGAGACTTCACGGCAATACAACGCTTCGTGGTGATAGAGTAGCAGCTGACAGAGATCTAGAAGAGGGTCTTGATGCTGCCCCAGGTTCCAGATTCCAGGGCATTGACAGGCTCCCCCCAGAAATCGAAGAACATATCCATATCTGTACCAAATACGATATCCGACCTGGTGTATGAGCCTGACCCGTTATAGTCAAACCAGCAGTAGTCACCAACAAAGTTGCCGCTGAAAAGCATGGCGTAATTGACTCCAATATCAGCCTGTACCTCAAAGTAGTAGTGAACGCCGGCCGTAAGCTCAGGATAAGCATCCGCGCTGATGATGCAGTGGATCTCATAGATGTCGAAGCCCCATTGATTGTCACCGGTGAATGTGTTGGTACAGGGAACGGTCTCGGACCATACATCGATGTTGGTATTGGGATCCCAATCACCGATATTATCCTCGGAAATGACAAGGTTCATCATCGAGGCCTGTTCAGTTGTCCACATCATATAGACATAGATTTCATCAATATAGTAATCGTTATCGAGCACGAAATCATCACAGGCCCATCCTCCGTGTTCACCATAAATCATAACACCGTAACCTGCAAAACTTAAATCGTAAGGTTGCGAATACACCAGATAATCAACTGAGATCGGACCGGTTCCTTGAAGATGACGGGGACTCAGAACAGCAGGCTGGTCAGCCAGGATAGAAACTGTGGATAGGAATAGCAAAGTGAAAAGCAGTTTCTTCATTGTGCACCTCCATCTATTGAAAATATAGCTAAATAGATTAGAAATATACGCCTAATATGAGTCAAGATACGGCTGTGGCACAATGGGGTCGACAATGTGGTAGGATGTCACTTGCGGCACTTGCATAATTATTTTGAGAATCTTCAGCGTGAGTTAACCTTGAACAACTCGTATCACGAGCCGAAGGGATCCCTTTGGGACCACCATTCTTTAACCGCTGTCATGCACCTGTCAATTCACAAGTAGTACAAATTTCTAGAAGATGGTCTTGATACTGCCCCAGGTTTCAGGTTCTAACACATTCATTACAGCTATGAAAACAAAAAACATATCAGAATCCTCGTTAAAAGCTTCATCGGATCTTACCCATATACCAGAGCCATCATCGATCCAGCAGTAATCACCATAGTAATTAGGACTGACCAGAATAAAGCAATTGTCCGGGGTTACTGCCTGGGTTTCAAAGTAATAGTGTGTGCTGCAATTAAGATTAACACCGGGACTGATTTCGCAATAAGTCTCATAGATGTCGTATCCCCAGTTGCTGTAGCCTGTCGGGGTGTTGATACAGGGAATGCTCTCAGCCCAAACATCGATGGTGATGTTTGGATCGGAATCGCCAGCCTGATTGTAGTCATCAGTCCCTGAGCCTCCACCGGAATAATCAGTAACGCTTCGCAGGCTTACCCCTTAGGTGGACAGTTGTTAGAATGAGACCTCCTGACAAATACAAGTCCGTTTCAGATCGCCGTATGTTCTCCGGACAATAGTGTTTCATTAATAATAATGCTGACCTGTCTTTCGTTCAGATCTTAGACGGATATCTCGATGTGCAGGACTGAAGAGTAAAACCGATAGATCAGGGAGTGCTGAACAGGTTGGGGTGCGACTGTCTCTTTTTGACTGAATAGAGGATTTGTCAAATAAAAATCAATGCTGTATAATACCCAAAGCTTGTTGAAATCAAGTTAGTTTTGGTTATTTACTGTGTTGCGAAGAGGTATACGTCATTTCGAATCATATCAGTACTTTAGATTCCATGGCCATCATCGCATGAGTGAAAATAAATATAATCGCACGTATTCTCTGCTGCGATTGTGCAGCACGGTTCCGGGCCGTATCCCGGTCAAGCATGACCCCTGCTAGAGGGGCAACAGCAGCATTTATGCTGCGTGGTACTTAGGGACGAAAGTCCCGGGAACAGGAGTTCTGATGAATAAGAAGCTTTTTGTTGGTGGATTAGCCTGGGCAACAAACGATGAAGGTCTGAGAAAGGCTTTTGAGGAATTTGGAGCTATTGAAGAGGCAAACGTTGTCTGCGAAAGAGACACAGGCCGTTCAAGAGGATTCGGTTTTGTAACTTTCGAAACCGAAGAGGGCGCAAAGGCAGCTCAGGAGGCAATGCACGGACAGGAAATAGATGGACGCCAGCTCAGAGTGGACTTTGCTAACAGCAAGCCCAGATAAAACTAGCGCAATTCTACGTCAGTGATTTAAGGGGAGGCATTCATGTCTCCCCTTTTCAAATATTCAAATTAGTACAGAAATATTGCTTCTCCAGGCAGGAGTAGATCTCCTCATGCGATAGTTCCACGAGTATAAATCAATCTCGAATGGAAAGTATAGAATCCCGATTGACGCAGAGTATGCACTCAGGCAGAAAGAAAGTGAAAAACTGTATCGGTTGATTCAAGTAATCTTTGACGCGTCGGAAACCTTCAGGAAGACTGACATAAAGGTTTGCTTCCAAATTCTTTTGAAGCATTGTGGTAATACTAACTCTGTGTTTATCGCCCATTATTGTGAAATCACGACTGTTCTTCTCAATATTTGCTCTGGCAAGCATGATATGAGTGCTGTTCAAAAGTACTAAGCCGTCAACTGTATTAACAGGAATAAACGGATTTCCCTCATTCAGGAGTTCATCAATCTGCTGTACTCCCCTTCTATTTGCGGAATACAGCCATAGATAAACTTCGCCCTTTATCTCTGTGCCATCGGTAAGGGTAAATAGAACTTCCTTTTTTTTCTTGTCGATTTTTTCGCTGCTCATCGATACGATATCCCTTCTTCAGATAGTGGGAAAAGACTCTTGTCAACAGCGTATTTGTAGGCCTCCTCTATCGAGATTTTCCTGGCCTCCAAAAGATTCATAAGGGACTGATCCATAAGCTGCATACCCTTAGCTTTTCCCGTTTGAATAACCGATGGAATCTGGAACGTCTTCCCTTCCCTGATCAGGTTGGACACTGCTGCGGTAACAAATAATATCTCCAAAGCGGCACATCGTTTGCCGTCAATGGTTCTGAGAAGCTGCTGAGCTATTACCCCCAGTATAGATTCAGCCAGCATTGTTCGGATTTGCGCCTGTTGATTAGCTGGAAAAACGTTAATGATACGATCGACCGTTTTTGCAGCACTACTTGTATGAAGGGTGCCAAACACAAGATGACCTGTCTCGGCGGCCGTTATTGCCAGTTCGATAGTTTCAAGATCACGCATTTCGCCCACAAGTATGATGTCAGGATCCTCTCGAAGCGAGGCTCTTAATGCCGCCTTGAAGGATTCAGTGTGGTTACCTACTTCCCTCTGGTTAATCAAGCACCCCTGGCTGACATGAACAAATTCGATCGGATCCTCAATCGTGATAATATGTACTTTACGGGTTTTATTAATATGATCTACCAGGGCGGCCAGAGTGGTTGATTTTCCGCTTCCAGTCGGTCCTGTCACCAGAACCAAACCCTTTGAATATTCAGTGAAATCCAAAACAACCGGGGGAAGCCCAAGTTCCTCTACCGTTAATATCTTGTTCGGAATCAGTCGGAAAGCACCACTGATACCGTAACGGCCAAGGAAAATATTCGCTCGAAACCTGGCTTCCAGAGAGGGAACCTCATAGGCAAAATCGATATCATGAATCGCTTCGAATTCTTCTTTCTGTGAATCAGTCATTATCTCATAAAGCATCGTTTTGCTCTGGCCGGAAGTTACTTTCCTGTCCCCAATCGGAAACAAGTTACCGGATATTCTCAGAAGTGGAGAATTCTGCGGGGAGATGTGAAGATCAGACCCGCCTCTTGCTTGTAGAATACTGAACAGTTTATCAATGCCCGCCATACAATACTCCTGACATAAAGGATACCTGTTTCACCGGTAACATCGCTACCGAGAAGATTTAAATATCTCCTGCTTTTTCTTTCAGTGATATCTTCCAGCACTTCATTCCGCTTTATACTAAAATAGCGGAGATGACCGGACCGAGTCAAATTACTAACAATCTTCGTGCCATTAGAATACTGCATGAAACGCTGTTGGTAACACCATTCAGAGGTTCTGCCAGGGAGATGATCCTGAGAATGTTAGATTGTTCTAGAAGAGGGTTTTAATACTGCCCCAGGTTTCAGGTTCCAGAGCATTCACCGGCTCTCCGTAGAAATCGAAGAACATGTCCATGGAAGTTCCACCAAAATAGATATCTGATCTTATCCAAATACCGGAACCGTCATCGTACCAGCACCTGTCACCAAAGTAATTTTCCGAAAAGGTTATCCAACAAGTATCAATGACATCTGTATTAACTTCGAAGTAGTAGTGAACATCGTTGTAAAGCACAGGGAATATATCCTGGTCTATGAAACAGTGCGCCTCATAAATGTCATAACCCCAGTTACTGTCACCTGTAAATGTATTGCTACACGGTACATTCTCAGACCATACATCTATGTTTGTGTTTGGGTCGGAATCATTTGTGTAATCCTCAGAGATGACAAGGTTCATGTTCGAGGCATGCTCACCTATATACAGCACCCATACATAGATATCAGTTACATAGTAATCTGCTCCAACAGTGAGGTCATCACAGAACCAGCGGTCTGAGTTGAAAGAGACTACGTTATTAAGGCGCGGATAATTGTATGTCTGAGAGTATACCAACCCATATATTTCAGCAGAAGCGATTCCCTGAGCGTAACGGGGAGTTAGAATAAGCGGCTCATCAGCCAATATAGAAGCTATGGATAAGAAGAGAAATGCAGGAAGCAGTTTTTTCATTATTCGACCTCCTTGATTCTATATTCCAAAATAAATTTAGTATTCCAATATTAGGATGTCAATTACGATCACAGCACAGTATCCAGACAATCTTTCGTACCGGGGATTTAAAGGATCAGGGTCGTTCTGCCGAAGGGGCGGGAACAAAATTCTCATAGAGGTATTCCGCCATCCACATGGCTACTTTCTCATTACCCAGCACATTCAGGTGGCACAGATCAGTGAAAACTTCCATTCCATCTTCACTGATAATTCCCTGGATTGGAAGCATCCCTGGATAGCTATCCTTCCTGTCAAGGATCGCTCTGTAAGTCAATTCCGCAAGCTCAAGAAGCCGGTCATCCTCAGTTTCCAGAAGCTCTGATTCATTTGAACTTACATAACTCTTTTCGAAGCAGAGCAGTGGCTGAAGAAAGAAATAGAACTGAAAATCGTATTCCCTGGATAATGCCTCAACTATCCTGTAGTTCTCCAGGTACTGTGCAGCGGTTTCATCGGCCAGGGAAGCCATATTAAACAGGGAATCATCAAAACATGGCGCTGCTACGACAAACCGTACAGTCGGTGCATTTGCTTCCGGTTCAGCATCGATCAGGTAATCCAGAAGTATGAAGATGTGGGTATTTCGCAGAAGTTGAATGAAACCATCAGAGGGTTCGGAGGATTTGTATTTGCGTACAGATAATCTTCTGTCAATACTTCTGTTGCCTATAACCATTCCCGCCATGCCATTCTCGAATGAAGCAAGAATATCGTTTGCGCCATTGTAGAAAATCACCAGATCGGGGACATCCCCTGACCTCAGCCTGAGCATGAGTTCCGTAACTTCCTGCGTGGACACCCACGCGTTCTGTGCCAGATTGGTTACCGATGCATTGAATCCGGGGATAGCGTTGAATTCCTTTTGAAGACATGAAGGAATAGTGGATGAGTCAGGGACCATCCATCCCCACATAGCCGAACCGCCCAGAGCGAAAATCCTGGTTTCCGCAGTCCGGGGAATCCAGCAGGTACGTCGTGTGCCATCCTGGTTCACCTTCATCAGAGGCAGATCCACAGGCGCGGATCTCCACATTATGAACGGATGATATTCCTGGTCGGGAAATATCAACCCGCTCTCTGACATATCCCTGCTCTGTATCTGCTCCCTCAGATTCTCGCGAAGCATATTCTCTGTACCAATCAGTTTGATCAGAATCAGAGCTGAAAACTCCAGAAAAGCAAGAAGAATGAGAGTATTGAGTATTATTGTTGCAGCTGATTTATACCCGTCAAGAAATTTCCTGCGGAAGACTCCCGCAAGAATAATCAGAACGCCTGAGAGAGCCATGAACACCTGACCGAAGCCTATCCCCTCACCACTGCTAAGACCGATGATATCACCGAGGAGCGCTGCCAGAAGCAGCAGAAATCCTGCAATTATGGCTATTTTCCCGTATTGTCCTGTTACTCTATTAAGGAAACAGCTTTGCATTCGATCCGTTCTTTCAACTTCTTCAGTGATACTGTTTTGATATGGGTGATTATAAAACCGAGGATAATCACGAGCAACGTACTTAGCCGTTCTTTTCTATGGTGTCACGGTAATTGTAAGGGTGTAGTCTCCCGTGCCATCCTCCATGGCGTATACACGAACATCATAACTTCCCGATCCGGCGATAGTATAATTCAAAGCATCTCCTGCCGAGTATTCCGAGTCCCACTCCGCGATTACGGCCCCTGTGGAAACCTCCACAAGCTTAAGAAGCGGTGTAAAACCTTCCGCGGTCACTTCAATGCACACCTGATCAAGAGTTTCGGCCTCAAATTCATATGTGTCATATGCAAAATAACTGTGATTTGGATCGCGGGCATCACCGGACTCGATCTCTCCAGCCTTCTCTATCACCCTGACGGCTTCTTCTCCATCATTCCCGCCGCCGCAACCTGCCAGCAGAACAGCTGCCAGAACCGCTGAAAGGAGAAGTTTACAACGAACTATTTCAGTGAACTTCACTATTCCCTCCCTTAACCCGGTCATATTAGCATCTTATGAACAATCCTGAGGAGAATTATCATCCTCGAAAAGAGTCCGCATCCTTCTATAGCCAGAGAAAAATGAGATGAGAATGGAAAGTACTTATTCTCTGTTCTGATTACCGGTTTTCTTTAAGATTAATGAATTTTGAGAATCCAAAAGTAACATATCTCCATAGTTTCCTGCAAGAACGGATTCTCTTCAGCGTTCTCCATATAATGGAAGGCCTCATGTAAATACTGATCAAAGCCTTTTTTCTTGCCCTGGCTATTTCCTGCCTTGTAAGGTGATAAGTGTTCATGACAGGCAGGAAGTAATTACCCTTTTCAAGATCGTTTTCACAGAAAAGCCCTTCTCTCAATCCCAGTTCATAAAGGGGGGTTCCAGGAAACGGGTATGCGCTGTGAATCTCATAAAAATCAGCAGGGATTCGCTTCGCAAACTCAACGGTTTCCCTTATCGTATCCCGGGTTTCCCATGGCAGCCCTATTACAAAATACAGCATTGAAAGAATTCCGTGATTCCTGCAGAGATTAACAGCCCGGCTTACATCATCCAGGTTTATATTCTTTTTCATCTTCACGAGCATTCCCTGTGAACCTGATTCGACACCAAAACTTACAATGTAGCATCCTGCCCTGGCCATCGCATCAGCTCTTTCCTCATCGAAAGTATCCACCCTCGAGTTTGCTCCCCATCTGATGGCGTGACCTGATTCCGAAATACTTCTGCACAGTTCGATTACCCATTGTTTGTCAATCGTAAAAGTATCCGATCGGAAAAGAAAAGACCTGATTCCGTACTTGTTAACACACGAGTTTATCTCCGTCATGATACTGGAAACGGATCTTTTCCTGATCCTTTTCCCGCTGACCAGGAAAACAGGGCAGAATATGCATTGCCCTGAACAACCTCTTGATGTCAGTACGGGAGTCAGAGGCTCACCTGTTTCAGGATCCGGATAAAGCTCATTCCTTATAAGATCCCGAGCTGGTTCAGGCAGAATATCCAGGTTTTCGAGAAGTTTCCTGTCCGGGTTTCGAATAACTTCTCCGCTGACGCTTCTATATGTCAATCCTGTTATCTGAGCCGGGTCAATGCCGCTGATCAGATCCCCTGTAATGAGCTCCGATTCACCTCTTACAGCATAATCAAGAGTACTGTATCTGTTTAAGACTTCGATGTCATGATCTGAAAGATGAGCACCCTTTGCAATGCATTTAATCCTGTTTCCCAATTCCTCGTGAGCTATTTCAGCTGCTTTCATATCATCCTGAAAAGTCGGTGTTGTTGTGCTTATCACAAGAAAATCAGGCCTGAAGCTTGTTAGAAGAGTCCTGAACTCATTCCACCCTCCTCCTTCAACAGGGTAGTCTTTTATCAGGCAGGTGGAATTGGAATCTCTTCTGCACACGGCCGCTATGTATGCAAGATCCATCGGTGGCCGTACACCCTGAGCCATCATACTCTTGACAGGAGCCTGACATCTGTCTTCCCTAAGATATAGACCTGTAGGCGGGTTAATGAGTAAAATCTTCGAGTTCACAGTGTATTGAACCTTTTCCAGTTTCGCGCAAGTTCCATAAAGGCCTTTACTATTACACTTATTCTGGCTCCGCTCTGTGTTCCCTCAATTCTTGGATAATGAGGAATCGGAACTTCAAGAATACTGTATCCAGCTTTTTTGCACCGGCATAACAGTTCAGCAGAAATAATCGCTCCATCCGAAGTAAGTGGTAAAACCCTTTTCAGTGCATCTCCTGGAATCAGCTTGAAAGCACAGTCAATATCCCTGACTTTCCGTAACCCGAGGGATATTCTTATAAGAATATTAAAAAGAGCTGCATTCAGCCTCCTGTAAAACGGATCCTTCCTGTTCATTCTGTAACCTACGGCAACAACAGGCTGATCGGATGATGCAACAATATCCACAAGCAGATGCAAATCCTCCATTTTAAACTGTCTGTCTCCGTCTGAAAAGAAAATCCAGTCTTTTGTGCTGTTGACAAATCCGGTTTTCAGAGCGGCTCCGTATCCCAGGTTATGCTCATGAATAATAGCCCTTACCAGTCCAGGATACTTTTTCTCCATGCTTCTTGCAAGTTTTGCAGTCGAATCGTCACTACCATCATCGATTGCAATGATTTCCAGATCATCCGCTATTTGTAATCCGGTTTTTACCGCACTTTCAATCATATAGACTATGTTGTCCTCTTCATTATGAAAAGGAAAAAATATGGTCAGAGACTGAAGAGGACGTTTCGGCTCGTTTATCATGAATCAGCTTTCTGTCTTACAAAGAATATCAGCAGAAGTACTGTATGGTTCAGTTATAATTCCATCAGAGCTTCAACAGATTGCTTTCTGCATTTCTCAAGCATCCTTGAGATAAGAGAATACATGTATACTGAATGCTCGTGGAATATGATCAGTCATGTTGATGGAGTCTAGCATAACGATTCATTGCAGGAATCCAGATCGATTATTCTATCCCTTCATTGTGATGTAAGCAGGGAGTATCCTGCATTAAATCAGTAGTTTTGACATAGTCTGATTAATTATAGTATTATCAATGGAGTTGGAATTAAATCCTTAAAGAGTTGAAAAGAAACGAACAGGGGATACTGAAACCATACAGCAGTATTACAATGGAGAAAGCTGTTTTTCATATCAATCAATGAGGAGGTTGTAATAATGTATATAAAGAAATTGTTGATTGTGGTTTTTCTTTCAACGACAATTTCTCCTGTGTTTTCCGATGCCGTTATTTTTCAAACTGATTTCAACGAGCTGCCTGATAACTGGTTTGCTACTGATAATTGGGAATTCGGTCCAGATGGAGCTGTAACCGGTTTCTCCTACTGGCAGGGATACTGGTTTGCAGATATGCTAACCAGTAATGGAGATACTGAATTCACCTACTTCGTTCCGGACGGAACGGACTCTATTCTTGTTACAATACCATATTACCTCGGAGTAGAAGTGTTTGATGGAAGCGCTTATTTCAGTATCCTGATGCAAGCATCTGGTTCCGGATGGACTGAGATATGGAGTGAGTCAGTGATTTGGTATGAATGGTTATTCGAAACTGCAACAATCAATGTGTCTCCTGACTGGATTTCCGGAGGGGAATGGATCAGTATCCGTTTCAAGGGTTGGGGTGGAAGCGAAGAGTACTCCAATGTTCACTGGGAAATACAGGGTCTTACAATTACTGCAATAGGTGACAGCCTGGCTCTCGACAACAGCACATGGGCAGAGATAAAGTCTATTTCGGGATGGGAATGATACAGAAGAGTATATATTTGACTACAATCATATAATCTTTTATCTTTATGTGGGTTACTTGGTAGGAATTTGTGTGAAATTTCATTTACTTTTTGGAGGTTACTATGAAGAATTTACTTCATCTGTTTGTTGCTGTTGCCACAATGATGTTGTTTGTTCCTGCTGTCAGTGCAGACTGGGACGATGATTTCGATTCCTATGTGCTTGGCAGCGGATTACACGGTCAGGGTAACTGGGAAGGCTGGAACAACGACCCAGCTTTTGATGCTTTTGTGTCTGATGTTCAATTTTCCTCCTCTCCCCATTCGGTTGCCATCAATCCAACCTCAGATATCGTCCAGCCGTTCTCGGAAACCTCTGGCGAGTGGGTCATGACATCCTGGCACTACATCCCCACCGGATCAACGGGCGATCAGTACTGGATTCTCTGCAACTCTTACCCTACTGCATACAGCGAAGACTGGTCTCTACAGCTTAAGTTCGAATCAGCTAGTGGTAACATGATCATAATGGAAGGTTCAATGGCTGTTCCGATAGTATACGACCAGTGGATCGAAGTTAAGGCTGAAATCAATCTTGGCACTGACACTCAGAGCATCTACTACAACGGAGTATTTCTTGAATCGATTAACTGGAGCAGCGGTGGTGCAATAGCAATAGGCTGCCTCGATTTATTCTCGGATGGCGGGAGTACAATCTATTGGGATGACTGCTCGCTTGAGGTTGCTGGCGCGCTTGAGCAGACCACCTGGGGTCAGATCAAGACTTCCTTATAATAGCTTAAACATTGTGCTTCAAGGGAGCCGGTTCTATGCTGGCTCCCTTTTTTCAGAGGGAGTATTTCCACCGGTTATATTTGAAAATACTGATGAAATGCTTATCTGAAATATTCTGTTAAGTTGATGCAAATATCCTATATGTACTAAAATTCCAGATAATATTTCATATGTATTATTCTTGACAATTTATATATGATTCTATTAGTTTTGTTTATTAGCTTAACCTTTTAGAAAGGAAGGTTAGAATGAAAAAGGGGTCATTATTACTTGCTCTTCTTCTGATCACTGCTGGTAGTGCTGTAGCACTACCTTCCTATCTGGGTCTGAGGGGACTCAACCGCACAGTTGATGCTGAACCTATAGGAGCAGGAGAATACTCATTTGGGTTATTCTCTTTCCTCGGATTGAGCAGCGATACACGCACTGCCTATCTTTCCGGTGATTCCGTAGATGTTACCGATACAGAATACGACGGTACCTTTTACCTCACCTCTGCTATAGGACTTGGCGCAAATGTTGAACTCGCTGGAAGAATTTCCTACATCTGGAACTGTTTAAAAAGGGATGATGTCGCAGGAAGAACCGATCTAAGCGGAGGAGACTGCGAGAACGATGACGGCTTCAGCGAAGCTCGCCTTGCTGCGAAATTCTCGACAAATCCCATGGAAGGTTGCTGGATAGGCATAATGCCATGGGTTGGTTTCAGTATTTATGACGGCGGGAACAGCCGTTATGTAATCAACAACAATGAATACGACGGAATATGGTACGCGGGCCAGCCTATGTTCGAACTCCGCAGACCGATGATCGGAGTTGAAGGTGTTTCGGGTGGTGCTGATCTGCTGTTTTCAAAAGACCTGAACCCGGTTACACTCCATGTAAACCTTGGTTACCATTACTTCAAACAGCATTTTGAGTATACTGATTACAGATATACTTCATCCGGCTGGACCGACAGCACTCACGTAGACATGTATATTGAAGATCCTGTCATGCACTTCGCAGCCGGTGTTGAATATCCTCTGGAAAAAGTCACGCTTTTCACTGAGCTTGAATGGCGTCACTTTATGAAAAGGGACTGGGAAGAAGGCGACGGCGAAAACTTCGATGACTGCATTACTCTCTCTCCCGGTATCAGGATACCCACAAACAGCGGACTTGCGTTCGATATAACAGGTTCCTTCACTCTGACTGATTTCGACGCTGAATACAACGATCTCGGGCATAACGCTTATCAGAATGGCGGAAACCCGACAGACAGCGAGAGAGCTCGCTATGCGCCATTCCCTGAGGGTTATTCTCCTGAATGGGGTATTGGACTTAATGTCATGTACTCGAGCGATCTCCGTGCCGGTCCGAGTACTGCCGTTATGGCAGGCACCGTTACCGATGCTGTTACAGGAGAATTCCTCGCAGCTACGGTTGCATTCCCCGGAACCGCTGTTGAACCTGCTGCCTCTGATGCTGAAACGGGTTTCTACTCCGCAGAGCTTCCGGAGGGTAATGTTTCTGTGGCAGTCAACGCAGAAGGTTATATCGGAACCACTGAAGCCGTACAGGTTGCCGGTGGACAGGACTTCTCAACGGACTACGCTCTTCAGCCTGAACCCGGCACGATTGCCGGAAGTGTTATTGATATTGAGACAGGCCTTGCCGTCTCAGCAACAGTTTCAGTACCTGATGTTCCAGCAAGTGCCAGATCCGGCAGTGATGGACTTTACAGCTTACAGGTTCCGGATGGTGTCTGGACTGTTACCGCTACTGCCGATGGTTACCTTGGAGAAAGCGCTCCAACTGAAGTCGCAAGCGGTGAAGATGTAACAGTTGATTTCCAGCTCCAGTCCGTTGCTTTCGAGCCGGTCTACTTCGATGTTAACGTTTATAACATCAAGTCTGAGTTCACAGGTCTTCTTGATGAGATCGCAGATAAGATCATTGCAAATGATCTTGTTGTGCAGATCTGTGGTCATGCTGATTCTGACTATACAGAGGAATTCAACATGACTCTCAGTGAAGACAGAGCCTTGGTCATTTACGATTACCTGGTTGATCGTGGAGTCAGCGCCGGAAGTCTTTCGACAATCGGTTACGGTGAAAACAAACCAGCAGTTCCCAATACTACTAATGCCAACAAGTCTCTCAACCGTCGTGTTGAGTTTGTTGTTCGATCTGTGAGAACTAACTAGCTGGAAGTTAAACCTGGTTCTTTCAGGGCGGGTCTTCGGACCCGCCCTTTTCAGTCTCTTAAAAGAGTGCCTGTCACTATTAGTACCACTGTGGTGATAAGGAGAGCCGTCTGAGCGCCGAGCAGTGGAAACAGGACAAGGGGCATGAGAAGAGCAGCAGCAGCGCTTCCCCCATGTTCTGCCAGATCCAATAAACCAATTCTCCTCGTATCCCCCGCTCTGAGGAATGTTACCGCGACCGGGAAGGCCCCACCGCTTGCCACCCCGCAAACAGCAATTCCTATGAGAAGCAGTAAAGAGAGCAATCCGCCACCAAGCAGCCCCTGATCGTACAGGTACAGAACAAGGACGGAAAACAGAGATGATATCCCTGAAAGAACAACCAGCTGTCTGAGATTATTGAAGACACCCTTATCCTGTCCGAGAGCGCCAAGAGCTCCACCGGCCATGAAAGTACCGGTAATAGCGCCTACAAGCACCCATGAATGGCCTGTAACAGCTTGAATAGCAACCAGAGCGATAATCTCAACGGATAATCCTATAAAACCTACCATACCCAGCGCCAGGGCAGGTTTGACCTTCCCGCTTAGAAACGCTGCTATGATCATTACAAATAAGCATAAGCCAGCTATAGGAATCGTAAGGTTGAGTTTCCTGTCATCACCTACTCGTATATCCCATAACTCGCAGGCAATTCGGAAACCTTCCGGATGAAGATCTGTATTTTTGCGTGCTGAAGCAGCTTGAAGCTGTTCCTCGACAGCAGACAATCTCAAGCGCGACAGGTCAAATGGAAGTGTACCGGAATTGACAAATACACCTGATGCTCCAATGGAATCCATTTTCTCCGCCAGTACTGAACCTTCAAATGATGGCTCCAGACCATTTCCCGCCAGAAGAACAAGACCCGAAGAAGGGAGAATTCTGCTCCAGCGAAACACACTCTCCGCAGACAGGAGTATGGATTTCGCCAGTTCCGCTTCAAGTGGATGCAATCTGTTTATCCCTCCGGGAAGATGGACAGCTGCAACACCATTCTCAGTAAGCCTGTCTGAGAGCAGTTCAAAGAATTCTCCTGTGAAGTACCTGTTGGAGAGAAGAGTCATAGGCTGGCCCGTAGACACAATTACAAGATTCCAGAGCTCATCATTAACGGAAAGAAAACGTCTTCCGTCTCCCGCTATCGTTCCAGGAGGATATTCCGCAACTGAACATAGTGTCCTGTCTGGAACCAGGGTCAGAACACTGTCTACGGTCGGCCATTCCGATATGATCCCCGCCTCTTCCGGTGAAGAACCTATGTATAGAACCCGTGATGGCAGAGCCGCAATAAGAGGAACTATAACAATCCCCTCCGCTGATTCCAGCGAGGGCCATGTTGCCTCCAGCAAACCGCTCCTGAAAATAGCGTGCTGGCCGGATCGAGTTCCTGTAACCACCTCTCCGTATGGCGATGAGTGGGTGCTGACGCTTTCATACTCTTTGAAAGATTCTCCTCCAAGCCATACTCCCATCGACGCAGGTGCGCCGAACAGTAATCCTGCCAGAAGAACAGCTGAAACAGTCAGTCCGGGAACAGGTCTTCCACAGAGCAGCAGACCGACAGCAGAGACAGAGATACCAACAGCAAGCATTTCGAAAGCGAGCAGGTGCGGTGAAAGAAGGACGAATATCCCGCCACCAACTGCCGCGCCAAGAGCTTCAAGAGCGTATATTTTCCCTGGTCTGCAGAAGGCAAACGGCTGCACAAACACCATCCCGCCGATAAATCCTGCAGGAAGCACTGATAACGCAGTAGGAATTATCTCCAGTCTGGAAACAGTTACTTGAAGAAATCCCATAATCGGAAGGAGAATCATACCCATTACCCATAGTAGACGGTGTTTTGAAGTCCTTCCGCCAACTGCGGCACCAATACCGGATCCGGCAATCCATGATGCAAGGACTATTCCGGATGTCAGTTCCGCCTGATGATGACCAAAAAGAGATTCTCTTAATACTACCGCCTGAATAATGACAGAAATCAATCCCCCCGCAAAAGCAGCCAGCACGGGCAGGGATTTATCTTCAGTCTTCTGAATATGCCTCATCTTCTCCAAACACCTGGGCCTGAAAACGGTAGAGAGTAACTTCACCAAGATAGGCGTCAGGACTCAATCCGGCTTTCATACAGACACCTTCAAGAAATTCCTCTCTGTTCCAGCCCTGTTCAACCGGAACCTGAGGAAGAAGGACGCCGCTTCTGTTTCGGGAGGTTATCATCAATCCATCCGTTCCCACTCTTACATCATGCCAGTCCCCGAGTATCTGCAGGGGTGTAAGAACGGATATTTCGTATTCAAGATCAGGAAGTTCATCAGGCGTTACAGGCATAAAGCGTGGATCTTCCAATGCAGCCGACCGGGCCATCAGCGATACCGTTTCAGCAACAGGTCGAATCGGTCTCATAGAGCCAATACAGCCTCTGAGACTTCCGTTTCTCTTCAGCGTCACGAAAGCTCCGCGTGGAATCAGAAGCTCCCTGGGAATATCATCGTGCAGGTTAAAACCGGTATTCTCAACCGCCGCCTCAACAGACGCAATTGCGATCTCAAGGAGTTCTTCTTTCCCTTCTTCTGAAATGCTCCATTCCGACGGTTCAGGTTCTGGTGATTCAAATGCAATGGAAGCGTACCCGACAACCCGTGAATAGTCTCCGGAGACAGAAGCGCTCGTTGTACTCGACAGCAATTCGGATGTAACTCCGGGATAAAGAGCGCTGTAAGCCATGACAAGAGCAATTGGAAGCCTTCCGCAAGCAAACGTATCAAGGCCGGCCGGCAGTTTCTCTTCAGAAGTAACCTGAAGGAATTGATTTGCGTCACCACTTAGAATTGCTTCCACGGTTAGAGAATCAACAACTCTTGCCAGACTCTCGGCGGGATAGTGGGACAGATCACTGCTTGCCAGGACAAGCACTTTTTCATTGTACGCTTCCGCAAGGATTAACTCGGCCATGTATTGCAGCTCATTTGCTCCTGTGTAACCTATCACGATCGGTACTATCCTGAAACCGGGTTCAATTGATCTCTGAAGAAACGGAATCTGAACTTCAAGGCTATGCTCCTCCTCGTGAGCAGCTGGAATAAATGAAGCTGCTGGATGTGATTCCCTCAATCTGTCAGCTACATCTGCAGCAACCGGGACGCTTCCAAGAGGGGTAATGTAGAAATCTCCATCGAATACGGACATTCCCTGGAAAGCAGCACGGTGTGAAGGGCCGATGAGAACCACTACATCAAACTCAAGCCCATCGATAAGACTGAAGAAATCCGCTGCGGTGCCTCCGCTGTAAACGTATCCAGCATGCGGAACCACGCCCGCTATTATTGATCCGCTGGTACTCTTAACGACTGACGCTTCAATCAGTCTTTCCACCATGCTGCTCAGTTCAACAGGGTCCGAAGGATAGAACATCCCCGCAACAACAGCCGGCCTTGCTCTCCCTCTACCGGACACTTCTTCTTCTCCGGGGGAACTGTTCCCGCAGGCGGCAAACAGGACTAATGTGAACATTATAAATACTCTCATCCCGCAAGCTCCCTGAAGTAGTCCGCCTTTTTCCTTGATGTTTTCCCCACTGCCAGTTCTGCTGTTTCCTTTTCCTGCGGCAGCTTTCCTCCTGTAACAGCCGCAACCGCGGAGAGCAGCAACAGAACAGTACTTGAGAGAAATTTTCTTCTGCTGATTTTACTTTTCACTGTTCCTCCATTCCATTCCATACTCCGGCTACCGGAGATGAACAGCTGAAGCACTTTCCATTTATAATTCTGTTTTCCTCGATGAGATATCCCTGTCTTCTTATGAGAACTTCATTGCAATTCGGACATGCTGTTACCATCCCATCCTCCGTAACTGCGTTCCCGACGTAAACATGATGAAGACCAATCTCAAGAGCCCTTTCTCTAGCACTCTGTAATGTGGATACCGATGTAGGAGCCAGATCAGTCAGCCTGTACATGGGAAAAAACCTAGAGAAATGAAGCGGTGTATCAGCACCTGTGTTCTCCAGAATCCATCTGGCAAGCTCATCCAGCTCTCGAGAGTCATCATTCAGTGTCGGTACTATAAGATTCGTTACTTCAACCCAGGTTCCGAGTTCCTTCAAAGTAGTTATCGTATCAAGTACAGGCTGGAGAGTTCCGCCGCATATATCTCTGTAATAACTGTCTTTCATCGATTTAAGATCAACATTCACGGCATCGATGTACTCAGCGAGTTCGGTAAGGGGGCCCTGATTTATATACCCCGCCGTAACGAGGATATTCTTCAGCCCGGCCTCCTTTGCCAGTTTTGCTGTATCACGGGTGTATTCAAAATAAACAACTGGTTCCGTATATGTGTAGGCAATAGCATCGCAATTGTAAGAGATTGCCTGTTCAACAACAGCCTCAGGGGGCAAATCGTAAGGTGTAACGTCTTCAGGGGCGGCCTGGGAAATCTCCCAGTTCTGGCAGAACTCACATCTGAGATTGCACCCTGCAGTCGCAATAGAGAATACATCGATTCCAGGGAGGAAATGAAAGAGCGGTTTCTTCTCAACAGGGTCAACGTGTACCGCGACAGGTCTTCCATAAACAAGGCTGACAAGTTCACCATCAACATTCAATCTTACGCTGCACCTTCCCCTCTCCCCCGGAGAAAGGATGCATAAGTGAGGACACAGAACGCACTGAACCCTGTTACTCACCGATATCATCCTTTTCAGCATACCAGTCAGCGGTATGAAAAGTGATTATTCCACTTTCGAAGAGTTCCAGCATCCGTTCCATATCTACGTTCTCGATCGGCTTTGCCCATGGACGGATCTCACTCCCGGCCATACGTACAAGAATCTGGAACAATCCGGAACCCGTGCTGTCCTGTTCAGGCAGAGGTTCCTCAGGAACTGCCCCTGACAGAACAAAGAACATCAAGAGGAAAAATGCAAGTGCTTTCATACTCCTCCCTGATTTCAGTACAGATCGGGGAAACCTGCGGGTGACAGTCCAATCCTCCACCGGAATTCCCATTCGTCATCATCACCTTCCGGATCAGATACCCATATTGGAAAGATCGCTTCAAGCATCGCAATCCGCACGGCTATTCCCGCGTTAAAGAGGATATCGTCACCTGAGAAATCTCCAAAGGAATCACCGAGCCATCCAGCTCCTCCGAATATTTCAACAGGAAAGAAAGGTAAAGACAAGGGAAATCTCTGTTCGATAGAGAATGCTGCTCTCCCCCGAAGGGTACTGTTCCAGTAGCCTGGAAGGGCAGGTCCTGAGCGAACATAATAATGCTCCATAGGAGAAAGCGAACCGTTCGGGGGGACAAATGCCCCCATAATACCCTTTGCGAAGAGTCCACCACCAGGTCTTAAGAATCGCTGAACGGGAGCACCACCGGTTATTCGGCCTGCATATATCCTGGTTCTGGTCAGATAATTTCCCCAGAGCCTGCCTGTCAGTTCAATCCTTCCGTCAATCCTGGCGTAAGCACCATCATTCCATTCCGGAGAAGCCAGCACACTCAAAGCTCCATTCCATGATAACCTGTAGTTCCGGTCAACAGCAGCTATGCATGTTGTGAATTCAAAAGCATTACCTTCCTCGACGTTCAGAGCACCGTATACCGTTGTATCCTCCACGCTGAACAGATCCATATCAAGAGAGATCCTGTAATGGGGATCGGTTGCCACTCTGCCACTCCGCAGATAGTCAGCACCAATAGAGGCTCTGCCGATTCCGTACCCTCTTGAAATTCCGGAAGACAAATAGATGCTGCGTCGATATTCCCGGTACAGAGGCATATGGAAAGAAGCGCCCCATGCCGAGTAACTTTCGCTTTCAAATGGGATCGAAGCAGATGCGGTCCAGGTGTACGGACCGCCCATATAGGATGGGATTGTTGATGACATGCAGATAATATCAGCTCTCCATGAATGATCAGCGTAGGATGGGAACGGGAGAACCCACATACTGTGATGAGTCGGTCTTGGAATCGGAAGGAACATCGGCTTAAGCTGACCGAGTGGTGGTGAGGCGTTATTCCATGGCGCCCTGTCAGGCATGCATAAAAACGGATCTACAACAACTGCATCCCAATTTCCAGGAACTGTGACTGTATCATTCAATCCAGGAGCAAGTGCAGTTTCTGTAATGAGTGAGTCTTCACCGGATATAAACAGAAGATCAAGTATAACTGAGTGGGGAACATCACCTGTTACAATCACACTGGTTGAATTTGAGCCACAGGTAAAATCCTTAACAAGAATATCAGCGTTAGCCGTCCCTCTAAGCCAAAAATTGAATTCCTCCTCCCAGGATCTCCCTGTTACTTCTTCCACTATTGCCTGGAAATCATCGGTATGAGGATGATGGTACTTGAACCTCTCAAAGTAAATCGACATGACCTGATTAAAATCCTCTTCACCCATCTGCCTCTGAAGCATCCGCATGAACAGAGCCGGTTTGGCGTAATATGTAAACCCGGTTGGATGACTTCCGTCTCCAGCCTCGGTAGCATCGCTGAGTACTGGTATTTCTTCACCGGCCATAGTACCTGTTACATATGTCATAAAACTCATGTCCTGATCACTCAGTTCAAGTATCCAGTCCGGAGTTCTGGACATATTCCCGCTGAATCCATGCCTTCTCTGCATATAGCGAAGCTCACTGAAGGTGTTCATTCCTTCGTCCAGCCACGCCTCTTCTACTTCATCATTACCGAGCATCCCGTAAAACCACTGGTGTCCGATCTCATGCATCGTAACCATCTCAAGAATCCTTAGAAATGGAAAATCGGGTACTGAGAAAACGAATTGCGGATACTCCATCCCCCCCGCGCTCATAACAACCGGCTCCACTACCCAGAGGTCTTCGTAAGGGTAGGGAGTATACCATTCTCCATAGTACAGGAGAGTGGAATCGATAACTGCGGGAACCTCATCCCAGTGATCATCTGAATCGTCAAGCAGAACCAGATGCACATTTACCGAACAGGAACCCAGGCTTTCAGGATAGATGTATGTGTGCTCACGGACAGTATAGTCAGGACTGGCTGCCCAGACGAAATCATGAACATTTTCGGCGATCCAGACTTCTGCTCTTCTGAGAGAATCCTCGGTGAAAAAAATGTTTTCAACGCTTCCTGTAGCAGCGGTGACAAATTCCCCCGGAACATCAAGTGTTACCGAGTAATTTCCATAATCGCTGTAAAATTCTCCTCTCCAGTGATATCGTGCCCGGTGCCATCCATTCTCATCTAGAACGCACATTTTAGGGTACCACTGCGTTATCTGATACGTATCACCACTGTGCCCCATCCTGCTCCAGAATTTGGGAACCTGCACATCGAAATCGCCACGAAGGAGAATGGATTCGCCTGATTGAAGAGGATCATCAAGCGGTATGAAGGCCAGAGTACCATCAATTGAAGGTTCAACAGCTTCCCCATCCACACTCCAGTTCGAAAGATCGATCCAGCCCCTTTCTGACGGAGGGGATGCCCGGAAACAATAGCGTCCGACAGCTTCAAGATCCTGCCCGAATGCAGTCGTATGATCTCTGTAAGCGTTTGGATAAAGATGAAGCCAGAGTGTATCAACAGGAAACTCTACTCCGTTGGTAAACATAATTTCCAGGGAACCATGAAACATGTTTGAATCCGGCTGAAGCGAGACGCTGATATCGTAATCAGCCCTGCTTTCAGGACCTGGATAACCGGCAGCAACCAGAACCGCAAGAAATAATCCTGACACCATCAGCGGAACCTCCAATTAAGAATGTTTATTGTAGTATGAAGACTCACGGTAAAAAGAACAAATGCAGTCATCGCTTTGCAGTTAAACTGGAATAGTTAGAGAGGTAAAGACATGACTCAGACACAGGATTGCATTACCTTCTGATAAGGAGGCTTTCATGGAATGGGTTGACAGGAATTCAGGCAGAATTCCCATAATGTTCTGGAGCACTGATGTGGAGAAGATTGCGTTGAATCAGTCGATCAACCTGTCCCGGCACAGTCAGACCTTCCATCATGTGGCGATAATGCCTGATTGCCATCCCGGATACGGAATGCCCATAGGTGGAGTCATTGCCTGCGAGAACACAATTATTCCATATGCTGTAGGTGTGGACATCGGCTGCGGTATTGTTGCCGCACAAACAGATATTCCAGCTGACAATATGAGCAACAGTGATATCAGAAGAATCATCGATCGTGCAGGAAAGAGAATTCCGACAGGAGAAGGTAATTCTCACAGGACCGCTCAAAGCTGGGATCAGTTCGAGCGGCTTCCGTCATGGTTCGATAAAAGGGGGAAAGATCTGGCGGAGAAAAGCCTGGGGACCCTTGGCGGAGGAAATCACTTTCTGGAAATCCAGGCCGGTGATGATGGCTGGGTCTGGCTCATGATTCATTCCGGTTCACGAAATCCGGGCTATCGAATTGCCGGGCATCATCATGAAAAGGCTATGAAGTTCTGCATTAATAACCGGAAAGAACTGCCGTCAAAGGATCTTTCCTACCTCACCGTCAATTCTGCTGATGGAAAAGATTATATCAGAGAAATGGAATTCGCAATGGATTTTGCCTCCGAGAACCGGAGAAGGCTTATGGTATCTTTCAAGGATATATTCACCGAAGTGAAGGGAAAGGTCGGTTTCTCAGAGGAAGTCAATATACACCATAATTACGCAGCTCTGGAGAAACACTTCGGCAGAAAGGTCTGGGTTCACAGGAAAGGCGCTACTTCAGCAAGGAAAGGCCAGAAGGGAATCATTCCCGGCAGCATGGGAACATTCTCGTACATTGTCGAGGGTCTCGGGAATCCTGACTCATTCAACAGCTGCTCGCATGGAGCCGGAAGGGTCATGGGCAGAAGAGAAGCTTCCAGAAAGCTTTCCGTCAGCGATTGCGACATATCTATGAAAGGCATCGTTTTCGAAGGATGGAAAAGATACAGGGGATATGGTCGAAAGAAACATGGCTCTCCTTCACTTGATCTCAGTGAGGCCCCGGCAGCGTACAAAGACATAGAAGATGTGATGAAAGCCCAGAGGGACCTTGTAACACCTGTTGTCAGGCTGAAACCGCTTGGTGTTGTGAAAGGCTGAACAAAATGGGGGCCGGGCCTAACATCTAAACATTTACAATTACCAGGTAAGATACAGACTCTGTTGTGTGTCCCCTATAAACTTCGCCTCCGGTGCGTATCCCCGCAGAAAATGTTTAAATGTTAGGCCCGGCCCCTATATTCTTCATTGGCAGTTCATCATGTCCAAGTCTGATTAGATCCGTCGTACCCTGAAGTTCTTCGGCAAGAAGTTTTGCCGCGTTCTCAACACTGCCGTACTTCGTCGCGTAGACAATCAGATTCTTCATGCCTTTCCTCCGCGTCTTTAAAGGCTCGTTTTTCTCAGTTCCTTGCTAATTCTACTGCGGCTAACTGTTATGGCTTCTCATCTCAGCAAACACAGGCCGGTTGTTTCCGTAATACTTCCGGATTGAATCCTGCAGAAGTAAAGGCCGGCTGAAACGGGCTCCCCGTTCCGACGTCTTCCGTCCCACTGCACAGAATGTTCTCCGGCGGTAAGCTCTGAATCGTTAAGCGAGTAAATAATCCTCCCGGAAAGATCATACACTTCAATTAACGTGTATCCCGGTTCTGAAAGCTCAAATGAAATGGATGCAGTTGAATGGAAAGGATTCGGGCTAGCGCACAGACCAAGCCGGTGAGTAGGCTCCAAGCTGATCCCTGTTCCGGTAACAGTGAAGCTTATGGTGTCTGCGGCAACAGGGATTCCTTCGTCGAAGGATGTAACTATCAGCTCGTTCGATCCCACCTCCGCGAACAGATCGTCTCGATAAGTGTACTTCAAACCGGTTCCGAAGGCGTAGAGGTTCCAATCAGTGGCTGCTATGTAAACAACACCGTCTGTGATGGCAGGGCTGGATTGGATAAATTTACTGCCTGTTGCATAGGACCAGATCTCTTCCCCGGTATCACAGTCCAGTGCTATGACTCTAGCATCATCCGGATTGTATTCTTCGCCATAGAAAACCATACCATCGGCAATGCCGGAAGAACCATGCTGTTGACCCGGGACTGACCATATGATGCTGCCTGTGGAAGCATCAAGACAGCAATAATTTCCGAAACCAAAGTAGAGTCTGTTATCGTTATAAGCAGGAGTTGCTGTGAAGTATGTCCCACCAGGATAGGTTTCAGCCTCCCAGACAGTGATCCCTGTTATTGCGTCAATTGCCCGTATCTTGCCGTCAATTCCACCTATGTATATCAAACTGTCCACAACAACAGGAGATGAGTCCCAGTAACCTTCATAGCTATCCATGTTTTCCCAGATGATCGAGCCTGTATTGGCATTAAGAGCATACAAAGGACTCTCGTTATCCCAACAAGTTGGGACAAATACCATGTTGTTCCATACCGCCATACAGCTCACCTGAGTTCCGGAGAGTGTATTCGCCCATATCTCTGTGCCTGTTGCCGCATCAAAGCAATAGACACTTTGGCTTTCCCCACAATACACTCTTCCATTAGCCACCGCAGGTGTGCCCGCACTTCCGTTGACATCACCAGAAGCCCAAATCCTCTCACCTGTATTGGCATCCAGACACCATACTGAATCGCTTGCTGTGTACAGGAAGCCGTCCTTAACTGTAACCGCGTCATCTGTAGCACCAACCCGGTATTTCCAGATCAGCTCGCCTGTAGCAGCATCAAGGGCATACAGGGTGTCATTGCCATGGTCTGAGGGATAGTACACAATTCCATCTACTATCACAGGCGTGGGAAACTCATGGGAATCTCCTGTGACCGAAGCTGTCCAGAGTATTGTGTTGTCCGTAGGAGCAGGCGACTCTGAAAAGCCATGATGCAGATCATTCTGCATGTATGTATACCAGTCTGTGTTCAAACGGGGGATCTGTACAACTGGCTGTCCGTTAATTGAGTACTGGACGTATTCAGGTATCTCGTTCTCGTTCTCCACAATGGTTCTGACTGTAAGCCAGTCGCCGTCATAGGTTTCTCCGTCAACAGGTTCTGTGATTGTAAGATTTGTGACAGATATAAGGATTGCTGTAAGAAGTGTTCCGAAAATCATTTCATCCTCCTGTTAATTTCCTCCAAGTACTGCTGCACACCATGCGAATGCTCCTGCCATTATTTGATCCTCATTCTTGAAGATAACGGCGTAATCTTTGAGTATCGATGTCAATTCATCCATGCTGATGAATTCTGAGAACGGGCTTTCCTTAAAGTGTTCCTCTGATTCAAATGAACAGCACCAGTTCATATCACAGGAGGTCCGCTCGAATACTGAACGAGCTGCCTCGAAATACTGCACCGCGTTCTGAATGTTCCCCTCCTGAAAAGCGGCCATGGAAGCTGTATGAGCAGCAATCAGAAACCTGCAGGACATATCCTCGTTGTTATAATAATTAGCCGGATACATGACATTATCCAGGGTTTCAGCGGCCAGTCCGATTTCACCCGTTTCGAGGAGTGAATCCACCAGAAACAGTTGATCAGATGAATAATCTATATTCGTCGAATCAACAGCAACAAGTATCAGGGTCTCCGGATTCCAGCTGTAGAATACGATGTTAGTCGACATGCTGTAGGGATATTGTGAGGCTACTACTACAAGTCCTTCCTCCTCATCGAACCAGGAATAAGTCTTTACCGGGTTCATGAACATGCCGAATGAAGTTGAACCAAGGTACAGGGTATCTTCCCCATACCCGATCAGTGCAAGTTCAGGTCCATCCATCGGTTCACCCACAACGAGAAGGTCAAGACTGTCCAGCCCTTCAAGCAGCAGTTCCGAGGGAAAATCCTGAATATTTATCACATCCGGGCTGCCTTTACTGTTCTCCCACTCTTCCAGATAGAATCCGGGATCGTCGGCAAGAGACGGCGACATATTTAACAAAAGAATTGTCAGCAAACAGAAACCGAACAGTGATGAACAGTAATTTCTTTTCATAAGAACTCCTTCCGGGAACTGCCTGAAAACAATACCGAAATAAGAATGGAGATTCAAGGTAGTGCGATGATGCGAATATCGCGTTAGGATATATTGAATGGAGGTTTTGGGATGATTTCATTCATTCTGAATGATCAGCAATTTACAACCGAACTGCCGCCAGGATCGGTTGCGCTTGATCTCATAAGAAAGGCAGCAAGGCTTACCGGTACGAAGGAAGGCTGCAGAGAAGGGGATTGCGGAGCATGTACAGTGCTTCTTGGAATCCCCCAGCAGAATGGAATGAAGTACATGGCAGTTAATTCCTGTCTTCTACCAGTGGGAGAACTGCGGGGCAGGCACCTGGTTACAGTGGAAGGGCTGAGCCCATCCGAGGGGTATTCACCCGTTCAAAGCCTTATTGTAAACGAAGGGGCTTCTCAGTGCGGTTTCTGCACACCAGGTATTGTAATGTCTCTTACCGGTTATCTCCTCAGCACGGTTTCCCCGATTACGGAGGGAGCTATCGATTCTCTGGGAGGCAATATCTGCAGATGTACGGGATATGTTTCCATAAGGAAAGCAGCAGAACTCCTTTGCTCGAAAATCGGCCCATCCCCTGCTCTCTCACCCGAATCACCTTTGCATATTAAATGGCTTATCGAGAAAAGAATTATTCCTCCATTTTTCGAAGGAATTGAATCCCGTCTTAATGAAATCGGTACTCCTGAATCTCCAGATGTAATGGATTCAGGAATGAGCGATGTGATCAGAGTAGCGGGAGGAACCGATCTGTTCGCAATAAAAGCTGAAAAGCTGAAAAACGCTGAGCTGCTGTTCTTTTCCAGGCAACCGGAAATGAACGGAATTACAGTTAAAAATGATCACTGCTTCATAGGAGCTGCTGCGACAGTCAGCAACATTATGGATTCGGAAGTATTCAACTGCATCGAAGGTTTTTCGCGTATCCGGAGGCTCATCTCTTCAACTCAGATCCGGAACAGGGCTACGCTCGGAGGGAACATCGTGAATGCTTCACCGATTGGTGATCTGAGCATTATTTTCCTCGCTCTTGATTCAGTAGCGCTGATATCAAACGGCATCGAAAAACGTCAAACACGTCTGAAGAATTTTTTCAGGGGTTACAAGATTCTCGATCTTGCTCCGGATGAGATAATCGAAGGTCTTTCATTCAGAATACCGGACAGAAATACAGAATTCAATTTTGAGAAAGTCTCTATGAGAAAACACCTTGATATTGCCGCCGTCAATACTGCAGCGCGAATAAAAGTGGAAAACGGAAAGATCCTTGAAGCCGACCTTTCTGCTGGAGGCGTTGCGCCTGTCCCCCTGTTTCTGAAAGAGACTTCCAGCGTACTGAAAGGTAAGTTAATTTCAAGTGATATGGTGCTTCTTGCAGCTGATACTGCCCGTCAGGAAGTTAAGCCTATCGACGATGTCCGTGGTTCAGCTGAATACAAAAGAATACTGCTTGGCAGACTCATTGCCGCCCACTTTATTGAACTGTTCCCGGACCTGGTCAATGTGAAAGAACTGCTATGAAGCACTTCGACGCTGAACTTCATGTAAAGGGTACTTCATTGTTCATGGATGATTTTCCGGCACAGGAGAATCTTCTTTACGCTGCTGTACTCGTTTCTCCGGCATCGCATGGTGAAATTGTTTCAATCGAGATTGAGAAAGCAGAAGCAATTCAGGGTGTAAAAACGATCATCACTGCAAAGGACATCCCCGGTGAAAACCAGATAGGCAATATCATCATGGACGAACCCCTTCTTGCAGAAGACAGGGTTCATTTCATAGGTGAGCCGATAGCGGTAGTACTTGCTGACAACCCGCAAACTGCCCGAAACGCTGTAAAAGCAATAAACCTTGAAATCCATGAACTGCCCCACGTTACCGACCCGAGGGAGGCTTTTGCGAAAGGGATGCTCATCTCCCCTCCAAGGACTTTCTCTCTGGGTGACACATCAATTGCATGGGACAGATGCGATGTTGTGGTAGAAGGCAGAGCGGATTCAGGCGGACAGGAGCATGTATACCTTGAAACACAGGGTTCTGTTGCCATACCTCTCGAAAATAACTGCATAAGGATTTACGCCGGAACACAGGGACCGACATTCGTTCAGAAGGTTACCTCACGTGTACTTGGAATTCCAATGCACAAAGTCGAAGTGGATGTAGGCCGACTCGGGGGAGCATTCGGAGGCAAGGAAGATCAGGCCACTCCCTGGGCCGTTATGGCCGCTCTCGGAGTACAGATCACAAAACAGCCGGTGAAAATCATTCTGAATCGAAACGAAGATATGACCTGGACAGGCAAACGGCACCCGTATACTTCAGATTTCAAACTGGGACTTTCAAATGACGAGAAAATCCTCGCTTTTGAAGTAACTTATTATCAAAACGGTGGAGCCGCTTCAGACCTTTCAACAGCGATACTGGAACGTACTCTCTTCCACTCTACAAACGCCTACTACATTCCTAATGTCAAAGCTACCGGAATCTGCTGCCGAACAAATCTTCCTCCGAATACAGCTTTCAGAGGGTTCGGAGCTCCTCAGGCGATGTTCGTTCTCGAATCTGCGATTCATAAAGCTGCAATTCTTATGGGAATAGATACTGAACAGATCCAGGAGAAGAACCTTCTCAATCCCGGAGACGGGTTTCCCTACGGAATGATCTTTGAAGGGGATGAGATCAGACGTTCATGGATGAAACTCAATGAACTGTACAATCCTGTAAAGGTCAGAGAAGAGATAAAGGAGTTCAATTCCGTGAATATCCTGAAGAAAAAGGGCATATCCTTTATGCCCGTATGTTTTGGAATCTCTTTTACCAATATATCACTGAACCAGGCAAATGCTCTGGTTCACGTTTACACCGATGGAAGTGTGGGAGTAAGCACCGGCGCAGTGGAGATGGGACAGGGAGTAAATTCCAAGATAAGGCAGGTTGCCGCGAGAACATTCAGCATCAGCATCGAGAAAGTAAAGGTAGAATCAACAAACACGACCAGAGCCGCAAATACTTCACCCACGGCGGCAAGCTCTGCAGCGGATATGAATGGAAATGCCGTCAGAATAGCCTGCAGCAACATTCTGAACCGTCTTCTGACTCTGGCTCGAAAACAGCTTGGCGTTCAGGAGAAGGATCAGGTTGAACTCAGGAATGAAACGGTAACAGTCAATGGAATCGGTACCGATCTTCTCTGGGGGAAACTGGTTGGCAAAGCTTACAGAGATCGCATCAGTCTCTCCTCTCAGGCTCACTACGCAACACCGGGACTCTATTTTGACAGTTCAGAAGAAAAGGGCAGACCGTTTGCGTATCATGTTACCGGAACAGCGCTGACTGAAGTCACACTGGACAGGCTTAGAGGAACATATTCGCTGGATTCAGTAAAGATCGTTCATGATTGTGGAACTAGTATCAACCCCCTTGTTGATAGAGGGCAGATAGAGGGTGGTCTGCTTCAGGGCATTGGATGGGTAACTCTCGAAGAACTGAAATACAGCAGCGAAACACATGAATTGCTTTCAAATTCACTTGCTACCTACAAGATTCCTGACATTTACTTCGCACCCGATGAAGTACAGATTGAATTTCTTGAGAACCTTTCTGAAAACGGAGGAGTGTTCAACTCAAAAGCTGTTGGAGAACCACCTTTCATGTACGGTATTGGAACGTATTTCGCGCTTCTAAACGCTCTTCAAGAATGTAACTCTGAGATCGAACCGGAATACTCAACACCACTGAGCGCTGAAAAAATTCTGATGCTTTTAGAACAGAGCCCGGACTGAAGAAGTTGAAAATGAAAATCAGATACAGTCGGTCCGATATCATTCGAGGTCTTCTGATCTATTCAGCCGGCGATACCATTGCCTCTCTTTTGCTTTCGGAGTTCTCCATCTGGAGGCTCTTTGGAATGATGCTGATCGGCGGGACAGTTTACGCGTTCGAGATACCAAACTACTTCAGATGGATTGATTCCAGAACAGGTAGTTTGAAAGGAATACATGCATCTCTGTTCAGAACTGGACTTGCTGTTCTTTACTTCAACCCGCTCTGGATAGCCCGTCATCTGCTTTTCATCCAGGTTTTCTCAGGGAACTGGGGCAGTATCAGTTTCAATCTTCTCAAACTTGGCCTGTACTCTTTTCTTGTAAACATCCCGATCGCGTTCATGGCTAACTACGCAATTCAGAACAGGATTTCTCTGAAATGGAGATTTTTAGCCAGTGCTGTGTTCTCGTCTCTGATGGCTGTCTATTACGCACTCAGCAAGGTGCTTTTCGGATAAACTCATGATAATCGCAGATGGAATTTATTACGAATGGATCTGTAATACATAAAAGAAAGGAAAAGCCATGTCCGGAAAAATGATCACCCTTCTATTACTGATGACAGTTATTTCCCCCCTTACCGTTAACGCTGAGCCATGGTTCGAAGACCTGGAGGAGTCAATTAGCGATCTCCCATGGATCTACGAAGCAACCATTTTAAGTATTGATAACAGTTCAATCACCGTTATCGTGAAGATCGTTTTCCTTGGAGATGTACTTGCCGGTGATACCCTAACTGTCGATTTCTGGGAGATGGGCATGGCCTATGACCTGATCGAAGGGAAAGAAATCCTCCTTATTCCCGACAGCAGCGGGGACCTGCAGATTGCGGGATTTCCAGGCAACGGTTTCTATTTACTCAAAGGGTATTACGATTTCAATGCTTTTATGCTTGAGCCTGGCGTTTTGAGCAGAGATGAGCTTAGAACGCTCTGTTCCGGCGAATCTTTGAATGAAAGAATAGTAGAGATTGATATCTGGTTCGCGGGAGTCAGCCAATTCCTCGATGCCAGAGCTACTGAAACTGAAGAGGGCTGGCACATCGAATCACATTCTCCGCTTCTGCATAAACTTGATCTTTCAAAATGGCAGCTGCGACTCGGAGGAATGGACAACCAGCTGCTTGAACCATCTGTATACATTACAATCCCGGTTGATAGTGGAAGCGATCTGATTCTTTCGGGAAGGGTTATGTACTGTTCTGATAACGTTTACAGATGCACAGTATATCCTACAGCTCCGGTGATCAGAACTATTGATGCTCTGTCACTCTACCTGTCAGATGGAATCCTTCCGGAACCACCTGTGATTGATGTTGAAATAATCGGAGCGGATCCAGTGGATCTTGGCCTTCCTGAAGAACCTTTTCTGACAACTGATGAATGGGGTAATCTGATGCTCAGCGGTGAGAATGGACTTCTTCCGATAAACTCAATCTGCATAATGGACCCAAGTAAGAGACCAACCATAGGATTCGGCTGTATAGAAGACAACACTGTTTCTGTATTTCTTGACTTCGGTGAGGTGCCAGAAGGCCTTTCAGGTCATCTTGCTACAGATATCATCGATATGCTTGAAAAGGGAGTAGTTGAAGGCAATATCGGTATCGATTATTCACTGAATATCGCACGGTTCAAACTACATATCAGGAGACAGTAATCCTCAGCATCCTCATAATCATTGTTGAACTTGAATGGTTTACGCGGCCAGTCAGCAAGGAATTCGCAAGAGAACAGATTGAGGGATATTTCGGCAGAAATAGCATTGATGACGATGATTGCCTGCAGATATGTATCTATCTGATGATGCGCATCCTGTCTACCATTGGCTGGACATTGAAATTTCATCCGCATACTATGACATATATTGAAAACAGGATATACTCAATACTTGATTATTATGAGTATTTTGAAAAAATCAATCCGGACTGGGCAAATAGCAAGACGGATGCAGTCACAGCAAACAGCTGAACCTTATTCGCGGCATTAGGTTGTTCAAATATATCAGATTAGTCTAGAATGAGTGGAGGAGTGAGCAGGATGAAGAAAATCAGTATAATCATCTGCGATCGTTACCATACATGTGCAGGAGGGAAGTGCCTGCGGGCTTTGCGAAACCGGGAGGGGGCCTTTGCTCTGTACAAGGATGAGGAAGTTGAGATGGTAGGCTACACCACCTGCGGAGGTTGTCCCGGCGGCAACGTAGAGTACGCTCCAGCTGAAATGAAAAAGAATGGTACGGATGTCATCCATTTAGCTACGGGCTTAGTGGTCGGCTACCCACCTTGCCCCCGCCTGCAGGCTTTCTGTGAATTTATTCCCGCTAAATATAACCTGGATGTGATTGTGGGCACTCATCCAATCCCACAAAACTATTTCCTGATTCACCAGGGTTTAGGTACCTGGCAGTCAACCAGATGGCAAGAACGTATTCAGCGCGTCCTGACAGATGAAGAAACACGTTTGGCATACGATTGACGAGATAAGTTGCAAAAACTGTGTGATAACTTCTATCTTATCCCGAAGAAATCCCTTATTCGACCAAGGATGTGCTCCTTTTGAACAGGCTGTTTCTTTTCCTGTTCTTCGATTGACCTGTTCACAGCTCTGCTTGAAAGGTCCTCCAGTCGCTTTTCCAGCATCTCAGAGAGCGGTTCCAGGATCGAGGGTTCCGTTTCCAGCAGGTTTGCCAGGCCTTCTTTTTTAACAACGATTACTTCAGTTTCGGCCAACGTGCAGACCGATGCGGATCGCGGTTCACCTGTCAGGAGGCTCATTTCACCGAAATAGTCTCTATCATGGAGATCTGCCAGATGAGTTTTTCTACCGGAGCTATCAGAAACGTAAACCTCTACCCTGCCATTCGAAATAATCAGCAGCGAATCACCTGAATCCCCCTGGTGAACAAGTATTTCTCCCTTTGAATAGAGATGTTTGGAGGAACTCTCGGCAAGTTTCAGGATCTGTTCGTCGTTAAGCATTTTAAAGAGTTCCACTTTTTTGAGCTCATTCAGCATTTCTGTTTTGAGCAGTTCGTTGATTCTGAAATCGTGGTCCTCAGAGACAGTTCTGAGTGTCACATCCCTTATCGGGAACGGAATTGAAAGTCCGGCCCTTCGAAGGCTGTACCAGATATGTGTTCTGATGTCGTTTTCAATTTCAAGTTTTCTGTGAAACTCCGTAATCCAGAAACGTACATCATAATTGATAGTGTAATCATCAAATTTGTTAAGGAGTATTTTGGGAAGAGGTTTCGACAGAACTCCATCGGTTCTGGCAAATATCCCTGAAATCACTTTCCTTACTTGCCCAGGTGAGTGATCGTAAGCCATTCCGACCTCTATCCTGCACATGTGCTGTCTGTTCGGATGGGAGTAGTTGGTCACGATATCCTTGGAAACAGTAGCATTTGGAATGGTAACATGATCTCCGGCTCTTGTTCTGATGGTAAGAGTTCGCCAGTTCATCTGTACGACTATACCCTCTTCTTCACCGACACCTATCCATTCACCAACTTTGTATGGTCTCTCCATCTGCAGGGCCAGACCCGCAAATAGATTGCCAAGTATGTCCTGAAGAGAAAGTCCTATAACTGCGGAAAGAACAGTTGATGTAACCAGGAACGCGGTGAGTTTGACTCCGAATATTCCGTTTAGAATGGCTACTGCGACGATAGCCAGAACGATGAAATTGATCATGTCGATTATCAGTCTCGGTATGTGAATATCACCCTGCTTTTTCAGAAGATAATCCCACAGAAGCAGGTTCAGAACCTGCAGAATCGTGTTGGCACCGAGCATGATTGTTGCAGCGAGAGCTATTCTGGAAAAGGTTGATTCTCCAGGCACTCCGAACATCTTCATCACAAGGTATGACGCGCCTGCGATACCAGCCAGAAGAATCCAGAGCTTCAGCTTGCTCCCCGGTGAATGTTTTCTGATTATCCAGAGAATGAGCCCTACTGCAAGACCAAGAGCAACAGCCTCAATACCGTACACAATCATCTGCTGACTCAAGAATCAACCTCCCGGAGTTTAGATATCAATAGTATACAATAACAGGAGCAGACCGGGTATGAGGATACCTGTATTCATATCGCGAATGCCTTATGTGAAGAATTTGACCTATGAACTAAAGTTGACCTGTTCTTTCAATGAGACTATCAATGCTTATACAGATGAAATGAAACCTGATTAATCCTGTTTTCTGTTTGCTGAAGCGGGATAGTGAGCTGGAATAAATATCGCTGCGAAATGTATCAAAAACAGGATAATGAGTCTCTCTTCAATTGGAGGATCGAATGCTACCCCTGATGTTTGCAGCACTGGTCGACACAATTATTGCTCCCCCGGCTGACTTGAATACAATCTATGTTCATGAATGGGGAGCAATAACTTTTTCTGAAGAAGTAATAATCGGAGCAGTTCCAACATCGGATCCTTTTGAGAGTTTCACAACTCACAATGAATGGGACGAACCAGTGGCCAGAGCCCCCGTTGTCTACTTTTACGGTGCTCCCTTCAAAGGTACTTTCACTGTCACGGTTCCATCCGGAGTATTTATCGAAACCTGGCCTGTCCCGGAGGAATTGATTCTTATCGCTCCCCTGCAGTTATCTAACTCTTCCAGAGCGGTGTGGAACATCTCCGGTACTTCGTGGGGGGAACCCGGCACAATTGACATTCCAGCTGAAAGGGATGAGTTAAGTTTTACACCCGATATCATTGATGTCTGGAGATGGCCTCCATCGTTTCTGCTGGAGTTCAATAATGGAGTCCGCGAAAAATTTATCTATTACGAGTGTGCTCTGACACCACAGAGTAATGACGACTTCTATCCGGCAATACTAACAGATGAAGGGACCATACTTGATCCTGAATATCATGGTGAACTGATAAGGTTCATCAAGCTGGATGGAAAAGTAGTCATCAATCCAATTGCCGGAAGATACGGAATACGTCGCGAATTACAGCAGGCAACCGAATATGGAGATATCTTTGAAACCCTCTGTTCCTGGGCTGGTGGAACAATGAAATCAGATGAGATAAATGCCATGTGGACTACATGGGAAGACTGGATCTACGATGGTTCCTGGAGCGGTAATACTCTCCTTGTATTCCCACTGCCTGAGGAAACCATTGAGAAAATGAGCAGCATAACACTGGAAACCTCAGAGGAACATGAAATAGAATACAGCCGATTCTATGTGGGGATACTGTCAATCTGACATTTTCAGTTGCTCATCCCGGGCTTTTTCACCGGCTTCTGTATGCAGTTGCGCTATTCTCCTTCTGTTTCTGTTTTTACGACGATTGTGCAGTTTGCTACGAGAGCAGCAATCGCTCCGATAGCTGCCCAGACCGGGAGTAAAATTACGGCTACAGCGCCCAGGGTCATTGGAACTTCAATCAGAACTTTTCCATCTTCATTCATTATCATGATATGTCTTACATTACCCTGATGGAGAATCTCCTTTAATTTGTCAATGAGTTCTTTGCCGCAAACATGGAATTCCTTTGTTGTTGTATTCTTTTCTTCCTGCATTTCTAAACCTCCAGATGATCGTACCCGGTTGTTTCAACGTTTACCTGTTTTCCATCCAATAAAACACTAACTCTCCCCGCACCTTCCTTTGCGAAACCAACTCTTTTACATCCTCGAGATGTAAACTCACTCTGTTCAGTCGCACCGAAAAGCAGAACGAAATCTTCCCCGGATGCTGCAGCTTCAAGCGGTTTATCTTTCACTGAGTTATAGAATATCGATTCATCAATATCAAGAGTTACATCAACTCTGCTCTCACGGGAAAGATGCCAGGCCTCTGAGAAAAGACCATCGGAAATATCAATCCCGCAAAGAACTCCTTTTCTCCTCAGTTCTGCGGCAAGCTCAAGCTCAGCCCGCGGAAGCAGAAAGGCTCTCACCTGTTCCAGTCTATCCTCAGAGATTTTACCGGAGCGAGGATTCAAATTCTCGCCTTCAAGACCGCCTGCCTTCTCGAGTATTGCAGGAGCATCAAGCGCCCTGCCTATCGGTCCGGAAAGCCAGAGATTATCACCCGGTCGCAGTGTTGATCTTCTAAGAAGAGTTTGGGAATTACCTCCTTCACCAACTGCGGTAAGTGTGATCCCGAAATTACTCCCCCTGATTGTTTCTCCTCCTGCAACAACGCAATCCTCTCTCTCCATCAGTCCTCTGTAGAATCTTTCAAGCCAATCAATCTCCAGACATGGGGGTAATGTGACTGCGGTAAATATCCACCGGGAACAGGCACCCATGGCTGCGATATCCGATAGTGTCGCTTCAAGCAATCGCCGCCCGAGAACCTCTGGCGGTGCCCACCAGCGATAAAAATGGGATCCCTCGAAATAGCTGTCCGTAGTCACAACAGGACACTGGAGGGCTGGAAGAACGCTGCTGTCATCACCGATTAGACTGAGTGACGGAAAGGTATCCCTCAGCCTTTGTATCAGACCTCTCTCTCCTATATCACCTACAGTTGAACCAGTCAAGAAAACCTATCTCTCAAGAATGACTTTCAGATGCTCCTTCGCCAGATAACTCCGATTCTCAGGAACTGTAATAATCGAACTCTCAACAGCCTCTGCTCCTCCGTGGCAGTTACATTCCGTATCTTCAGGATCTATCTTCTTCAACGCGTTCTCTATCGTTCTCCTTGCCCGAACGGTATTCACCCTGATGTTCGCCATTACAGCTTCGACTGAGACATCTTCCTCTGATTCATGCCATACATCGTAATCTGTGACCAATCCAAGAATCGAGTAACATATTCCTGCTTCCCTGGCGAGTTTAGCTTCTGGAAGTGCCGTCATGCCTATAATAGCATGCCCCTGACGACGGTAAATATCACTCTCTGCCCTTGTGGAGAAAGCAGGCCCTTCCATGCAGACGAGAGTTCCACCTCTATGTATTGTAGCGTCTGCTTCTTCCGCTGAACAGGCAAGAATCCCGGATAACTTCTGACAGAAGGGGTCACCAAATCCTATGTGAGCAACTAATCCACCGCTGAAGTAAGTCGATCTTCTTATTCCTTTTGTTCTGTCGTAAAGTTGATCCGGAATAACAAAGTGTCTGGGGTGATACTCCTCTTGAAGACTTCCAACAGCTGACACTGAGATAATCTTTCGTACGCCGATATGCTTCATTGCATATATATTTGCCGCGTATGGAACTTCTGAGGGAGATAGTGTATGACCCTCGCCATGTCGTGGAAGAAAAACTAGAGGGATTCCATCGTATTCGGCCAGAATCAAAGGCGCTGACGGTCTTCCAAAGGGAGTTTCGGTATTCAGTTCTCCTTCGATTTTGACTCCGTCAAATGAATAAACTCCGGAGCCTCCTATTATCCCAATGCGTTTTTTCATTATCCTCCGTTCGAGGCAAAAGGAACTTACAGTTATAGATTATATATATAACTTCTACAACTGTTTGAAAGGTAGTTAAAATAGCATGCTCAGAAACGATAATCACGAAAGAATCAGTCTATCCGGCCTAACATACGAACAACTGAGATCCTGGCTATCTTCGAATATGAATATGAAGCCTTTCAGAGCAAACCAGATCTTCTCCTGGATTCATCAAAGGGGAGTCACTTCCTTTCAAGAGATGAGTAATTTGTCCTTGAGTGCCAGGGAACACCTGGAAACACTGGCTATTATCACAACTCTCCGAACCGACAGCTCGCTTTCCGCAGAAGATGGAACAATCAAGTATTCCTACTTATTAAGTGATGGTAGCAGAATTGAATCTGTACTTATACCAGAGCCTCCCAGATTAACAGCCTGTCTTTCAACTCAGGTCGGATGCAGGCTCGGCTGCATTTTCTGTCAGACGGGAAAAATGGGTTTGACAAGAGATCTCACCACTGATGAAATCGTATCCCAGCTTTATCAGTTGCGAAGCACGACAGAGACACGAATCAGCAACGTGGTCTTTATGGGTATGGGTGAACCAATGGATAACTTTGACAATGTCAGTAATGCGCTTTCCATCATAGGCGATGACAGAGGTATCTGTATAGGATCAAGAAAAATCACTATATCAACAGTTGGTTTGCCGGGAGGGATTGAAAAACTGGCCAGGCTTCAAGGACAGTACGGTCTTGCAGTCTCTCTTCACAGTGCTGTTGAGAAAACTAGAAGAATGCTGGTGCCTGCTTCAAGGGCTTTACCTCTTCACAGACTCAAACAGGATATCCTTGATTACAATCAGAAAAAAGGCAAAAGAGTCACGCTTGAGTATTGCCTTATTGAAAACGTAAACGACTCGATTAAAGAAGCTCAGGCTCTGGTGGAATTCACAAAGGGGCTTGAATGCAAAATCAATCTTCTGCTTTATAACAGTATTGAAGGAGCTGATTTCAGCAGACCAGGCAGTGATGTCGTAGAAAAATTCATAGGCTACCTTTACCCCAGATGCCAGGCTGTTACCCTGCGTCGTTCAAGAGGAGCCGATGTTTCAGCAGCCTGCGGCCAACTAGGGACTTAGTCTGTTTAGTCAATTTAAAGTACATATATCAAATATATAATACAAATTAAATATATAATATATATTGTTTATAACGTTTCTGCTTTATAAAGCACTCTATATTCTGGCCCAGGTCAAAAGACAATAGAAGCAAGAATCTTCAATCCGGACAAATCTTTCTCCGACTCCCCTGCAAGAGCAGAACCAACAGGCACCCATTCCGGGGATACAACAAGGTCAAGGAAAGTTGATTCTCCAAGCATTATCCTTGTCCCGATTTCAGCTCCGATAACAGCGGCTCCTGTATTTCTACCATCCTGATTTCCATCGGGTCTGTCCCAGAGAAGAATCCCGCCTCCATATATACCCAGCAACGGTTCAATTCCCCTTGGTCCTGCGTATTGTTTGTAGAAAGGATAGGTTCTGTATCCAACTGTCAAAGGTATACCGGCTACACCCTTCCAGCTGTCTCTGTCTGAGGTTGCACTCAAGTATCCGGTTTCAATAATGAAGCAGCTACCCAGAGAGGGCGGTATCTGCAGTGATACCATGAATGCAGGACCAGGATTCAACTGCGTATCGGAATCGAACAGTGAAGGCATCCAGACACCAACACCGAAACTCATTTCAAGCTCACTTCTCTCAGACGCAGCAACAAGTGCGCACAACAGTGCAAGGATAAGGATAGCAGCTTTCATACTTTACCTCCTAATAATAATATTTAGCACTATTAATATGATGAAAATGTCAAAATACAAGGTTTGACCCTAATTTTCTATTCCTTTTCGAGCGAGGAGGTTTTCTGTTTCATAGTAGTGTTTCACTTCCCGCATTTCAGTCACTAGATCAGCCAGCTCTACGAAACTGTCAGGAGCGTATCTGCCGGTTACAACAAGCTCGACATTATCGGGACGCTTCCTGAGCACTTCCAGTACGTCTTCCTTATCAAGAAGACCAAGGTAAACGGTTACGTTAAGCTCATCTGCTATTATCACATCAAACCTACCTGAAAGCATGGCTTCCATCAATTTGATGAGGCCGTTCTGAGCAGCGACTAAATCCTCAGTTGAAGGTTTCTCGCCCTTGCAAAGCAGTTTTGGTGTACCGTACTGCTCCATTGTGATAGTTTCAGGGAAACGTTCAGGGAGAGCCAGTTCAGAATAGTCCTGCCCCTTCATGAACTGGCCAATATACACCTTCATACCGGAGCAGGCGGCTCTTACAGCAAGTCCAAGAGCAGCTGTAGTCTTGCCTTTTCCGTTACCGGTGTACAATTGGAACCGACCTTCCATACCACTCCTTTCAGTATAAAGATAAGCCGCATTGGAGAAGGAAGAAAGTCTGAAAGAATTAAGTTAATTCAGTTGATTATAATCCCGGGAAACGGTTCACCTGCCGGGAAGCATCAGTGAGTGAGAAAGTATGTCCAGTTCTGTGGAAATTTCTATGTATCGCAGCTCTACACCTTCCGGAATATCCAGAGGTTCCAGTACAAAACTCAGAATCGCATTACACCCTGCTTCCACAAGCTGATTAACACATTCCTGTCCTTCACCATCAGAAACTGCAATCACCGCTATAACATCACCGAGTTCCTTGATTGCCTCCCGCAGTTCCGTCATCGGTTGAATGACGGTCCCGGCACAGATCTTTCCTTGCTTTTCAGGGTCAGTATCAAAAATAGCAGAGTAGTTGTATCCACCGGTACCTTCAAGACCGGATTCAAGAAGAGCGTGACCAATATTGCCTGCACCTATTACAATAACATGTGAAGGTTTTCCCGTTCCAAGTATTCTCTCAATGTTCGCAAGGAGACTCTGAACATCGTATCCGGAACCCTGCTTACCGAACTCTCCGAACACAGCAAGATCCTTTCTCACTCCCGCTGAAGAAATCCCACATCTTTTCGCCAGATATTCCGATGTAACGATTTTTTTTCCTTCAGTTCTGGTGTGCCTGAGGCACCGTGCATAGTGGCTGAGACGCCTGATGGTTCTTTCTGAAACTTTTCCGACGGTCAAAATCATCCGTTTCTGTTTGTGAATGTCCGAACTTATGCAAATCTATACCCGGAATTTACCCGGTCAACCCTCCCTGCAAGGTTAGTCTCCCATGAAAGGGATATTGCATCTCTTCCTGGTAGACCTCAAAGAAGAAAGAGCTTTACCTTGAAATTGGGTATTCCCATAAGGATCATAATCTTTGACGCATAGTACCGATGTTTATTCCTGAGAAAAAGCTACTTTGCTTCGCGAATACCTTCAAGAGTCGCCTTTGCCGAAGGAACTAAATCAAGGAATTCCATAAGATCCCTGCAAGGGTACTCGATGCAGTCCGCGCAGGTACTAACAGATCGTTTCATTGCACAAGGACGCATTATACACTTGAAACAGTAGGAAAAATGTGCGCCTTCAACCGACTTACAACCATCACAATTGATATCTTCTGCTGTAAGGTCCCAATTGAATTCTTTCGACCACCCAATCGCAACTTTTTCTCTGAGCCCTTGATCGTTATTCTGCGTAGCCTGATAAGCGGGACACTCTTCACAGTTCAACCCACAGTACGCGATAAGAGGCATTTCACACTCCATTCATCAATCGGATATTGAACTCATAAACAAGTCGGCTTATCGGTAAACCCATGACATTGAAATAGCAGCCATCCACTCGATCTACAAGCGCACACCCCAATCCCTGTATACCGTATGCACCAGCCTTATCCATCGACTCACCAGATGAAACATACATCCTTATCTCTTCCGCTGAAAGCGTTCTGAAACGGACTCTCGTAGATTCGACGAATTCGAAATCAATTCCCTTTTCAGGCCAGATTACACAGACACCTCCGTAAACACTGTGCCATTTTCCAGACAGCTGTGTCAGCATGTCGAACGCCAGGGCAGCATTTTCAGGCTTTCCAAGCAGCTTATCTCCGAGGGCAACCATTGTGTCCGCTCCAAGAACTGGATTACTTTTCCAGGAAGGTAGAATATCGAACGTCTTCTTTCTTGCCCAATGCAGTACAACATCAGAAGGTGAACCGATGAAATCATTTTCGTCTATGTTTCCAGGTGACTGGATGTACGGTATGCCCGCCATTTCCAGTATTGCCTTCCGTCTTGGGGACTTGCTTGCCAGAACAAGGGGAACTTCAGTTTGCAGCCACAAGATTCTATTCACTTTCTCTCGGAGGGTGATTCGATCATGATCGTGACTGGGCCGCTGTTAACAAGTTCCACGTTCATCATCGCTCCGAAGATTCCGGATTGAATCGTAAGACCGCTGTGTGACAGCATTTCGATAAAAAGATTGTATAGAAGTTCCGCCTTTTCCGGGGAAGCTGCATCAATAAAACTGGGACGTCTTCCTTTTCTTGAATCAGCATGCAACGTAAACTGGCTGACAATCATTATATCGCCATTCACATCCAATATTGAAAGATTCATGTTATCGCTTGAGTCTGGGAATATCCGTAAACCCAGTACTTTCCTGGACATCCATTCCAGATCTTTATCAGTATCTTCTCTGCCAAAACCGATTAGCGCCAGAAGACCCGGTCCTGTTTCGCTGATTACTCTTTCACTAACTTTTACAGTTGCTCTGGAGACGCGCTGAAGAAGAACCTTCACTGTTCGGTTTCTTCCATCTCTGTGTCAATGTTCAGCTCTTCATGAAGAGAACCGGGGATACCGGCAGATAATGCCACAACAGTTCCGATGATACTTCCAAATGCAACAGGTAATCCGACCAGCTGGCAGAATCTTCCGAGTCTGAGAGTCCGAACCGAATTATGCTTGAAAGCAGCAATCCGAATAACTGATCCTGCCGCGAAAAGCACTGCTCCCGCCCATCGCAAAATCCAGGGAGAACCGAACAGTGTCAGCTGGAGAAGAAAACTGTCAACTGCGCTGACAAGCAGGACAGCGTAGAATACAGTGTAGGGGAGGCCTCCATGTCCTCCCCTGAATTTTGATTCAGCAGCACTCCAGAACAGGTAAAAAAGAACAGTAATACCACATACCTGAAATTCCCTGGATTGCCAGGGCAGGTCTTCAAGATGGATCACTCCCAGAACTGAAAGTACTGCTATGACAGCGATGATCAGCACAAATCTGATAATCATCGCTGTCTACATAGCTCCTTACCAGTCGTCATCACCGGTAGTTCCGCCAAGTCCATCATTATTTCCATCAAACAGGTTGCCGTACTGGTCGGCAACGTTACTCTTATCAAGATGTTCTCTTCCTTAAGAGACTAGAAGGACAGAGTAGCTGAAAGCCGCCACTGGTCAAGACTGTTTCCAAGGCCCATTAGATCAATCTGCAGAAAATCACTCGGTAAGTATCCAACACCGTAAGTGAATGGTATTTCAGTATACGAATCGTCCGACTCAATCCTGGTCCCATCAGTGGTATACCACGGATCTTCAACAGCATTCCGCTCGGTTCCGTCACCGTATACGGTATGTGTTGTCATGGGGGAGGCAGCAATCAGATCTGTTGTTTCCACATTATTCTCCCACACAAATCCGGGACTTGCACCAAGCCTGACTGATACTTTCGGAAGCACTCCGAATTCAAGTCCAACCGGGATGGAAATCCTGGTTGTGCTGCTCGTTGTTTTCGTTTCCTCTGTCTGAGACCAGGTACTTGTTATGATATAATCATCCGGATCAGATAGCTCATTATCACCATCTGAATAAGTCTCTATTTCAGTATTTGACGAAGCGTACTGCATGGTGTTTTCGTTATCATGAATCGAAAACAGTGTTCCAATGCTTATAGTAAGATCCTTGGCCGGGATTGCCGAGATTTTAAATCCGGTTGTGAATACACTGTTACTGATATCCTTACTCACATCTCCGGAACTTGTTATGCTGACATCTGTAGTTTCAATAAATGGACCGACGGTAACAATGTATGTTGAATCGGAACTATTTGAGAAATCCCCTGATGTACCGTCAAGACTCATCGTATAGTATGCTCCGGCAAACTCCAGTTTCCAGTCCCCATCAATCTGGAACCCCATATCCAGACCGCCGCCAAATCTATTGCCACTGGTAGAAATGGTATAGTCTTCTGACATACTCCAGACGGAAATATCGTGAATATCACTTTCATCCGGAAGAAAATCCTCTATTCCGGTTTCTTCAATTTCACTGGACATATCGGATGACAGCGAAGAAAACTGGAACATTCCGCCAATTTCCAGTTTGTCGGTCATGGGTCCTCTTCCGGAAGCAGATATCCGAATACCATTCATAGTATCTTTTTCAGTTCCGCTTGCATTATTATCCATGAAATAGGTTTCTATTCCGTCTACTATATTCGAGTCAGATACTGTAGTTGAATAGTTCATATCACCACTGTTTATCTCTGATACCGTATTAATCATCGAAACGCCAAGACCCAGTTTCAGAGACTCATTTGGAGCCCACGCGCCGTATACCCCGCCGGATGTGCTCGTTGTATCCGATCTTCCTGATACTTGCTGGTAGACCGTATGTCTGGTATCCAGAATAGCATCACCGTCGGAATCGGTATACTCCGACCATGTACCTTCAACTTCCCCCTGGCCGGTCACAAGAGTAAAACCTCCCGGACCGGTAAGGATAAGATCCTCAAGGATCCTGTCTTCCATGAATTCAGTCAGGATTCCCAATCCGTACGGCTTTCTGATGGGAGACCAGCTACCACCAAGAAGGAAACCGCCTCTAGTATTGTCAGTTTCTTCGAATATCATATCGGTACCTGTAGATAGATTCGAAAGCCCTGTATAAACTCTTATTCCATCCAGATCAAGCAGCCTGTCAGGTACAGGTTGAGTAAAGAGCATACCTGAAAACCACAGATCAAGATCGTCCAGTATCATTCCTCCGGTAGACATGGACCGGAAGGATTCAGGTTGTGCGAACGTGATCCCTGTAACCACGATAGCCAAGAATGCCAGCATTTTCATTGATTGCTTCTCCTTTAGGGTTGTTTATCAGTTCCTGCCTGCTTTTTTAATATAATCGCTTGTACTGAGTGTTAAACAGTGGTAATATATAATGGTTAAATAGATTACGCGGAAATACCTTCCGCAATCTTATCTTGCAATAGCAAACTTGATCAGTTGAGTGGTTTCTCCGACTTTCAGCAGAACAATATATATTCCGGATGCAGCAGGTTCCCCGTTATCATCAAGTCCATCCCAGAAAAATGCCTCTCCCGGAAGCGGTGCTCTGAAGGAACCGGGACCAATATCGGTTCTTGTTGAGGAGTGAACAATATGTCCAAGCAGGTCGTACACAGTTACAGACGCATCGTTCGGTCCATTCATCATATCAAATCCTACATAGACATCTCCGGTTGAGGGATTTGGATATACAGATGGACTTTCATATCCGGAAGTCTGATTAACGAACACCTGAATCTCCACTCCTGTTTCCTCAAGTGTGCCGGAAAGCGGAATAACGCTGCCTTCTCCTCCGCCATCACTTATGAAGAATGAACCAAGTTCTCCCGGACAAAATGCAAACCAGCCCGCTTGATTCGTTTCAATCATGTAGATGGAATCGCCCATGATTAAGGTAAGTGGATAATCAGATAGAAATGCACCTGAGTAACTCAGTCTTACCGATCCTGTCAGTGAACAGTATTTCAGGGCGGAAAAGGCGTTCAGAATTCCGTAACCTGTATCATTATCAGGAGAGTCCGCGTTCAAGGAAGTGATTTCGAGAATATCAATGATTTCCATAATGGACCATTCAGGGTGAGCCTGATGAATTGCACAGGCGGCCGAAGCGACCAGAGGGGTAGCAAAAGATGTTCCGTTGCTGGATGAGTATTCGTTTTCTCCTATGTAGGCCACCACTACATTCTCACCAAGAGCACATGCAGAAGGTTTAATTCTTCCATCATAAGCAGGTCCTCTTGAAGAGAACTGAGTAACATTCCCCATGGCATCAACAGCTCCCACAGCAAACACGGAATCACCATCAGCCGGTGCGATCAGGGATCCGGGGTCAGGTCCGCCATTTCCAATAGCGCTGAAAACGGGCATTCCTCTTGATGCGGCGGCATCTGCAGCAATTGTAGTAACAGCTGTATTCCCATCCATATCAGAATACGTATACCACTCGATGTATCCGAGGGAATTTGAAACCATGTCAGCACCGTTTTCCTCGACCCATTCAAGCCCCTGAACCCAGTAATCTTCTTCAGCCTGGTACTCGTCACTGATATCTTCCGTTTTTGCCAGAATGAATGAAGCGTTGGGTACTCCACCGCTGAAGGTATCTTTGCAGTATCCTCCCAGAAGAGAAAGTACGGCAGTCCCATGATCAGACTGTCCGGGAGGATCCTCTGGCTGCTGTGATGGATCACTGTCATCGTTTATAAAATCATATTGCAGAATTACATTTATCTGCTGGAATACAGTGTGTGTCAAATTGAAACCGGAATCAAGCACACCTATTACAACACCCTGACCTGTCCAGCCCCGTTCATGCAGATCATCCAGATGAATCTGTGAAAGCTGAAAAGAAGTCAATCCTGATGCTGTTCCCATAATCGGGTAAAAGACAGGAGGTTGAAATGTACTGATGGAAACAGGACTGACACGATCAACAAACGGCAGATTCTTTATTCTATCAATATCATCAGCTGCAGCGCATACACTAACAGCATTCAGATATCTTGAAATTGTCCTGACGCTGCCGGATGGCAGAAGTATCGCAACGTTCTCCACATAATCAGTCCAGGGCTCCATATCCAGTTCGTCAGCCTCAAAAAGACCGGCGGAGACACGCCTGTCAAAAGATGGGGAGTCACTAAGTTCAAGGGATTTAAGGGATAATCTATTTTCAAGGTTCGGACCTCTGTCCGTAAAATAAACCCACCATACTCCGTTGTTATCAGATGGCTGAGCGTCTGCGATAACGTAACCGCTAATAAGAATTAAGAGAATCAGTTTCACAGAATTTGTATCTGCTGTATTATGTATCCGATTGATCCCACCACTGCCAGACGTACCATTCTCCCGTGGAATCCGGTCTGCATACGAATAGAGCTGACCCGGAAGCACAGAATCCTTCTACTCCAACGGTATATACCTTAAGATCAAAGGTTCGCGGTAAAGCATACGATGTCAGGAGTGTATCACCTGTCCATGGGTATTCCGTGGTTCCCGAAAGAGTCAGTTCAATCGAAGATACTGAATTGAACATCGCTATGTGGTATTCCTCCTCAGAATCAATACCCCAGTACTCGTCGAGTACTCCGTCTCCGTCATAATCGTAAAAGTCCACTTCGAGAAGGTGAAATTCAAAATCATCTCTGAAGCACGCAAGGTAATGATTAACATCTTTGCTGATGTAGGAATATTCAAGATTCTTAAGAACCTTCCAGGCGCTGTCAACAGGACTGTAGTACTGCACTGGCGATGGCTCGCCGGTATCAGGAGAAAATGGATTCCAGCATCCCGTGACAATAATAGCTGCAATAATCGCAGAAACAAGCATAGCAATTCTGCTGTTTCTTCTATTTGTATAATATCGATTCATTTTATAAGACCCCCCGGTTCATATGATATCAACACCAAAACATAACAATTGTTCCTGAAGCTCGATTCGTCAACCCGTGTTAGTCCGGACTCCTAAATACAAGTATCGAAAGCGTCCCGTAAAATACAGATTCCACTGTCTGTTGACGATGGTACGAATTGGCTTCATTTTTATGTTAGGAGGTATCATTGATTTATATATCATTGACACTGTTCATATCCCTTACAGGTAGCACTCCTCTTGATCAGGCAATTGAACTTTACCTGATGGGTGATATGAATGGAAGCATTGCAGCACTTGAGATTCTTCTTACTGCGGAGGATCTTTCCTTAGATGAAGAAATTCGAGCCTATCACAGACTCGGTGCTGCATACTATGGAATCGGTGAACCTCAAAAAACTGAATCAGCTTTTCTGAATGTCCTCCTTCTTGATCCATATTACGATCTTGGTCCATGGGAAAATCCAGCCCTCAGACAATTGCTTGATCTTGTAAGGCAGGAAAGCCTGGCTACAGTTCTTATCCAGGGAGAACCAGAGGGTGCTCTCGTGTTTATGAACGGCGATTATGTAGGAACGACTCCATACATCCAGGACAACCTTATTGGAGGTCAGACTTACTCTTTCGCAATTCTTGCGGAAGGTTACAATTCGGACGTACTATCCTGTGAAACGCTTCCCGGACAGCTTCATACAATAGACTACAACATGTCCATGATTTCTTCTGAGACCGAAATCGCATTTCTGGACACAACGGCAGTTGAATCTCACCCTGATTTGATTCCCGACGTAATTGAAGAAATGGAAGGTGTTTCTTCAGACCCTCTGGAAGGTTCAGGACAAACAACAGCAGAAACAACAAACGCAAACTCTGCTGAGATTATCGGATACATAAACACGGATCAGCTGACTGAACTACTGCAGGGTGGTATTCAGATGACTTCACTTGGAAACATCGGCCCTCTCTCTTCGGGGGCTGCATCACAGACGGAACCGAGCGGCGACCAGGAACTGGAAAGAAATCCAACACTATTCGAAAACATCAATCAGACAATTGAGACAACTTCTGAAAGTCAGGCTCGAATGGTTTTCTCCGACATCAACGCGGGAAATGATAGTATTCTTCAGACAGCTCCCGGTGCTACATACAGTTCAAGAACCTCAACAGAAATCATGGAAGTTCTTTCCTCTAAATCCAGTTCTCTGGCATTCATTTACAACAAGCATCTTCGCGCTGATCCTATCCTTGCAGGAACTGTACTGATAGAAATGATAGTGCAACCCAGCGGCAGAGTTTCAGATGTCTCAATTCTTGAATCTACAACATACAACCCTGCTTTCGATCTCGAACTTGCAGCAGCTGTGGGAACATGGAGATTCGGTGCGGTGGATGCGGATGAAGGTCCGCTTCCGGTAATTTATCCCTTCAACTTCTCGCACTGATAAAACATAAACAGTATCAAATCATGAATTGGAGAGCAAATTGAGTGAAAGCAGAGTACTTCAGATTCTCAGGTCATGCAATGCTTTATTGGAAGGACATTTCAGGTATACTTCCGGCCGCCATGGCAGCGAGTACTTCGAGAAAATCCGCATAGTTCTGGAACCACGCTTTGTCGATGAACTCGGCAGAATGATGGCTGCACAAATGGATGCGCTAAAAGATGAGATTGATGTAGTTTGTGCTCCTGCTTATGGAGCCATAGTGTTTGGATTTTCCACAGCACTGCATATGAGTAAAAACTTCGCTTTTCTTCAGAGAAACAGTGACGGTAATATGTCTGTTCGATCTGGTTTCAAAGATCTCATTGCGGACAGCAGAATACTGCTTATTGAGGATGTATCCACAACTGGTGGAAGTATCATCGAATCAATAAGCGCACTGGAAGCACTCAATGCCAGGGTGGTTCAAGTCGGACTTATTGTGGATAGAACAGCCGGAACTTTGAATATAGGAGTACCATATAAAGCACTCCTGTCTGTAAAAGCGGAAAGCTGGCCTCAGGATGAGTGTCCTCTTTGCAACAGGGGGATTCCGATTACAACACCAGGTTCATCCGGTAAAACCTCTGTATAACAGAAACCGCATCACCGGTTATTATTGCTTTCGAGTACAGGATATCACCCGGTTTCGTCCTGCTTCCTTTGCTCTGTAAAGAGAAGCATCAGCAGCAGATACAAGCGCTGAGGAGTGTTGAACCGAAAGAGCTGCAGTACAGGTTCCGATGCTGCAGGTAATTCTAAGCCCTTGAATAATGCTATCCAGATTCATTTCCACTATTTCAATTCGAATTCGCTCTGCGATTAAAACTGCTTCATCATTCTGAGTTCTGGGAAGTACAATAAGAAACTCCTCACCACCGTAACGGCCAATTCTGTCAAATGACCTGCATTTCTCGATAAGCTTTTTGGAGAAGGAGATTAACACCTGATCTCCTGCCTGATGGCCGTACGTATCGTTAACCGCTTTGAATTTGTCCAGGTCCAGCATGAGTACGCTTGTCGATGTACCTTCCCTCCTTCCCCGATCAAGTTCCATATCGAGTTCTTTTAGAATCGCGGCATGATTAAGAAGTCCGGTAAGACCGTCAGTTCTTACAAGGTAACTAAGCTGTCGGTTTAACTCGACTAATTCCAATTCGAGTTGCGCGGTCCTTATTCCAACTCCTATCCTCGCTCTGAGTTCAGTTGAATCAGTCATCTTGGTGATGTAATCATTTGCTCCAGCCTTCAGGGCCTCACTGATACGATTAGATCCTTCGCGGGCACTGTTCATTATGATGTAACAGATATTCCCGTTCTCAATATCTCGTATGGCTCGGCAGGCATCTATCCCGTCCATACCGGGCATCATCCAGTCAAGAACAACAACAGGATACCCATTCTGCTTGATCTGATCAAGCGCAGAATTACCGTCGTTCACGGTAACAGGTTCATGCCCCATATCTGAAATCAGTTTGGATATGACTTTCCTGATAATCGGATCATCATCCGCAATAAGAATTTTCATTCAGATTTCCATTCCTCTTCCTATGTAAATCAATATACAATATTCATTGAAGATGCCATTAAAACAAGAGCATATGAGAAAAAGCAAATCTCATCCACACATTGAACCAGACTTATTCGAAGCTCTGCTGTAATAGAATAGTGGTGAAATGCACAAGTTGATATCAGTGTTATACGAAATTTATGAATGAATTCATGATAAGGGATTCTGATTGAAAAATTCTGAAAGCTGTTTGTAAAGGTCAGGAGCTCTCTTTTTCATTTCAAGCGGTTTCTCAAAGAAAGCTTCGACTGAACAGGCAAAAAATTCAGCCGGATTGGTACCAGCGTACTGACGAAGTATCGATCTTCCGGAATGAACTTTTTCAAACTCGGCCTGCATGACCTCCACCCATGGACGATAAGCTCCCAGTGACAATTCGCTGGGAACTCCATCCGGATGATAGCCATCCAGAATATGAGCGAACTCATGATACCCTACATTGTATCCATCATTATCATGCTGAAATCCGCGAAGCAGATGCGGAAGTGAGAGAATTACGTTACCTGCGGAATGTACAAGTCCGGCAGCAGCGGTATCTGTCCCTTTTAAATCAGTGGAATATGACCCGTCCGTCCTGAAGCCTCCGGGGTATATAAGGATATCACCAAAATCACGATACTCCCATTCCGGTCTCTTAAAGATAAGACGTATGGCGGTTGCCGCTACAAGCAGTTCAATCTTCCTTGTAATCTCTACATCATCGATACCCGTAATGGTATGTTCTGACAGGAATATCGCCAGATCGGCTTCATAGGTGTGCTTATCCTCATTTGAAAGAGATGTGTAGAATGATACCCATTCTGATAGTATCTTCCTGTCTTCATCTGTAAGAGGATTTTTCGAGATTCCTCTTCTTTTCAGATATTTCGGATAGTAAAAAACAAAATAGTACAACCCACCGCCGGCAAATACGAATGGGATAACTATCAATGCCTTACCTGTAACAATGAATGGAAGACTGAATAATATGCAGGACAGAGCGGTAAGAATAAGTCGGAATTCGATCTGCCTGCGCGGGAATATTTCCATGAAGCCTACATTTCTTTTATGAAATGCCGCTCCACATGTATTCTCTTGAGTTCTCTGGCGAAGATTTTCCTGTCAACTTCTTCACTCTTCAGTTCCTGCTCGGCTTCCTCAAGCTTATGCTTCTCAAGACGGAAAGCTCTCCAGGCTTTGCTGTAAATTTCTCTCAGCCGGGCAAGTTCCTCTGATTCCAGTTTTGTTCCCTCAGCGTCTTCGGTAGCTTCTCTGGCTTTCTGGAAAGCCGCTCTTGCTTCTGACGCCAGTTTTATCTCCTCTTTTACTTCCTGCCTGAACTCCTTTATCTCATCCTCGCTGAAACTCATTTCCTCTTTGATAGCCTCTTCAATTTCATCAAGCAGCGGGGAAAGAAATGATCGCATATCATCGATAAAATCCTGATAGCGTTGAACTGTTCGGACAAGTTTCTTCTCTTTGCGTTTGTTCTGAATAACGATGAGTTTTTCCTGCCAGATGTGCAGCTGGCGAAAACTGTCAACAAGATCTTTTCGAAGTGAGTTCTTGTAGTGAATGTCTGTCTTCAATCTTCTTTCGGATGTAGTATGATCGTTCATATGATTACTCCCTCTATATTAATTTCAAATTAGCAAGGTGTTGATATTTTTTCGAATGGAAACAGTGTCGATAAATGGCGCATAAACCACTTTTTGTCAAGGTTATTCCCTGGCGGCTCCTGACTTGCTTTCTGAATCCCGCTGTTGCTCTGCGTCCTTCTCAAGCGCGGCATAACTGAACCTTATTCCCTCTTCTGGAATGAGTCCCAGCTTTTCAACCGCGTTCATTACATCATCCTCCGAGTGAGCCTCCACCTCCACAAAACAGCCAAACCAGAGTTCATCCAGACATATCTGAGCTTCTCCAAGGCTGCACTCCCTTCTAATCTTGTCATATCTGTACACTACGCCATACCCCAGAAGGCTTAGGAGTTCCAGAGCATCCTTCATGGAACAATCCAGTATAGCTTCCTTTTCCAGTCTTACTTTAAGAGCGGTGGCTGGAAGAGGTTTCTTGACTGTCAGGAGAGTTCCATTCTCCGCGTTTCGCAAACGGAGAAGCACATCTCTTTCCCTTAGAGGTCCGCCCATAAGATCCAGTATCAGGTTCTTTTCTTCAACCGGATCTCCGATAGAAATACCCAGTTCATCCAGTCTCTTCTCGATATTCGAGAAATTCTCTAATTTGAACTTGAGTTCCATCTCAAGCAATGTTTCATCTCCTCTGAATTTAATGATATTTGACCATGGCACTATGATAACGTAAATTTCAGGCTTGCGGAGGACTAGTCTAATTGGTAAGGCAGCGGATTTGAAATCCGCCGGGTTTAATCCCTTCGGGGTTCGAGTCCCCGGTCCTCCGCCATTGTTTTTACCGGGGATGAGAAGCCCGAAGGGGTGAGTTTATCCTGAGCGAGCACCGCGAGTCGAAGGAAGTCCCCGGTCCTCCGCCAGTTTTTTATCGACCCAAAAAAGGAAGCGGAGGAAATTTCCTCCGCCTCCTTCCTACTAAAACTATGCGGTCCTAGAATGCCATTCCTTCAAGTTTCCAGTTACCATCATCAAGTATCAGTTCAATTTCGTCTTCGGTGGTTTCACCCATGAATCCTATTGAAAAGAATACTACAGCGTTTTCACCATCTTCAGCGATTTCGCTTCCGGTTACTTCGATTTCCATCATTTCAAACACGGGACCCATTTCAGCGAGCATTGGACGTTCATCCTCTGGAATTCCGCCCTGAATGAATTCCGCAGCCTTATCGATATTGCCATCTTTTACCGCATCAAAAAAGCCCTGTACGGCATCCTCAGGATTACCTGCACCGCCGCCGCCACAAGCCATAAGAGCAAGCCCGACAATACTTAGAACAACAAGAAATTTACGCATCTTCAACCTCCGGTTGATTATTTCAGAAATTGCAGATTTCATGAAAGATGAAATCCTGCAGCTTCTGATGAACAAAATTAGGACTGAGGTATACTACATATTATCGAAAGTGGCGTCAGGTCTTTACTTTTAGCAGCTTTCATATGTCTATAAGATAATACTTCAGAAAAGTGCTAAAAGTAAAGACCCGACGCCCTGTATTTAAGTAATACCTATATTACGCCTTCTTCAAGAACCCATTTTCCGTTTTCCATGAACAGCTCGACTTCTTGTTCATCGGTCTGACCCATAAAGTCTACCTCAAGAATTACAACAGCTTCGTCACCCTCGATTTCTGAACTGATTATCTCGAATTCGATGGCTGCCATAATGCTCAGCATTTCTTCAGCCATCTCTTTTTCCTCGTCTGTCATCTCCTCACGTTCACTTTCAGGCATATATTGCATCATTCCATCAATATCACCTGACTTCATGGCATCGAGATAACCTTTTACAACATCCTCAGGGCTGGCAGCACTTCCGCCACAAGCCATTGATGCAAGCCCAATAATTCCAAGGACAGCAAGAAGTTTACGCATTATAACCTCCGATTGAATGTTTCAGGAGCATCACATATTTCCAGAACAATGAAATCCTGCAATCCCTGACGTTCCATATACGAATAAATAATACTACACACCGGAACTCTCCGAAGTCAACAGGCTGAAAAAACTGTCAGAAGACCCGTTCAAGAATCGAAGATCCGGTAACTTTCCAGGTGGATTCTTCCCAGACCACCTGTAGATTCAGAGAATATCCTGAAGACCATTTGAAGACAACAGTTGCATTACGGCCATTCAAGGAGGCTTCTTCCGATACGATATTACATAGTGGAGGCAGGTAGGTATTCTCAAGAACAATGGAAATAATATCAGAATAAGTCATCCACTGCAGATCATATACAGAGACAGACAGGCCCGCGCTTAGAAGAAATTCTTCAATCAGTCCGGAGTCGGTTTCCGCAAGTTCCTTAATCTGCTCAATTCTGGTTTCAATCTGCACACAGAGACTCTCTGACATCAGATCAAGAAACCATTGCCCATCCTGACTCTCCACAGCGTAAAGCAGATCCCATGCAGTATCAACAGGCGTTGCCGGAACAATCGAAGACAGAGACAGAATAAGAGCAGCTGTCAGGAGATTCCGCAGGAGATCCATGTTTTCCCTTCCCTGATAATCGATATGCAGAACCTGCCATCTTCAGCAATTTCAAATTTGTGTCTTCCAGAAAGATGAACTCCTTTATTGACAATCTTACCAGAGTTATTTATCACAATTTCTCCCTTTACAGGAAGATCAATCACTACTTCACCATCAGCTTTCGAAGCTCTGAATCCTTTCGCATCTCCATACAGATGGTTACTTATAAAGCATTTACCATCTCGAAGTACGGAGATGAGCTGAGTTTCAGCTTCATCGACAGAATCTGACAGTTCCTTATCAAGAAGAATATGAGTTCTGAGCCTTCCGAACAGCATTCCATATGGAAAAACTTTCACTGCCAGTGCTCCAAAACCATACCTGAACGCATGCGCATCGGGGCCTCCGATCGCGCATCCTCCGACAGCTTTCCATAACTCTACCGCAGAAGGATCCGGATGTTCCACATACCTGTCCGGAAACAGAAGCTTCCGGGGGGCATTAAAAACACTTATTCCGGCCTTCCATTCGGACATGTAATTCCAGATTTCAACACCGGATAATCCTGATACATGTTCATGTGTCCATGGATAACTTCGAGTTCCACGCAGCTTTCCCGCGGTTTCTGTGGGATGAGCTGCAATGCATATCCCTCCGTTTCTGTTCACGAAATTGATCTGTTCCCCTGTATCATAGGAATTCGGAAGTCTATCAACGCCGTATACAAGAAGGTGATTGTTCTCAGATTGATCTTCGAGTTCAGCTCCCACCAGCACAAAAAGATCATCGTGCCAGCCGCCAAAACCCTCATCTCTGATTTGAAGAGTGTTATGATCGTTAATACCGAGTACATCCACACCGGATGATAAGGCTTCCTCGATCACTTCAGTTATGGAAGCAGTTCCATCAGACGCATCTGTATGAACATGCAGAATGGCGATTTTCTCTATCAGGCTGGACATAGCGAGTCTATTGAATATTCAATCAGAGCAGAAATCAGTTCAGCTGAGGACAGCCGATTTCTCATATCTCACCCGTCTGAGGTATTTCAACATCTCGAATACGCCCAGGAATATCAGTGCTGCACCAATAACGAACAACCAGTCGATTATCCCGGGGCCGCTGAAATACAGAAACTTACTTATCAGCGGCACATATACTGCCGCAAGTATAAGGCCGATAGATCCCAGAATTGACCAGAGCAGAATTCTGTTATTGAAGAAATTCCTGTTAAACACGGAGGTAAGGTTATATCTCCGGGAAAGCACATTGGCGAACTGACAGAAAGCAATAGTCAGATAAGCGATTGTTGTCGCCCTGAGATATTCAGCCGGAAATACAACCATGTGAGTTGGAAAAACCTCCCCTGTCCGTAACATACTGAGCGCATAATTACCGAAAGCGAGCCCTCCGATCAGGAGTCCGAACAACAACACTTCCATGGATGACTGCCTGTTCATAATGTGATCGCATTGTTTTCTGGGGGGAATCCGCATGATACCCTTTGCTGAGGGGTCAAATGTAAGGCACGTAAGGGGCATTATTTCCGCGAGGAGATCGATTGCAAGTATCTGGAGGGCAAGGATGGGTATCGCCCAGTTGCCCATGGCAACCGCGGTAAGCCCGAGTATTACAATTACGAGCTCGGCTGCATTCGTGGTCATTGAAGCAAGAACGGTTTTCTTCAGGTTGCTGTAGATAGTCCTTCCTTCCTTTATAGCCTCTACCAGGGTCGGAAAACTGTCGTCCAGAAGTATCAGTTCGGCGGCTTCCTTCGCGACATCGGTTCCTGTAATTCCCATAGCGACACCAATATCCGCCCGCTTGAGTGCTGGAGCATCGTTAACGCCGTCGCCTGTTACGGCCACCACTTCATCCTGATCCTCAAGAATATTAACGATTCTGAGCTTATGCGCGGGGCTTACCCTTGAAAATATCACCGAATCATCCATCATGAGAATCCGCGTAAGTTCCTCATCACCCATATCTTCCAGCTGTTCCCCTGTGTAAACGGGGGGCTCTCCCGACCGGCAAAGCCCGATCTCCCTGCCAACCGCCTTTGCGGTAATCGCATGATCTCCGGTCATGATTACTATTCTTACTCTTGCCTCACGGCACGCGGCTATTGCCTCTCTCACTCCCTCTTTCGGGGGATCGGTCATTCCCACAAGGCCAAGAAAGACGACATCTTTCTCAATCTCCTCAAGTACGTAATCGCTTCCATTCAACTCCAGGGGGCGAAAGGCGATGGCCAATACCCTTAGTGCCTGATCGGAATACTCCTCGTTAACAGCCCTTATCCGTTCTCTGTCCTCATCGGTTATGGGTACAGCTTCCCCATTTTTGTAAATGTACTTCGAAATGGCTAGAACACTGTCAGTCGCACCTTTCATGGCCAGCTCTATCCTGTCGCCGAACTTCCGCACGGAACTCATCCTCTTTCTTTCGGAATCGAAGGGGAATTCATGCAGTTCCGGATTTTCCTCATCTTCAGCAGGGCTTCTGGTTCCCAGTTTTGTGGACATAGTTACAAGAGCGGCTTCAGTAGGATCTCCAACAGGATACCAGCTTTGATGTTCTTCATCAGGAGCGTGTATTTCAGCATTGGATGCCATCGTTGCGGCATCCATCAATATCTCTATTTCATCTATCTTTTCTTCGGTCAGAGGGTTGCCATCCGAATCAAGCATTGTGCCCTCCGGTTTGTATCCTATCCCGGTAAGTTCGTATTCACCGCGGTCGAACCAAACCTTGGTTGCGGTCATTTCGTTTTTGGTAAGGGTACCCGTTTTGTCCGTACAGATAACTGTAGTTGAACCGAGGGTTTCAATAGATGGAAGGCTTTTAACGACGGCTTTCCGATCAGCAAGCCTTTTACTGGCGGCTGTAAGAGCAACGGTTACCTGGGCGGGAAGTGCCTGTGGAACGGAAGCGACAGCAACACCAAGGGCAAGTATCATACTTGTAACAACCGGAAATCCCTGCCAGAGAGCCACTCCGAAAAGCCCTATACTGAGAACAACGACTATTAAGGTCAGCCATTTTGCCAGGATTCCCAGTTCCTTCTGCAGCGGGGATTTAACAGCAGCCGTTTCGAGGGTCATGCTTGCTATCTTGCCCATTTCGGTAGCCATACCGGTTCTTACAACAATTCCTGTCGCGCTGCCCGTCGCCACCGTTGTACCCATGAATGCCATGTTTTCCTGATCGGATATTATGCATTTGTCCCTGATGGCATTTGTATGCTTCTCCTGGGGCATGGATTCACCTGTAAGTGAAAATTCGACTGTCCGGAAGTCAAAAGATTCAAGAAGCCTGATATCGGCAGGAATCCTGTCTCCTGCCTCAACTTCAACTATATCCCCGGGCACAAGCATGCTCTGGGCTATCTCTGAAAGTTCACCGTCAACCATTACTTTAGCGGGGGATTTGATGAGTTCCTTCAGCCGCTCCAGTATCTTTGCGGCCTTGTACTCCTGAATGAAACCGATAACTGCGTTAATAATGACTATTATGAACATTACGGCACCGTCACGGTAACTGCCAATGGCAATTGAAACGATTCCCGCCGCTATAAGTACAAGAACCAGCAGATCCCGGAACTGCTTCAGGAAAACCATCCATTTAGGAACGGTTACATCCGCAGCGATTTCGTTGGAACCCACTCGAGAACGTATCTTCTCAGCGGTCTTTCTGGATAATCCCTTTTCGGAAGACCCAAGGTTTTCAAGGGTTTCCAGCGGAGTCAAACGGAAATATTCAGTGTTCTCCGTAAGTGCTGTTCCGCTGTTGTCTTTCTGCATCTGACCACTGTTCCTATCCGGTTGATTAACGCTGGTTCATGTAATGAAGCTCAGCAACTTCCTGAAAAGGAGGACTACTTTCTCCTGCGCTTGATCTCCTTGATGAGCAGCGGGATGATCTCGAAAAGATCACCGACATAACCCTCGTTACAGAACTCGAAAATCGGAGCGGAAGCGTCCTTGTTAACGGCAAAGATACGGTCGGAGGATTGCATCCCGACCCTGTGCTGGACTGCACCTGATATTCCGCAGGCAATATAGGTTTTCGGCTGCACGGTTTTACCTGTCTGACCAACCTGATGAGGATAGGAAACCCATCCGGCATCGATTGCCGCCCTGCTCGCTCCTATGCTGCCTTCCAGAAGACCGGCCAGTTCCTCCAGGAGAGCGAAGTTCTCCGGACTCTTGAGCCCTCTTCCGCCGGATACTATTAATTCAGCCTCTGTGATATCGACTTCCCCTTCATCCAGAGGATTGAACTCAAGCACTTCGGTTCTGCTTGTCAGGTCTTCGGGAGCCAGTTCGATCTTCTCAATTTCTCCGTTACGGTTTTTATCAGGTTCAAGGGCTTTCATGACTCTTGGCCTGACAGTTGCCATCTGAGGTCTGGTATCCGCGCAGACGATTGTAGCCAGAATATTACCGCCAAAGGCAGGTCTTGTCTGAAGCAGGCCACCTGTTTCCGGATCAATTGCAAGTTCTGTACAGTCAGCGGTAAGCCCGGTATTAAGATTCTTCGCTATCCTCGGCATAAGATCCCTACCTGTGGTTGTTGCAGCGGCAAGGACTATCGCCGGCTTCTTCTGTTTAACAAGTTTTTCGACCGTACGCGAAAAAGGTTCCGTTCTGAAATGTTTCAGTGCAGGATTTTCAGCGATATACACTATATCAGCACCGTATTGAATAAGCTTCTCCGGCCATTTTCCGCCTTCTTCTGTCAGCAGGGCGACTGTCACAACACTGCCGTCTGACTCAGCAAGTTTTTTCGCTTCGCCAAGGAGTTCAAGAGTGCTGTGATCTACAATACCGTCGCGTTGTTCGGCAATGACCATTATCCCTGAGTAATCACTGATACAAGTACCGTCTGTTTCACCTGTTCGAATGATAATAGCTCCAAAAGAACAGGAGGACTCACAGGCGCCGCAGAGTGTACAATCATCACTGATAACAGCAAGGTTTTCCTCCATGGAGATGGCCCCAAAGGGGCAGGCTGGTACACATATTCCGCACCCAACGCAGGTTTCCTTACGTACTTCAATGCTTGCCATCAGGAATCCTCCGTTCCGAGGAGGCTGTCAGCCATGAGCTTTGCAAGTTCTTCAGGCTCTCCATGATGTATCTGTCCATCGGTGAAAGTTTCAGGAGTTGCTATGCTCACTACTCTGGTTGGTGAACCATCAAGCCCAACCTCTTCCTCAGAGAGTTCAAGATCATTTTTCCCCCATACGGGAATCTCTATTTTTCTTGCTCTCATTTTTCCTTTGAGTGATGGAAGCCTCGGAGTGTTTGCATCCTTGAGAATGGTAACGACAACGGGAAGCGATGACTTGATCACTTCACTGCCGCCCTCAACGTATCGTTCAGCTATGATGTGTTTCCCGGTAAGCTCTCTTACCTTCCCTACAAAGGTTATCTGAGGCCAGTCCAGTGATGCCGCGATACTGGGGCCGGTCTGGGCGGTATCACCATCAATTGCCTGTTTGCCGGTCATTACTATATCGATATCACCCATCTTTTCCACAGCCTTTGCAAGCGTATGACTGGTTGCCCAGGTATCAGCTCCTGCAAATGCTCTGTCTGAAAGAAGTATGGCTTCATCAGCTCCCATGGAAACCGCTTCTCGAAGCACCACTTCCGCCTGTGGAGGCCCCATTGAAACGACGATTACGGTTCCGCCCAGCTCATCCTTCCATCTGAAGGCTTCTTCGAGAGCATATTCATCAAACGGGTTGAGTATGGATGGAACTCCCTCACGGATGAGAGTGCCGCGTTCTTCATCAATCCTTACTTCAGAGGTATCCGGAACCTGCTTTACAGCAACAACTATCCGCATGACTATTTCCCCCTGGCCGCCGTTTCCTTGATAAGCGCGGAAGCAATTACGCTTCGCTGAATCTGGTTCGTACCTTCATATATCTGAGTGATCTTCGCGTCGCGCATCATCTTTTCAACAGGATATTCCTTCATATAACCGTATCCGCCAAGAATCTGCACAGCATCGGTAGTAACCTTCATCGCGACATCGCTGGCGAATACTTTTGCCATTGCGGATTCCTTGTCATACTTCTTTTCTCCTGCATCGATCATTCTTGCGACACTGTACGTGAGTGCCCTTGCCGCTTCAATCTGTGTGTCCATATCGGCAAGCATGAACTGTATTCCCTGAAAAGAATCAATCCTCTGACCGAACTGCTTTCTCTCGGAAGCATATCTCGCGGCTTCATCAAGAGCTCCCTGAGCTATACCGATTGCCTGTGCAGCAACACCGGGGCGCGATCTGTTGAGAGTCTTCATGGCTACGATGAAACCGTAGCCCTCTCTTGAAATTAGATTCTCCTCCGGAATTCTGCAGTCTTCGAATATCAACTCCCGTGTTGCGGAAGCCCTGATACCCATCTTATCTTCCTTCTTGCCGTAGGAAAAGCCTGGTGTTCCATCCTCTACGATAAAGGCAGAAAGCCCCCTTGCGCCTCTGGAAGAGTCTGTCAGGGCAATAACAGTATAAATCTGTGCCTCTCCGCCATTGGTAATCCACTGTTTCGTTCCGTTGAGAACGTAATGATCACCATCTTTAATTGCCTTTGTCCTCACTCCGCCAGCGTCACTACCGGCATCCGGCTCAGTAAGAGCAAATGCTGCAAGTTTTGCACCCGATACCAGATCGGGAAGGTATTTTTTCTTCTGTTCTTCGGAACCGAAAATCATAATCGGCATCGCGCCAAGAGCATTAGCCGCAAAAGACAGGGCAATACCGCCACATGCTTTGCTGAGTTCCTCCGTAGCGATACATAACGCCATTGAACCGCCACCGAACATTTCAGCAGAACCACCGTATTCTTCGGAGATGTAGATCCCGTGCAAACCGCCGTCAGACATAGCCTTCACTATCTCCCTTGGGAAGCGGTTCTCCTCATCAAGCAGGGCTCTGACCGGAATGATATGCTTCTCAGCAATCCCGGCACAGATTTCTTTAATATCATTCAGTTCCTCAGAAAGGTAATAATTCACTTCAAACCATCCTCTCAATATTTTCAATCGCTCTGGCAGCTGCCGCTTCGCGGGCTGCCTTGCGGGTTCGGCCGATACCCTGGCCAACCTCTGTTCCATCAATAATGACCGAAATAGCGAACACAGGATTATGATCCGGTCCTGTGCTGGAAACCAGTCTGTATTCAGGGAGTGTCAGCCCTTTTGCCTGGCAATACTCCTGCAGAGCGCTCCTTGCGTCAGGCAAAGGATCGGTATCCGAATATTTCTGTAAAATCTCCCTATATAGAAATTCCTCTGCTGCCTTCAGACCTGAGTCCAGATAGATCGCCCCGATAACTGCCTCCAGAGCATCTGCTGCAATAGTATCGATTGCCCCTTCAGATGCGTCAAATCCGCTTCCAACCTGCACAAAATCGTTCAATCCGAGCCTTAGTCCGTGTCTGGCCAGATTCTGTTTCATGACAATTCTGATTTTCCTCCGGGTCAGGTGTCCTTCAGGCTCCTGAGGGTATTCAGCCATAAGGTACTCTCTGGTGACCAGTTCAAGTACCGCATCACCAAGAAACTCCAATCTTTCATAATTGTCTCCGGAGCTGATACCTTCAGTACAGGAACTGTGTGTAAGCGCTTTATCGAGAAGGTCCGGATTGCTGAACCTGTATCCCAGAGTTTTTTCCACCTCAGATACCGGATGCCCGGTCATTGGATTATTCCCCCATGTACTTCTTCAGGGTAAGTGTAACGTTATGTCCACCGAAACCAAGCGAATTGGAAAGCGCATAGGTCAGTTCGGCTTTTCTGGCTTTACCCGGTACATAGTCCAGATCACATCCTTCATCAGGATTAATAAGAGTCGCGGTGGGAGGTACAATTCCATCCCTCAGAGCAAAAGACGTGAATATTGCCTCTATAGCACCGGCAGCACCAAGCATGTGTCCAGTAACTGATTTGGTCGAAGAAACCATTATTCTTTTTGCTATTTCCTCACCAAGAGCCGCTTTTATCGCCATTGTCTCGTTTATGTCGTTAAGCTTTGTGGATGTTCCATGGGCATTGATGTAATCAACCTGTTCAGGTACTATCCCGGCATCTTCCATGGCAAGTTTCATGGCTCTGGCTGAGCCCTCACCGCCCTCGGCGGGAGCTGTTATATGGTAAGCGTCACAGGTCATTCCCGATCCTGCAAGTTCAGCATAAATCTCAGCTCCTCTGTTCAGGGCATGCTCCAAATCTTCAAGGATCACAACAGCACCACCCTCAGCAATGACAAATCCATCTCTATCCCGATCAAACGGTCTTGACGAGGTTTCAGGGTCATCATTGCGGGTTGACAGCGCTTTGAGAGCACAGAATCCACCGACTCCGGTAAGAGTCATCGGGGCTTCCGATCCTCCCGCAAGTATCGCGTCAGCCCTGCCGAGTCTGATCATATCTGCGGCGATAGCAATAGCGTGTCCACTTGAAGCGCAGGCGGTTACTGTGGCAAAATTCAAACCTTTGGCTCCAATATCAATGCCGACTCTTCCAGCCGCGATATTACTGATCATCATCGGACAGAAGAATGGATTGATTCGTCTTACTCCCCGCTCCATAGCAACTTTATGCTCTCGTTCAAGTGTAGTGATTCCACCTATGCCCGAACCGACAATTACACCAAGCCTTTCAGGGGAGATGTTTCCCTCAAGCCCTGAATCAGCGAATGCTTCTCTGGATGCGATCATGGCAAACTGGGTATATCTATCTGTTCTTTTTGCAAGTTTAGGGTCTAAATAATCAAGAGGATCGAAATTCTTTACTTCTCCAGCGATTTGACTGGGGAATTCTTCCGGATCAACAAGGGTCATTCTTCTAACCCCGCTGCGTCCGGCCAGGACGTTCTTCCAGCTTTCAGGAACTGCCAGACCAACAGGACTGATAGCGCCAACACCAGTAATCACAATACGTTTCCTCATAGAATTCGTCCCCTGTTCTTATACCGTTCTGAACAGAACCAGTCTATTTACAGTACCGCACCGCAGTAAACATTTTCCTGCGGTGCGCACCGTGCGAATAAAGCAGTTCCTTTAATCGAGACCCTTTTCCTTGAGATAATTCACTACCTTACCAACCGTAGTAAGCTTGGTCGCTTCATCTTCATCGATCCTGAGTCCGAAAGCATCTTCGAATCCCATTATAAGTTCGTACTGATCAATGGAATCCGCACCGAGGTCCGTATCAAACTGAGCTTCAGGTGTTACCTGCTCAGGTTTTACACCAAGCTTGTCAATTATGATTTCAGCCACACGGTTTTCAAGTGACATATTTTGTCCTTTCTCAGGTTGTCAATCCACCATCTACAGGAAGTACTACCCCGGTAATATATGCGGAAACGTCATCAAGAAGAAAATGCACCGCATCCGCAACATTACCCGGCAATCCCATTCTCTTCATGGGAACTCTGCTGGAATAGTCCTCCCGAACCCCATCCGAAAGCTCACTCGTCATTTCTGTCTCGATGAATCCTGGAACAATTGCGTTCACGCGGATATTCCGTGCCGCGAATTCGCGACATAAAGCTCTGGTCATGCCGATAAGTCCTGCTTTGGTAGATGCGTAATTCGCCTGTCCGGCAGCTCCCAGTAATGCCACAACAGATGAAATATTAACAATCGATCCTGCCTTCTGACGCAGCATTCCACGGGAAAAAGCCCGGCACATCAAAAAAGCACCTGTGAGATTTACATTCAGAACAGTATCCCAGTCAGATTTTTTCATTCGCATAATAAGACCATCACGGGTGATTCCTGCATTGTTCACCAGGCCGAATACAGGGCCGAGTTCTTTCTCGATCCTGCCTGCGGTATCATTTACAGCATCTTCATCTGTAATATCGAGTACGCAGGGAGTGAATAAATCGCCAAGCCGTTCTGATGCCAGGTTCAGATTGTCCTCAAGAATATCACAGCCTGCCACTGACCATCCGGAGTTGACAAGCTTTTCTGAAATCGAGAAACCAATACCCCTGGCAGCACCTGTTACTACAACCAGTCTGTTCACTGTACCCCCCTCATTCTTCCCAGTGCAGTATCATTCCACCCCAGGTCAGCCCCGCACCAAAAGCAGCAAGCACAACCGTGTTAGGAGTGCTGATTGTTCCATCTCTCATAGCTTCATCGAGTGCCATAGGGATGGAAGCCGCGGATGTGTTGCCGTATTTCTGGATATTTATGTAAACCTGTTCGGGTCTGAGTTCAAGAGCCCTTGCTGTTGCGTCTATAATCCTGAGATTCGCCTGGTGCGAAATGAGAAGATCAACATCTTTCTTTTCTGTGCCATCTTTCTCGAGAGCTTTCATACACGAATCACGCATTGCTCTTACTGCATGCTTGAATATTCTGGAACCATCCATGTGAATCGTGTGTTCGATAAGGTCAACCGTCTCGTGAGAAGCTGGTTTTCTGGCTCCACCCCCCGGTTGAATGAGATGCTTCCCCAGTGAACCGTCACTGCCCCAGTGCCACCCACCCAGTCTTCCGCCTGGTCCTTCCGATGACACGGCTACCGCTCCGGCTCCGTCACCAAAGAGAATACAGCTGGTGCGGTCGCTCCAGTTTGTAATTTTTGTCAGACAATCGGCACCTACCACTATAATCCTGTCCAGTATTCCGGATTCGATAAATGCTTTCGCCTGAACAAGACCGTAGATAAACGCGGTGCATCCTGCTTCAAAATCGTAAGCCGGTACTGCACCGATACCAAGCCTGTCAGCCACAAGCGCAGCAGTTGACGGGAAGTAAAAATCCGGTGTTACTGTACCAACAATAATGCCCTGTACATCCTCGGGATTCCAGCCGGCATCCTTCATAGCTCTTTCAACGGCAACTGCTACAAGGTCCGATGTAGCAGTATCGTCATCTGTTTTCCTTCGTTCTTTAATTCCGGTCCTGGTCGTAATCCATTCATCTGTAGTGTCAACGATCTTCTCAAGATCGGCATTTGTCAGCACTCCATCAGGCACTTTATGACCAGTTCCAACGATATAGGCGTTCCTACTCACTATTTCTCCAATCTCACGACATCGTATCTTGAATTTCCTTTTGAATCCGTTCTTTGACCCCGCTCCGACAAAAATCGCAGGAAGCAACAATGGCGTTCTTTATTGCCTTTGAACTGCTGCTTCCGTGAGCTACAATTGATACTCCATTAAGACCAAGGAGGGGAGCCCCGCCATATTCAGCGGAGTCCAGTCTCTCCCAGAGTTTTGAAAAGGAATGCCGCATAAGAAGGTAACCGGCTCTTGAGGCCCAGTGACGTTTCATTTCCAGGTAAAGAGATCCTCCAACAAGGTCTGCAATGGACTCAAAGGTTTTAAGGAGAACATTACCAACAAACCCGTCACATACTACAACGTCAGCTTCTCCTTTTAAAATTCCGTCGCCTTCTATATATCCCTGAAAATTCAACTTCGAAACAGCCAGCATTTCATGTACTTCCTGAATAATCGCAGGACCCTTTGATTTCTCCGTCCCGACATTCAGGAGAGTTATTCTGGGACTGTCAATTCCGAATACACATCTTGAATAGGCATCTCCCATAAGCGCAAATTGAAGAAGCTGCTCTGATTTGCACCCGATATTTGCCCCTACATCCAGTACGACTGTCGGATTATTCTGGCTGGGGAGTGAAGCAGCAATTGCCGGACGGGGAACCCCCTTTATTCTTCCGAGAGCAAAAAGACTTGCAGCCATCATTGCGCCGGTATTACCCGCACTGACCATTGCCTGCACAAGCCCCTTTTTCTGGAGTCCAGCCATTACAAGCATTGAACTGTCCGGCTTATTCTTAAGGGATTCAGCCGGATGATCATCCATTGTAATAACCTGAGAGGCATGCTGAATTGATATTGGAAGCCGAGCACCTCCCCTGCGGGAAAGCAACCTTGCAAGCAAATCTCTGTCTCCTACGAGAATCAGGGATACCTTCTCAGTAACCAGACGGTGGCATTCCCTGAAAAACAATACTGCTCCGTCAACTACTACAGAAGGTCCGTTGTCTCCCCCCATAGCATCAATCGCGATGGTAAGTGCATCAGGCACGGAGAAATTCCCGGGTTCCGGAAAAGATACTGCAGATGATTACTTCTCCTCCGGCTCTATAACCTGTCTGCCATCATAGAATCCACAATGTTTACATACTCTGTGCGGAAGTCTTGGTTCACCGCATTGAGGACAATTGCTTGTTGATTTAGCTTTAAGAGCGTCGTTAGCCCTGCGTTTATCTCGTCTGGTTGATGAATGTCTTCTTTTAGGTACTGGCATTGTTCCTTCTCTTTCACTGCATTAACAGGGTGTAACTGTCTTCATGTACAAAAAATGTTCGACTTTACAAAGTATACTTAAATATAACTAATTCCACGGCAGTCCGGTGTACAGAGCGGCTTCCCCGGAATTGATAAAAGTATGGCTTCTCTGACAGCATCAAGAATACTGAATCCTCCCCCCAGAATAACGGGTTCCGAGTCTAAATCATCAGAGATACTTTCGTCCCATGAATAGACTCTGTAAATTTCCTCGGTAATCGGAAAACTCACTTCTTCAAGGCACCTCGCACAGGGCAAAACAAATACCGCATCCAGAATACCGCGACATATGATACCCCTATCCTCCAGATCAACTTCCAGATCAATGAATGCCTGACCATCCCCCGGTTTTACATTTTCTATGTCCCAGTCAATCTCCCTGAGTGAAAGTTCAAATATCCCCTTATTGATCCCGTGAGATAGACTTTTCATGTTGATGGTCAGTGAAACCGTATCCATCTTCATTGAGTGTCGCTCTGTATATCTGTGTTCTCAATCACTGTGTTTAACAGCCTGTCTCTTTCAACCGGTGTATTAGCTTGAGCATATATTCTTGCAAGCGGCTCAGTTCCGCTTAATCTTAAAAGAACCCAGCTGTCGTTCTCAAGGAGAAATCTGACACCATCAGTATGGTCAACTGATAAGACGGAACTGCCCGCGATTTTTGAAGGAATCGATTCGAAGAAATTCTCAATCAGAAATTCTCTCAGCCGATCATCAAGCTGCAGATCAATTCTTGAAACGTGTACTCTGCCGTACCTGAGCCAGAGTTCCTCAAGCTGTGCGGCCAGCCCCTTTCCTCTGGCACATACCATTTCAGCTGCCAGAAGGCAGGCCAGAACACCATCCTTCTCAGGGATATGACCTTTTATTGACAACCCGCCGCTTTCTTCTCCTGCTAGAATAACATCAGTTTCAAGCATTCTGCCACCAAGATACTTGAATCCAACAGGAGTAACCTCAATCTCCAGGTTGTGAGCATGAGCGACTCTGTCAATAAGGCTTCCAGTTGTGACTGATCTAAGTACAAGACCCTTCATTTCCTTCTTCTCGATCAGATATTCCAGAAGTAACGGTAAGAAATCATGAGGGGAAACGAAGCATCCATTTTCATCGATAAGTCCGAAGCGATCAGCATCACCATCCGTCGCAATTCCCAGAGACGCGCCACTCTTAATAACCTGTGAAGCAAGATCGACCGTTCCGGTTATCCCAGGCTCAGGGTGCTGCCGTCCGGCAAATAGCGGATCACGCTTCCCGTTAATGACTCTTACTGCTGCTCCAAGATCAACCAGTATTCGATCAAGAAGTCCGGAACCGGCTCCGGAAAAGGCATCGTAAACAACCCTCAGACCGCCCTGCCGAAAAACATCTTCATCAAGGTAGTCCAGAATCGTTCCCGTATAAGCTCGCAGTAAATCATCAGTCGATACCGACCCTGTTGCACTGGAGGGTCGGACTTCTGTCTCAATCAGCTCCTCGATCACACTGGTAGTCTTATCTCCTGCGGGTCCACCATGCGAGGGAGAAAATTTAATACCGTTATACAATGGTGGATTGTGGCTTGCAGTAAAGTTTATTACACCGCCATGTCCGCCAAGTCTGCATTCGTGAGAGAGAACTGGAGTGGGTGTGGGACGATCGGCAAGCACTACATGAAAACCATATTCTGACATTCGCAAGGCTGTGGATTCTGCAAGTTCAGGTGAAAGAAAACGGCAGTCCCCACCTACAACAATACTTGTATGCCCCTCCCGCTGCAGAAGAACCGCTATTGCGTCAGCGACACGGTTTACTTTTTCCCATGTAAACTCCTTCGCAATAACTCCCCGCCACCCTGAAGTACCGAATTTTATCTTCACTACTCACCTTCCCGAAATAACACCAGCGCTCTCTGAACCGTTTCATCGTGAGGTGTCATGGCTACGTAGAAAGTCTTCCTGTCATAGATTCGAGCAGCAATTTCCGCGAATAGAGCCCTCTCGATATAAAACAGATTTTCTTCAAATTCTCCGGATTCCCATTCCAGATCTTCTTCATCCAGGAATTGCTTGAACTCCGCCATACAAGTGCTATCAGGCCAGAAATCCTCTGGAATGTCATGGTCAAGAACGTAATCTGTCGCAAAGCTAAAGAACATCGATCCAATGATGAGTTCCGCCGGCAGAGATCCGATGATTTCAGGAGATTCGATGGTGATGTCCGGAAGAATTCCCCAGTCCGCAAGGCTGTCTTCCTCGGGGCTACTCATGAAATCGTCGGACAGGGTTCTGTCAATATTTCTTCCTTCAGGTGTAAAGTATCTCGCTGTAGTAAGTTTGACTCCGTAATGTCCAAGATTGTGAAAATCACCAAGATCTATCAATGTTTGAACGGATCCTTTTCCAAAAGTTCTGTTTCCGATAAGAGTACCTGCGCCATGATCCTGAATAGCTCCCGCCAGAATCTCAGACGAGCTTGCGCTCCCTCCATCAACTAGAATAATAAGTTCTCCGGTGAAAGTGGGTCCCTTCGAAGTGAAGTACTGGTGTTCTCCGACTGCATTACCTCTGGTAGAAACAACAAGTGTTCCAGCAGGGAGAAATAAGTCAGCAATATCAATCGCTGCTGAGAACAGGCCACCAGCATTTCCCCTTATATCAAGTATCAGATATTCAGTGCCCTGAGTAATAAGATCTTGAAGAACTGCTCTTACTTCCTTCGCAGACTCTTCTCCAAATCTTGATAGCCGAATAAATCCGGTAGTATCATCAATCATGAATCCTGCAGTAACCGATGGAAGATCTATAACATCTCTCACGATCTCGAATTCAAGGGAATCTGGCGAGCCTGGCCGGACAACCGTGAGATTCACAGTGCTTCCTCTTGGCCCTCTTATCTGCATAACTGCATTATCCGTTGTGATTCCTTCTGTGGAGTTTTCGTCAATCTCAACGATTCTGTCTCCTGCTTTCATGCCAGCCTGAAAAGCAGGGGTACCTTCGAGCGGAGATATCACTGTAAGCCATTCATCTCTGATTCCAATTGTAATCCCAACACCTTCAAAAGAACCTGTCAGTTGTATCCTGAGATTCTCATAGTCCTCCGGATCCAGAAGAACACTGTTCGGATCAAGAGATTCCAGCATGCCTCTGAGAGCAGCCTCGATCAATTCTACTGATTCAACTGGATCAACGTATGTTACTGAAGTTCTGGAGAATACTTCCATAAACAGTTCAATGGAGGAACTCGTTGAAACCGAGTCATATGCGATCGCGGAGGGAAGAACCATCAGTCCACCGGCAAGCAGAAGACCACCAGCGAATATGACTGTCACCCAGCCTGGCAGGAACTTTTTCATCTATTTTTCTCCTCCGTTTTAATCGATCTTCTTGCGATAAGACTGATCACTCTACTTAAAATGATTTCGTCCTGTTGGACGGGGTTCAACATCGCATCCACTACGAAGTACCTGCTTTCCGATTTGGCCATATCAAGATACATCTGTCTGACACGTCTGTGAAAAGCAATATCCTCAAGTTCAATTCGATCGCGCTTCCGACCTTGCCTCATGAGCCGTCTGAAGCCTTCCTCAGGATCAATATCAAGCAGTACTGTCAAATCGGGGGTAAGACCTCCGGTAGCAAGCCTGTTCGACTCCTTCACCGGTTCTGATGGAAGTCCCCTTCCTCCGATCTGATAGGCATACGTTGCGTCTGAGTACCGCTCGCAGATAACATGCTGCCCCGATTCGAGCGCCGGTCTGACGATAAGTTCAACATTCGAGGCTCTGGAGGCCAGGTACAGCATCAGTTCAGTCAAAGGTGGTACTTTAAGATCGGGATCAAGCAGTATTGACCGTATTTTCTCAGATGCAAAAGGCCCCCCCGGTTCACGGGTATGAACAACATCAATACCACTCTTCTCAAGTGAATCGATAAGTGTCAGACACCTTGATGATTTACCCGCTCCCTCAACACCTTCAAAGGTGATGAAGCAGCCTGTAGAACCGTCGGAATCTCTATCCAAGATTTATTCTATTTCTTCGTCTTCTTCTCAGAAGCCGTCTTTTCCTGCTTTTTCTGTCCAAACTCCGTGATATACTCCTCGGTCATCCTTCTGCACTGATCATCGTAATACTGAATGGGAGGAGTTTTAAAGAAGTAGGATGACGGAGCTTCGACTGCTCCGGAAAGTCCGTTATCCAGAGCGAGTTTTGCGCATCTTACCGCATCTATGATAACTCCAGCCGAATTCGGGCTGTCCACAACTTCAAGTTTGGCTTCAATATTCAGTGAAACCTCACCGAAACTGGTACCTTCCATTCGGATATAACACCATTTTCTGTCATCGAGCCATGGTATGTAATCGCTGGGACCGATATGAACGTTCCTTGGTTCAAGTCCGCCGGGAAGCTGTGAAGTTACCGCGTTTGTCTTGGATATCTTCTTGCTTTCAAGTCTTTCACGCTCAAGCATATTCAGGAAATCGGTATTACCGCCGACATTCAACTGGTATGTGCGGTCAAGCCTTACACCCCTGTCTTCGTAAAGGCGGGTCATGACTCGGTGCAGGATCGTAGCTCCCACCTGACTCTTGATATCGTCACCGAAAACGGGAAGTCCCTTATCACGGAACCTCTTCTGCCAGTATTCCTCGCTGGCGATAAATACGGGAATAGCATTCACAAACGCGCAGCCGGCTTCAAGTATCTGTTCAACGTACCATTTTGTCGCTTCTTCGCTCCCTACCGGAAGATAACTTACAACAACATCTGTTTTTGTCTCTTTGAGAATACCAACAATGTCAGATGTGGGGCCGGGCGCTTTTACAATAACTTCCTTCAGATACTTTCCAAGACCGTCATGCGTCATTCCTCTTTGTACCTTAACACCAATTTCAGGAACATCGCATAGTTTCACCGTACAGTTGGGATCAGCGAATATCGCTTCGCTGATATCCTTGCCAACCTTGGTGACATTGATGTCAAACGCAGCAGAGAATTCAATATCATTAATGTGATATCCGCCGAGGTTGACGTGCATAAGCCCCGGGACCTTGTCATGATCAGAGGTTTTTCTATAGAACTCCACACCCTGAACAAGACTGCTTGCGCAGTTTCCGACTCCAATTATCGCTACTCTTACTTTCTTGGACATTCATTGCCTCCCTGAAGGGATTGAAACGTAATTGTAGACGACTTTACGGGATTATTCCTCATCAGTTGAAATCTCCCTGCCGTCCCTGAATACTTTTACCATTCTCTGACCGGCTGTGAACCATGTTCCTACAGCTAATATGGCCAGTGCAAGCACTATAGCTCTTGTGTCCCATAATCCCGAAACAACAAGACCCATTATAAGCAATATGAGCCTTTCTGTCCGAGTGACAAGCCCCACTGAGCATGAAAGATTCACTCCTTCAGCTCTGGCTCTGACATAGCTTACCATGAACGAGCCGCCGATCGCGGCCGGCACAAGGTAAATCAGCTCATGATGAGCGGCTCCCGCTTTTCCAGCAAGAATAGCCGCAAACATGAATAGCTCACCTATGCGATCACAGCTGGAATCAAAAACTGCTCCAGCTTTACTCTCTATACCCTGCCTGCGCGCAAGTTCCCCATCCATAGCATCAAGAATGCTACCTGTGATGAAAACCGCGACACCGGCAATATACTTTCCGTCCCAGACAAGCCACGAGGCAACTATTGTAAGAAGAAGACCAAGTGCCGTAACCGTAAACGGACTTACTCCTGCTAAAACCAGCAGTCTGATAATGGGAATCAGAAGATTTCTACCGGCATTTCTAATACTTTCCAGGTTCAAATAACCTCCTGGGAATCGTTCTGTAAAAGCAATGTAAAATAGGAACGGGAGCGGGAATCGTCAATCAAAGTAATCTTCACCGAGTTCCTTCCCGCCAACAACAAGTGTGATCTCTCCCCGCACCTTTCTGTCACCGAATCGCTTGATAACATCGGTAATATTCCCTCGAATATACTCCTCGTGTACTTTTGTTATTTCCCTTGCGATACAGACAGGTCGATTACCTAAAACCCCATGCATCTCTCCCAGATACTTCAGGAGATGATGAGGACCAATGAAATATACTATTGAACCACTATAAGAAGACATCTCTTCAATTTTTCTCTTTCTGGCTCCTATTTTTCTGGGAAGGAAACCCTCAAACGCAAATCTGTCCACTGGAAGACCGGATCCGACAAGTGCAGTGGTAACGGCTGTTGGACCTGGAATAACTTCAATCCGGTATCCTTCACGCAACGCAATTCTGACAGCTTTAAACGACGGATCTGAAATCCCGGGCATACCTGCATCCGAGACAAGAGCGACTGTCAATCCATTTTCAAGGAATTCTTTTAACTGAGGAAGCCTTCCGGCAGCATTATGATCATGGTAACTGTACAGTCTCTTCGTTTCATTTACAAATTTTGCCGTTCTGCGAGTATCCTCGGCAAACACAGCTGATGCGTTCTCAATTGCCTCAACCGCACGGGGGGACATGTCCCCCAGATTGCCTATAGGAGTGGCAACCAGTACAAGCTTTCCAGCCTTTTTTGAGATGCCGGTTATCACGGGGCGCTCTTATTCCGCTCGCTGGTTCGATCAAGCAGTCTCTGCTGAAGGCTCTGTATGCTGTCGGCAAGCTTATCGGTCTCTTCGATGTTCTTCTCAATAATCACATTGAAAACATCACCCTCACGCGAATGGTCAGGAAGATAATCCGCAGGAAGAAGCCACATGTGTCCTTCTTTTGTAACAAGAACGGCAATCTCCTCTTCAATCCTGTCAAGCGAAACAAGAAGCTCTCTGTTTTCTGGCATATTCCTCCAATCGAACAAATATACAACCAATCGATAATTACGACGATTAACAGTTGAAGGAATGTCTACCGCTTCTCCAGACTCTATTGGTACCGGCATCCCTCATTGGTGAGGTTATGGTTCTATTCAAAGTGCTTCAAAGAGTGCTTGAGAACCTTTTCATGTTTCAGCCGGACTGCCCACTGTTATGCGAACGGAGCCAGGCAGAGTGCATTCTGTATCTTATCGCGTTGTATTGAGGCTACTCCCACTTCATCCGCATAGTCCCTCCAGCGCGATACAACCTCTCTCACTTCGCCAATTATTGTCTTAACCCGCTCGTGTTTCATTGAAGCAGCCCTGGCGCACATCCTGAAATCTTCCATCGTGAAGTTAGCTCGCTTTCCGTTCATAGTCATCTGGTGACTGGATGTCCATTTCCCTCCCGGCTGGAAACTGTACGCCATGTCGAAGGCGGGTGCAAGCGACCATTTCCCGGATCTGTTCATCAGAAAAGCAATATTCTTGACATGGTCATCCTGGTTTCGGGCAACGATATTGAATACCATCCGTCGAAACTGCTCCTCTACCGCACTGTGAGGCAGTCCGAGCCGCCGAATAACCTGATATGCCTGCTCATAGCTGTATGCACCGGCCTTGTTAAGATCGAAATGAGCCATCGCAGCAAGGGATTGCATATGGAGCTTCCCACCGTCAGGCAGCCGGTCGAATCGGCGGGTCATGAAGTGCCGACGGCCACTTTCCTCGAAGAGTCTGCACTCGCTCATCGTGATACCAGAGTCTCTTGCCATCCTGTGATAAGCATACTCGATGGCCCCGTATCCCTGGGGATCTTCCAGATCCTTATCCTTGTTGCCGCTGACTCCGTCGAACTTGAGAATCCAGTACTCGAAACCCTCTACTGCCTTGACCTGACCAGAGCACACTTCGTTGGACTCAGGATTCCAGGCAATCACGGCTTTCGCGCGAGCCCCACCTGCGGATGTTCCAACTCTAAGGATATCTCTCATTGTATCAGCTTTGCATTTATCTGCAAATGTACCTCGCAAGTTGTCCCGATTCCTGAGAATATCGGACGCCAATTTAACCAGTCGATCCACGTGAAGACGGGTTCTCCTTCCGGGCTGTGGACCCATGATGGGAAAGAACTCCAGAGCACCCATTCCCCTCGTTCCAGTGTAGCACAGGCGTTCCACCGCATTGAACGACTCCGGTGTCCTTCCCTGCGTAGCCAGCCATGCATCAATCAGAGTATTGCCAAACTGGTCAGGTAACGAGTCCGCCAGAAGACCCGGCAGACCATGAAAGGTGATCAACGGAAGTGCTGAAAACGCATAGACCCGCTCGGACAGCGGCATCATAAGCGGCGCAATCTGAATATCGCTTCGGGAAAACGACGGTTCATACTGGAATGACGCCGTCTCAGCACTCTCCTCCAGCGCCACCGCACCGATGGTACTACCCCATAGTCTCACCTCGGCAACCGTGCTCATTCCTGATCTCCCCAGTGCCATTTTTCATCTGATTTTACTGCACGTTTGGAGGAAGCTCTCCTTCGATCCTTCCCTTTCAGCCTCAGCAGCTCCATTGGTCTGAGGCCTGTTTCAGGAACCAGGCGGTCTACTCCATCTATAAGTTCCAGGACGCGCAGCAGACGAATAAGTGTAGACATCTGAATGTCTCTACCAGCCTCAATTCGTTCGACTGTTCGCTTGCCCAGCCCAGCCTGCTCGGCTGCATCCGCCTGGGTAATCCCCAGATCCAGACGCCTGCGCGCGATGCGACGGCCCAGTTCTTCCAGTACCGTTTCAGGCGTCATCTGTTTCTCGATTTTCATTACCATGACCTCCTGGAAGCAAATTAGTGAATGCTACCATCTCTTCTCGTAATATACGGCGAGTAATACGTCTGACAAGCTGTAACTCGCACTATGATGCGATATATCTATTCAATTTGTCGTCATATGTGAAGACAGTACTCTTGATTCATTAATGAGTAATCGCCAGATATTACTAGTTGTCTGCGGCAATAGCGCTTACTCGACACTAACGACGACTTACGGAAAGAATGCACACTTAAAAACCATCCGGGGACATCCACTCTATGGTGGGTGTCCCCAAAAAACATGACGCTCTGCTGCGTGTCCCCGCAACAAACGTACAATCAAAGTTTGCAAACAGCAATTGAGGAATGTATTTTCGGGGCGCGTGCTAAACCACGGGAAAGGAATATTTTGAAAACCGTACTTGTCTACCCAAGGTACAACTGGATCGAGTACAACGGCCTGGCTGAACCAATAGGGGTGCTTCACCTCGTCAGCGCGCTGCGACTGGCCGGACAGGATCCAGTATATGCAGATTACTCCTTTTGCAAGAACCTGGATGAACTTGATGATCTCTTTGTGAACGCGGGCATGATTTGTATTGCTGTATCAGCAGCTGCAAAACTGGATCGAGCCAGAATCGTTACTGATCACCTGCGGAAAATCAATCCTGATGCTTTCTTCGTAGCGGGAGGAGCATATCCAAGCATCTTCCCGGAAAAGTCAATCGAAGAAATGAATGTGGACTGTGTACTTGTCGGTGAAGCCGAGGAATCCATGGTCGAACTGGCGGAAATCATTGAAAAAGGCGGGGATTTCAGGGAAATCCGCAATCTTGTCTACCGAAATACAGATGGCGAATACGTAATCAATCAAAGGCGACCTGTGGTAGCTGACCTGGACACAATTCCTTTTCCCGCGAGGGATGTCGTTGATTACGATTCCTATTTCAAAGAAGGCATGGCCGAATACGGCATGGTTACTACAAGAGGATGCCCTTTCAAATGCATTTACTGCAAACCAAGCACAGACCTCATTTTCGGTGGAGGAATACGATACAGAAGCGCGGAGAATGTTGTAGAAGAGATTATCGAACTTGCCTCTTTGAGAAATGAGAATTGCCTGAGAATCTTCTTCAAGGATGATACCATCACAATGCATCCTACTTCATGGTTTGAGGAATTCAGGGACGGTCTCCGGAATGCAGATATTTCACTTGAATGGCACTGCAACAGCAGAGTCGATACCGTAACCCGTGACAAGGTCAGGGTAATGGGAGAAAGCGGTTGCCACTGCATCTCGTTCGGTGTTGAGAGCGGAAGTCAGAGAATCCTTGATTTCTATAAGAAAGGTACTACTCCGGATCAGGCAGTTGACGCCTTCGAGTGGTGCCATGAATTCGGTATAGAAGCCACCGCCAATCTGATGATAGGTCTGCCGCTTGAAACAGAAGATGATATTCAGGCAACGTACGACCTTCTTAAGAAACTCAAACCGGATGATATTATCGTCTACTTCTCCACAGCCATCCCGGGGCGATACATACACGAATGGGCAGTGGAAAATGATTACCTCGCATGCGACACCAATCCCGAACTTCTTGATCCCGCAAGGAACAGAGCCCATGAAGTCATGAACATGCGTCTTCCTAACCTTTCCGTTGATGACGTCATATCATGGAAACACAAGATGGAGCGATACAGAAGCTGGAGAAAAGTAACCAGTTTCAGCAACATACAGAGGTGGGTTGAGGAGCTTCTCGATGACCCTGCGCCAGCATCAAAAAAAGCGGGGCGTGTACTGAGAGGATTCCTCGGCCAGGGCGATTAGACATAACGGTTGTTAGGGGGCAACAGCAGCATGAGCATACAATTCAGAAAGAATATCATAATCTTTTGCGGGGCGCTGGTTCTTCGGATAGTATTGGTAACAACTGAGGTATTCTTGAACTTCACAGGCTTCGCACTGCATGCTGTTTATGCAATTCTGATACTGTCCATGTTTGTGTTGATCTGGCTTGTTAATTACCCTCTTGTCGCAGAACTCAAAAACAAAGTACTTCGGTTTTTATCGTGCAGTGGAATAGCTTTGCTACTCACCGGCATGTTCGTGTTGGCTATCGCAATTCAAGGCACTCTTTTCAAGCTCTTAATAAAAGGTTCTTTTTAACATTCCTGAACAATTATGGATCTGTTACTAACAAAAGCTTTTAAGCACGCACCTCGATCCTGTCATTCATCAAGGAATTTGAAATTTAAAAGGCAGCAAGTTAAGGCTTATCACTCCCCACATATTGCCGGGAGTGAGCACAGCCACTCGAGGTCCGAATTGAAGAGGGCGTTTCATGAGGCGATGTCCCGGCTCCAGCAGACGGTCCCGAATTACATCAAAGGTCTACCATCGTTCCGGGAAGGGTCGAAACTCAAGCTTGAGGAAATATGTGATGCGGTCGAAAGCCTGGTTGAATATCTTGCATAGGGATTTGGATAACCATATCCTGAAAGTATGCGTGTTGCAGTTAGCACTTTTCAGAAGTAGGTTGCAGTCAGTGAATTATCCTGGCTAATTGGAATAATCAGCTGGATGAGAGACGCCGGAGTATTTTCAGAGGGGATAGTATATGCGAATACTACAAATTATCGTAAAAACAATTTTAATCATTTTACTTATTCCCTGTTTAAGCTGGGCAGCAACCTACTATGTAGATCAGAATCATCCTGAATCCAGTGATACAAATCCAGGTACAGAATCATTACCGTGGCTAACGATTCAGAAAGCTGCCAATACGATTATTGCAGGTGACACGGTGTACATCAAAGAAGGAATCTACAATGAGCAGGTTATACCACAGAATTCAGGAAGTTCCGGAAACCACATTACATATCTTGCTTATCCTGGCGACACCATCACAATTGATGGCACCGGTATACCATTGCCGGATTGGTATGGAGTGTTTGATATCACAGGCAAAAGCTATATCAAGGTTTCAGGGTTAAGAGTAATTAACTCCACAGATTCTGGAATTCTTGCATGGGAATCAGATCATATCACAATCGAGAATAACTATACCTATAATACGGTTTCCTCAGGCATCGGCGTCTGGATTTGCTCCAATATAATTATTGATGGCAATGAGGTTGAGCTTGCCTGTAATGATGGTATGCAGGAATGTATTACAGTGGCTGTCACCGATACTTTTGAAGTCATGAATAATCATGTTCACCATGGAGGTCCCGGGACTAATGGAGGCGAGGGTATTGATGCAAAGGATGGAAGTTCAAACGGGATAGTTTATAAAAACTATGTGCACGATATGAATTCGAACAGATTGGGTATTTATGTAGATGCGTGGGACAAACACACCTATAATATTGATGTCTATCAGAATACTGTACATAATTGTGCTCATGGTATTACCGTAGCTTCCGAGGCAGGCGGTCTTCTTGAAAACGTCAGAATTTATAACAATATCGCTTACGATAATGAGGAAGTTGGAATCTGGATTGCTAACTGGTCGTTGGCACCACAGCAACCAATGAAGGATATTTTTGTGATAAACAACACCCTTTACAACAATGGGAATGAATGGGGTGGCGGAATAAATGTGATGAATTCGGATGCGGAGTATGTTGTCATAAGAAACAACATTTGTAGCCAAAACCTGTCATTTCAAATCGTAATAGAAGATGCCCCGCAAAATCTCTTTGTTGACCATAATTTAATCGATGGGTTTCGTGGATATCCGGGAGAGATTTTCGGCAGCGACAGTGTAGTAGGAGATCCTTTGTTCGTGAATTCAGCGGAAGCCGACTTTCATCTGCAGATAAATTCACCTGCCATAGATAGAGGTTCATCTGTTGATGCACCGAACTTCGATTTTGATGGAAATACACGACCTCAAGGTGCTGGATATGATATTGGCGCTTATGAATATCTATTGACCGGTGTTGATGAACAATCCAATGGAACACAATTGATGTTCAGGCTATATCCAAATAATCCAAATCCGTTCAATTCCGCAACTAGAATATCGTACTACATTCCAAGCTCATGTTATGTGACATTAACCATCTACGATCTTTCAGGCAGGGCAGTTCAAACTTTAGTGAATGAAAGCCAAACTACCGGCAGCCGTTCAGTCGATTTTGATGGCGGTAATCTTTCCAATGGCGTTTACTTCTACCAGTTGAAAGCAGGCAATGAGTTCGTTGAGACAAGGACTATGATATTGTTACGATAGAAAATGGCTCCGCATAACAATGCAAATCAACCTGACAGCAAAGAATTAGGGATGTGGGTTTCACCACTACTTGCCAGGATTCTTCATTCTCCCGAAGATCAGTATCGAAATCCCCGTTCCTGCAGTAAGCCCTGTTAGAGTACGAAGTATGTTGCTGCTTTCATACGCTGTTTCGCTCTGAACGACACCATCTATGATCAGAGGAATGAGAAACAGTACTCCGATCCAGAACGGGATTCGAATGGTATTGGGATACATGAAGGAAATCCCGACAGCAAGGCCGAACCAGAAGGCGGTACACCTTGCGCAGAGTCCGCTCGTTCCCCATGGCATTTGTATGCATCTTTCAGGTAATCTGTGACAGGTAGCCGACAGAATCGGATCGAAGATCTCTCCGGTTTTTCCCAGGACAGGGAAAGCGACTGACAGGAGGAAGAATATTGCGGCGGGGACACCGAGCAGGAGAGCAAGGGTTGTTCTACCCTTCATGATTGTCCTAACTTAAAGATTTTAGTACACGGGGACACGCAGCAGAGCGACATGTTTTTTGGGGACACCCACCATACAGTGGATGTCCCTGTGTTTCAAAATGTTTAAATGTTAGGCCCGGCCCCCAAATGTTAAGGCTCGTCAATCCAGATGATCCTGGTCTGGTTGTCAGGGATGATCTCACCAAGCAGAGAAATGTATCCCGTGACAGCGTCCATCAGAGTCACGCCGACAGGTACTGATTCATGCTCCAGCATGATATCGTAACCGATATTACCAATAGCAAGGTAACCGGTGGTAACGAACCTGTAAATCATTTCAGGATCGAATGGTTCGCCGCCTATCAGCATATCTCCTATCTTCTCTCCATCTGGCATCGCCTGATTTCTGATTGCTGTAAGACCGCCGATCTCCATATCACGACGACGTCCCTGCATTCCCGTTTCAAGGATTTCCTTGAGTTCCGCTCCGCTCAGTTCGAAAACGAAGAGATCCTCCTCAAATGGAATCGCCTGATATACAATTCTGGGCGTGATCAGCCCTCTGGGTATTGCGGCTCTGATACCACCCCGGTTCATCAGAGCAACATCCGTATCAGTGCTCCAGAGCATTGCGTCAGCTACAAGCCTGCCCATAGGATGCTCGGCATTTCCCCTTGGTATCTGCTCGTTGGCCTCACCGATTATTTCATCCATACCGGCTTCAGCAATGATTCTGAAATTCTCTATCAAATCCGCGATTTCCTGATCAGGCCAGAATTCATCATGGAGAAGGCTTATATATTCCTCTCCTTCAGGAAGATCGTAGCCAATGAGTGTACCTGATTCGGTATCGATAGCCAGCCTGATTCTTCCAATACCTGTTCCATTGGCGTATCCCTGAACCACAATTGTATGGTTTACCGGGCTTACCCATGGTTCTGCAAAACCCAGATGAATATGTCCTGAGACGATAAGGTCTATTCCTGAAACCAGACAAGTCAGTTCTACATGGTTCATGCAGAAGTCCTTGGTGTATTCCTCGCCGGCGTTCCATGCGTCGTACACCCTCTCCAGATACTTGTCAGTGTCTCTGGGCTGACCCAGATGCGAAACGAGAATAATCAGATCGGCTCCCTGCTCCTCTACTTCCCGTATGTACCGCTCAGTAGTTTCCACTTCATTGAGAAAGATGTAACTCCCGAGAAGTTCAGGCGTAACCAGTCCATATGTATCAGTCGTATTAAGTCCTATGAAAGCGATTTTCACACCTTCATAATCCAGAATTTCATATGGCAGAACAGGAGCGGGTATTTCCCCTGTGGTAGAATCCACGAAGTTGGCGCAGATCACAGGGAAATCAGCCTGTTCGGAAAGATCTATGGCATTATCTGCTCCGTCATCAAAATCATGGTTGCCGAGGGTTATCATGTCATACCCGATTGCATTCATCCATTCGATGATAAGCTTTCCACTTTCATAATTTCCGGTAGGTGTTCCCTGGTAGATATCACCAGCATCGATCAGCAGGCAGTACTCCCCGTTTTCCAGGCACTCTTCACGGACTCCATCAACATAAGCGCTTATATATGCGCCTCCGCCTATCATTGGCGGAAAATCAGGATTGAGAAACGAGGCTTCTCTTGGAACGATTCCTCCGTGTATATCATTGGTATGCAATATATTGAGATATATTGTACCGGCACTTACAGGAAGAATGATTCCCAGTAGCAGTATTGGCAGCAGTCTTTTCACAATCTGCTCCCGCCTAGATATCAAACACACGGCTGATGGAGAACATGAGCCTTGTGTCTGTTTCCTCTATTGTCAGGCTGTCACCGGAGGTAAAGGAAGGTAAACCGGTTATCTCTGTCTGTTTCCACCGGTCAGGCGAGAAACTGGCTCCCATGTCCAGGTTCCAATCACCTATGTGAAAGCCCATCCCTGCAGTAAAGCTCATTCTATCCAGTGAGCTGCTCAAGGGAGAGCGGTCGTAGCCAAATCCAAACCTGGCAACAGGTCCGCCTGGAAGCGTGTTCTCAACACCGGCGTGTACTCCCCAGGAGTTGAAAAGACCGAGATTCTCGTCCTCATACTCCATTGAGCCGTCAGGACTCCAGTAGAATTCACCAGTAAATCTGGACTTCAGACTGTTTCCGGGAATGTAAATGGAACCAAACCTTACTGTCATGGGAATGTCCAGATCATAATCGGTATCTGAGAAAGTGTTCCAGGATACAGGATCACCTGTTTCTTCCGGAGAGAAAGAAAGCGGCATCGGATATTCAACCGCTGCGCTTATGAAAACTCTCCTGTCCGGTATGAATAGGATGGAACCCCTGGTCACAATACCTGAAACGGTTTCCTCACGTTGGGAGAGGATTCCTTCCTGCGTGGGATCAACATGCATTACTTCCCATGTTACATCTCTTGACCCCGTGATGTATCCTCCTGCAAACCCGAAAGCAAGAACCTCGGACGGTGAAAAAGCAACTGCCAGATCAAACTCGTTCCTGATGCCGGATATCTCGAGATTTTCCTCGCCTGTTTTAACATAGGAATCGTCCCGCACAGTTCTTCCATAACTGTAAGTGAAAGTGCCTGGAACCCTCCATCCGGCGGCAAACGATAAAGCCTCTGGAAGTCCCGCAATGTTCCGGAAAGCAACTGCGGCACCTCCTGGAACGAAAACAAGGTTCTTGTTGAAAGCATATTCGGATTCACCGATTGAACTGCCGAAAATGTCATAGATCCTTCTCGTTCTTTTCTCAACAGCGTAGTCCAGACCCGCCGCGATCTCCACCTGAAGACCTTCTTCGGCAATTGCCAGAAGCGCAGGGTTTTCAAGAACCCCGAGAGCGGATACATCAAGAAAACCGCAGTTCCCCATGCCAAGAGCACTGGCTGAACCGGGCGTTCCTGTTTCACCAAGCCACATAACTTCTGGGAGCCCTGCGGTAATCGCCATTAATGAAATTATTCCTGCTGCAATGATATTCATATTTCCTCCACCCTACCAGCGGAAATCAAGCTGACATCGGATGCCATAATCTGTTACATGATCGTTGAAATCCCTCACCGGACTGTTCGGATCACCCTCGTAATAAAAGCTGTCATCGGGATCAGGCCTGTAAAGACCGGTGCGGGGATAGAAAGTGTCCTTTCTGAGTACCCTGAGCCTGAGCTGCAGGTTATCAGACAAAATATTCTTGATGGTTACATAGAATTTGGTTCCATCTCCATCAAGGAAATCTATTCCAGTATCCTCGAACTCCCACTGACTCATACCGTCCGTGGACCATAGAGTCGTTCCACCAAGAACAGACAGATTCTCACTGAAGTTGTGTTCCCATCTCGCGGAGATGTAGCCACCGGACAGAAGCCGGTCATCACCATATCTTGGATTTGGAGTAAGTTCAACCATTCCGTACCGGAGCCTGACGTCAAAGTAGTCATGTCCGGTGGGAAGGAAAAAGGTTCTGAAGGTGAATTCCTGCGTACGCGATGTGGTTGGAATCACGTCATGCATTTTGGTTTTCTCCTGGTATTTGCATTTCAATCTGAACCTGACAGGAAAAACAGGGCGATACTCGATCTCCCCCTGAAATCTGTAATTATCAAATCCCCATGGCAGAGAACGCCATATATCAAGATACACTTTCGGGAATGTTATCTGCCTGCTCAACTGGAAACGGCTTTCAATGTAGACACCCTCTTCGGGCTTTGGTGTCGGCCATTCCGCAAGCTGCGAAGTAAGCGGGTCGTTGAGGTAATATGGTTTCTCAAAAACGGTATCATCGTATCTGAGCTGTTCCGCAAATCCACGGTTGTATGGATTAGTAAAGCCGATATCGTAGTGTCTCCAAATACCGAGCAGATAGAAATAGTCATTCTGCCACCTGGCCCTTGCGAGCGTGGCAATCGACTCGTTATCCTGCCGGACGAATTCTCCCTCAAGGCTGAAATTATCCAGAATTGTCTGAGCTGAGAAAGCAAGATAAGAGGATGAATTCCCTGCTGCAAGAACATCGTATTCCGGACATTCCCATGGTTGCGCATCACCTGGAATATCCATGGTTCCTGAATCCGGAATGAGAGAATCACTGTAGGAAATATTCATGCCGCCTATACCGATCGCGGTCCCGCAGGGAAGGATTCCTCCAAGGTCAAAGAAACCGTACCCTCCATAAGTTGTTTCCTTTATCACATCAGCATATGGAGAAGTACGTGCAGAAGACATTATCAGAATATTCGGTGTTCCATCAATGTCTCTTACAGCGTCTCTTGATGCCGATGAATAGAATCCGTATCCAAGGAAAGGTCCCTCATGCATTTCCACGGCTCCACCGATCAAGGCGAACTGACGTGTTGAGGTAAGATCCGGATATAGTCCCCATGTACCGTAAGTGGAGCGGTACCAGAGCTCATCTGAATTATTCACCATCAGTCCCTGACCAAGTGATAGATTGTAATTTCCAAGTACGACCTGGTTCACAATACCGATGTTCTCCATCGATACAAAAACTTTGGCGACATCAAACCTTTGATTAAGGTCACCGAGATCCATATCCGATATCAGATCGAATCCAGCTGTGGAATTTCTTCCCCTGGAGAACCTTGTTCCACCCCGGAACCTGTCTCCAAATCCGACACGTACCCTGTGCTCCCAGCCGGTAACGTTCTGTGCTCCGAGAAGCTCTTCGTACTCGCTGTCGATTCTTTCAGCCCAGGCCACGCTGTCAGAGTCGGTATATCCTCTTTCACCGGTTTCTATGTCGTACTTCGCGGATCGAAGGCTGTTGAGCATTTCATATAATCCATCCTCATCAGATGATCTCCCGTCACCGCCATCGACAACAACCCTGTAACCGCCGAAGAAATCCATAGAACTCAGGTCAAGTTCGCGGGTTGAAACGTAATCCCGCATATTCCTGTAGCCATAGTAACTCAGGTAATCCGCGTTTCGGAGTGAGGTAACGCTCGAAACAGGGCCAAGAGTGTTCAGTCTTCGCTCGACAGCCACCGCATCAATCAGACTTACTCTGTCCAGACTTCGGAGCTGCCACGAAGTTGCTGAATTAATCGGCAGAGGATGCAGAAGGTAATGCTCCCAGAGGTCTACAGCAGCGTCACCAGGGCCGTCCTCTGTAGCAAGTCTTTCCATTATTTCCAGTATATCGCTGGAAATTCTCCCTTCAGAAGGAGGGACAACCACGCAGTTACCGCGAAGCCACTGCAGTTCCACAGTCGTAAAACCAGGAATTTCCATAATATCGTAAATATTGAGAAGACCCCCTGTTTCATAAATGAAATCATAGAGGTCAGAGGCCTGTTGAGAATTCAATCCCTCAAGCGCCTGCAATTCCTGAAGAGATGCGGTATTCAGATCAAATCCGTTCGGGACAGACAAGCCAATAGCAACCGCCAGTATTAAACTAGAAACCATAAGTCACCCCGGCCTGGTGAGTCAGGTCGAGCTGAGGATGCGTTATTACAGCGTATTCCACTGTAATACCTCTGATTGTTGTATTCAACCCTCCGGATATTGAGACCGGATTACTCTGAACCCCTGCCAGGATGTTCACAGAGCCAAGGGGAAGAGCCTGGCCTACATGTATGCGTAAACCATTGAAATCCCTGGAGAAAGTCAATGCCGAAATCATTCCGGTGACCGGTTCGTACCTGAGACCTGCGTCTATTCTTCTTCGGAGATATTCTCCACTTTCACCCAGTCTTGCCTGGAAAGGGTTCCTGATGGAGGCAGCGAGCATCCACCTTCTGTACATTCTAACCTGAAATCCCGCATTGACCGCGAAAGTGCTCGCGCTTCCGTACTCGGAAACACCATCAGAAATAACAGCTCTGCAGAAAACAGGCTGGAGACCGAAAGACATATCTTTGGTAAGCATTCCGGCAAAGGTTATCGCCGCCATCTGTTCATTGTAGAGATCACCGCCGAAATAGCGAATGCTTGCTCCGCAGACCCAGGATTCACTTATCGGAAAGGCTCCATCGATTCCGTATGTTCCGAAATCCATATTCGTAAAAGGGAGCCTGCCTGATATGGTTACAGATGAAGATGTGCTTCCCGCTATGGATGCGGGGTTGAAAAGAAGCGCTCCGGTTCCATACAGCACAACTCCCGTTCCGCCCATGCCCTGCGATGTGATCCCTATTTCCATTTCCTCAAATGCCGCCCACGACTGCCCTGCAATGATCAGAAGGGCAAACAGAACCGTAGTCGTTCTCAAATACATTATTGCCACCTCAATTCAGGGGAGTTGCTACGACGAGAGTTTCAGTCGTTGAAAAGTGCTTTCCATCAGAGTCCACGCCTTCAAGGAGAAGCACATAAGGTCCGAGTGGAAGAATTTTGTTGTAATCGTCTTTTCCATCCCACTGAACAACGTCACCGGCTGGACGGGATTCCGCGAGATGAGTCACGGCTCTTCCCGATCTGTCAAAAACAGTAAGAGTAAAACGCATTCCGGCAGGACCGCCGTATTCAAGATTAACGGTTTCGCCAAGTACCGGAGCGAATGGATTACCGGTAAGAACTGTAAGGTGAAAACCATCATAAATCGATGGCTGGTATACTTCCAGATCAGTCTGATATCTTGGAAGTAACTGGTATCCGCTATTATAAGGAGGTTCTGAATCGTATTGCCCGCCGATGCCAAGCATGAACAGACGGGTACCGGCAGCGATATTGGAAACACTGATTCCAGTAGACTCGTTTACACGAACTGCAACTGAAGTCTGTCCGTTCCAGACGTTGAAATTGTATCCGCCCCCCGCAGACTCAGGATCATTGGCTACTGTAACCCATTGGGATAGCGAACTGTTTCCCAGAGCGAGAAGCTGACCTTCGATGCTTTCTGAAACTCCCTGATTCAAAGCCAGCTGAAGCGGCTGAGGCTCACCGGGATGATCGATGTAAACAAAATCCGAAGGTGAATCGGGGGATATCTCGGTAAGACCGTTGTACTGCATGATCTCTCCGGTTATCCTCCATTCGTCCCCGGCTTCGATGACTCCCGGACTCGCTGAGCTGTAAGCGTATACATTTATTCCAGCTGTTTCATCCTGAACATAGAAACTCAGCCCTGTTTCGGAGAACAGCGTTCCCTCACATGTCGCGACCCCTTCTATGGTGAGGATTTCTCCAAGGTGATCTGGAATTCCATCACCGTTGAGGTCTTCTCTGGCTTCAGCAATCGAAACCGTCTGAGCACCGGCTAATCCTGCAAACAGGATTAACATCAGAACCGGGAAACTTCTTATCATCGTCTCCCCTTTCACAAGTGAATTAACTGTCAGTCAAGTTCGGAACCAAGCTCGGCATCTGCAAGGATGGCAGCTCTGGATAGAGCTTCTTCGGCACTCATTCTTCCATAGAGAGCAATCTCCACCGCCTCCGAAAGAAAAAGCCTTCCATCATACCAGAATGTCTGCTGTGGTTCGAACTGCGCGTATTCAATCTGTAGCATTACGTCTTCAAGACCGGGATACTCCACAAAGCGTTCCTGTATTTCAGGTTCCTCGATAGAACTGCGTGTAGCGGGAATATATCCGGTGGCAGCGCTCCATCTGGCCTGCTGACGAGGCTCTGTGAACCATTTGATGAACTCCCAGCCTGCTTCTATTTCATCAGGATCCGATTTAAAGAGAATAACATTCGTTCCCGCTATTATTACAGCCTGCTCCAGGTAAGCCGGAAGAGGAGCTATCCCCAGTGTAAAAACATATTCTCCATTTTCCTCCCTGCGCTGAAAGGTCTTTTCCATAAATGCAAGCGAAACCGTAGATCCCTGCACAAGACCAACGAGACCCTCCGCAAAATCGTTCTGATGTGTATAACCGGAAGAAATCCTTGCGGAACCATCGGTATGTATCAGATCTATCATGAATTGAAGAGCCTCTATACCAGCCTGCGACGCAAACGCGGTTCTTGACCCGTCTTCAGACAGCAGAGATCCGCCACCCTGAAGAAGAAGGTTTTCGAACATACCCACACTGGGAGTGAATGCCGTTCCCCATCGATCAACATCGTCAAGCAGATCACCATCATTGTTGCCATCAACGGTAAGAGCGATCAGCAGATTGCGGTATTCGTCTCTTGTTGCTGCTGGTTCAAGGTTCAGACTGTCCATAAGCTCAACATTGTAATAGACAGCCTGCGCGCTTTTGTTGAAAGGAAAACTGTAGATTCTTCCGTCAAACGTATTATTCAGTCTGAAAACAGGGAAAAAATCGTTATACCATCTGTCTGTAACATCCGGTGTATCAAGCTCCATGAGAGAGTCCAGAGGTACAAGGGCATTCCCTCTTATCAGCTGAGATGTCCAGGTTTCGTATGCCTGTGCAACAACCGGGGTATCACCGGCCATGACGCTTGCCAGTATTTTCTGACAAAGGGCTCTGTAATTCCCCATGCTGACAGGAATAACTTCGATATCCGGATGGGTAGCATTGAATTCGGCTACAAGTGAATCCTCCATGAATTCACCCAGAGGTCCGCCCATCGCGTGCCAGAACAAAACCTGAACAACACTGTCATCGGCCTGTTCATTATTACCGCAGGCGAGCAGAATCAGGAGAAAGAAAAGTAAAAGAAAATGGTGTTTGATAAGATCAACCCCCCGAAATATCAAATTGAAACTCATGGGAGTATAATACCTGAATGATTCTCCTACCAGATATTATTCACAGCAGATAGCGTCAGTCTTCCTGGCAGCACTTCCCTGATGCACAACTGTCCGGTTTGCTGTCAGATCCGCAACAGCTCGATCTTGAATTAGCATAGTCAGTTGCGTGAAATCCCGCCCCTTTGAAGATAATACCTGAACCGGTTCCTATCAGCCGCTCTACTTCGCAGCCGCATTCAGGGCATGTTTTAATTGAATCATCACTCATCTGATGGAACTCTTCAAATTTGTGACCGCACTTTTTACATTTGTACTCATACGTTGGCATTATTCTGATTCCTTCTTGGTTCTCTTCACAATATTATCTATCATGCTTATCGCCCCTGCAGGACATGCTGCGGCGCATGCGCCACATCCAGCACACCCCTTCTTAACGGAGGCTGCTCGATTCCTTCCAACTCTGATTCTTCCATAGTAACAGACGGATTCACATTCACCGCATCCCTTACAAAGCTCCTGTTTTACTGCAGCCCTGCGCAAAGGATGAGGTTTCCTCCAGATTCCTTTTCCGGGATAACCTTCAGCCGTATCCCGCTTGAGAATGTCCAGAACGCCCATCTTCAAATCCTTTCAGAACTTAGTACAGGCAAGAATCATTCCAGTTAATATGCACCTATTATTACCTTATTGTCAACAACTTACAATCCCAGTCATCAGATGGAAAGGAGAATGGCGCCAATTTGACATAACAGATGAATCCGATTTAAGTACAATATTGCAGATGGAAAGAGATCCATTTTTCTATCGGTCGATATCCCACTATTTATGATTTATCTACTACGATCCAACTTATTACTGGACGCCAGGATGATCTGACATTAGTTTTTATTATAATAACATTCTTTTAACTGGTGAGGTTTAGAACTCTCTCTTGTTTAATGAATTAATACTTATCATTTAATGAAAGAAGAAATCGAATGAAAAATTTTATCTTCATTGCTTTTATTGCTTTATCGATTTTGTCATCAGCAGGTGCCGTATCTTTATCCCCCTCTACTGAAGGTTTATCTCCGGATGATAGATCTGATGGGTCAAAAGGCGGCTCATTGATAGCTGAGATCGCGGGACCATCCAATTGGGCACAAGTTTGGGGAGTTGCTTATCACGACGACCATAACATGCTTTATGTCAGCAGTAAACTCGATGACGAGGTAGCATACGGGGCTTACTCAGGCGGGAGGATAGTAACATGGACAGTGTTCGACAATGTTGAAGCTGTTTGCGGCCTGGGATGCTATCAGGATGATCTGCTCTTCGCATTGACCTGGAGTAATCCCCTGCATCCGGTACCATATTACCTGTATACCTGGAATCTCGATGCTTCCGGAGTACCGCTGCTTCCTGCAGATGTGTATGAACTTGGCACCCCTTTCACAGGCTCCCTGGGTGGATGTGAATGGGATGGAGAATATCTTTGGATTGTAGACAACTATACAAATTGTGATATATACAAGTATGATGTGAGTACGCATTCAGTGATGAGTAATTGGACATACAGTGAACCGGGGGGCATTGGTATCGCATGTGTCTGGATTACGGGTGACATCAGAATCTGGATAAGTGACTGGTACGGCGGCTACAAACTCTCGGAACATTCAGAAACCGGAGTTCTGACCGGGTTGAGTTACAGCATTATCACTAGCCCTCTCGATATCGCGTACAAATACGATATGAATTTTGACGGTCCGGGATTTTTCGTTGGAAATTGGTTTGCAAGCACGGTAGATTTTTATGACCATTACCCGATGACACTGGATAGTTCTACGTGGGGCTGCATAAAAGCTGGTTTTGTTGACTAAATGATGCTAAGGATTACCATCAGAAAAAGCCTTTGATCATGATAGCAACTGATTTATATTCAGTTAGTCTACAAATACAATTGTGATTGGTTTACTATGTTATCAGGGATTACTATTGCTATTCTTTCGCTTCTGAATATCACAGCCTGTTCTGATATTCAACATTCAGATTTGCAGCCCGGTTCAATAATTGCATTCGAAGAAAACGAATTAGAACCCACATCAGCACCCATCAATGTTGCGGATATACTTCAGGGAGTATGGCTGGTTTCATACCTCGATGATGATTTGAATCCTGTAAGGCTTGGAATTCTACTTATGGACAGCACTGAATATCAATTCATCCATTATCCATCTGTTACGATTCCACCCTGGTACAGTTCAAGATTCAGTTTTGTCAGGAACCTGCATGGATCAGTCGAATTCGGGTATTTGCCTGAGACCGGTCAAACAGGCTCAAATGTCTCAGCCAGACCTGATGACATACTGAGCGGGTTTAATAACCATGCTACTCTTGTTACGTGCCGGTTCGATGATGGCGAAGAATTCTATATTATTCTGGATCTTGACGGAATGGAATTGTATTTCCATGGAATGCTGTCTGAGATTCAGCTTTATCATATTTATAAGAACATCTGAGATCAGTCAGATGATCTGAAATGACTGTTTCAGAACCGGGAACGATGTAATAACCGAGGAGGTAAAGTTATGACAATGGTAGAAGTCCGTGAGATGCTGTTCTGGTGCTCGATCATAAATATGGGGCTTCTGGTACTGATGTTCCTTGCGTTTCTTACAGCTGGAAAATGGATCTGCAGGATCCACGGAAAGATGTGGGGTCTCCCTGAGGAGCAGGTTCGTCTTTCAATTTACAGGGCAATGGCCACTTACAAGATGCTGGTCTTCATCCTCAGCGTCGTCCCATACGTAGCGCTCCGGATAATCGGGTGAATCTGCCTTAACTCTGCATATACCGGAAATAGCTGATACGGAATAAGAATTCCTATTCTTATGCTTTTGTATTAATTATTTTTAAATACCTTGCAACAGTGATGAGCATGATGATTACAGGTTTTCGGAAACGCGTCTGATAGAAACTGGTGACCCTTCTTTGACTCTGAACTGGCCTTCGACAATCACAGAATCAGTTATTTCAATCCCGGATAGTATCTGTGCCATTCCACCACTTCTTATACCTATCTCTACAGACCTTATCGATGTAATCCCATTCTCCACAACAGCAACATAAAAACCGGAGCCTGTTCTTCTTAAAATATTTTCGGGAACCAGTAGAACATCTTCAACGATCTCGGTTATGATACATACTCTTCCGCTCATTCCCGATCTCAGTCTGCCATCCGGGTTGTGAAATGTAATTCTCGTTGGAACTTTCCCGCTTACTGGATCCACAGAACTTGATACAGCAGTAACAATTCCAGGAAAGGATTCACCGTAGAGCACCTGAACTGTCACATAGGCAGGAAGCCCAACGGAAAGGTCGAAAAGGTAGATTTCAGGGAGCATTATCTGAGCGGATATTTCAGATGTATTTGAAATACTGAGTAATGGCTCTCCTGAAACAGTATTGCCTGTTCGAGCCCAGATCCTTCCAACTTTTCCTGAAAAAGCCGCCGTTACATAAGCACTGGATTGGCTGCTTCTGGTAAGAGCGTAGACTGCATACGCCTGATTAAGATTTTCCCTGGTGATCGATGCTGCTGCCCTGGCATCTTCCATTTGCTGCTCACTTACAGCACCTGCCTGGTAAAGTCCAGATAATCTGTCGAAGGTTGTCTGTGCGTTGTCAGCATATGCTTTTGCAACACTGACAGAGGCGTTTGCAGCAATGGTTTCAGCATTAACTCCCTGATCGGAATCAAGCTTCACAAGATGCTGCCCGGCAGTCACCGAGTCACCTTCCACGACAAGAACCTCTTCGATCCGCCCCGGCACCGTTGCATAGACAAGAGTCTCTTCTATTCCTTCGAGCCTTGTGTCCACATATATGGCTGCGGATATGGAGGAAATCTCCGGAGATGCAACAGAGACATTTATTACAGGCAAATCCAGTTCTTCCTCTGATCCACATGCTGCTATCATGAGAATAAGAATTAAGACTGATCTCAAACGGAAACTGGTTCGTTTCATATATTCTCCTCCGGTTCTGTGTTGAACTGGAGATCCGGGTCCAGTATACCCATAGCCCTTGCAACATGTCCTTCGGCAATTCTCAGTTTGTAAAGAGCTGAAGCTAAGTTTGTTCTTGCAGATGTAAATGCCAGAAAAGCCTGATCCATATCGAGTCTTGTGATTGTCCCGGCTTCGTATGAAACTATCGCTATCTCCGTGGATTCCTGTGCCTGTCTCAGAGTGTATGATGTGGCATCTACACTCTCTTTTGCCTCTATCAGACTGTTCCAGGCCTGCAACAGAAACAATGAGGTCGCCTGCCTGAGAGATCCTGCATTAGCTTGATAAGCCAGCCGATCTGCCCTGGCGGAATTGTATCCGGCAATATCATTCAATCCATTGAAGAGAGGTATCTGGATCATCACAGAGGCGCACAGGTTTCTCTCATAATCATCTGAAGTAAAATGCCAGTCATCACGCATTGCATGGTAGTTAAAATCGGTTTGAAGGATAAGAGAAGGATAGAAAGCAGCTGAAGCCATTGACACCTGCGCGTTCCCTATTTCTTCCATTATTGCTGCGGTTACCAGGTCAGGATTGCTATTCAACATTATTTCACAGGCTTCTTCATACGTTTCAGGCAGAATGAAAAACGGAACGGTTTCCAGACTACCATCCGGTTTCACAGACACATCATCGGATAGACCAAGCGCTACTGCAAAACTGGCTATTGCATGATGTAATCCGCTTCGAGCCGCGATTTCATCAGGTTTCCTGTTTTCCCAGGCTACTTCACTTTGAAGTAATTCAAACCGTGAGATAATGCCTGCTTCAAAACGGGCCTGTGCTACTTCAAAACCCTCCTCAGCAATAGTCAAGGCTTCTTCTGATACCATAACCATTTCCTGTGCGAGAAGAACTCCATAAAATGCTTCTATTACGTCAAGAACAACATCCTGTTCTACAGAAGTTAATTGACTGACAAAGAGGTTTTCAGTCTCAACCGACAACCTGTAACCGGCAGGACCCTGAGGAATGAAAAGGGGGATATCCACGCTTATCCCTGCGTATGAGACATATTCAGAACCCATGGGAATCGAACCCATCCCGGCAACCTCAATCACCTGAACATCATAGTCGCGTATGAAACTAAGATTCGCATTAACAGAAGGGAGGAACCAGAGTTCAGCATTGCGTCTGTCCCAGGTAGAACTCTCCAGAGTACTCCTTGCTGCCATCAGGTCATTACGTTTCTCAAGTGCAGCTCTGATTGATTCCTCCAGCGTAAGAGAATGTGCCGTTCCGCATATAAGCAGGAATGTCAATATATCGGATGATTTCACTACCGTACCTTCTTCCATCGACCAAGTAATGAGTATAGAACTGGAAGAACGACAAGAGACAGAACAGTTGAGACAATAAGGCCACCTGAAACAACCCTGGCCATTGGAGCCCACATTCCACCGCTTTCACCGGTTCCGAGAGAAAGCGGCAACATGGCAAATATTGTTGTCATGGCAGTCATCAATATCGGGCGTATTCTTGCCTTTGCCGCGAGAATGACTGCTTCTGTTGCATCAATTCCATTTTTCCTCTGTCTGTTGGCAAAGTCCACAAGTACTATTCCATTGTTAACCACGATTCCTATCAGCATCAGAACACCGATCAATGCAGTAACTGTTAGAGTTGTTCCTGTGATTAGAAGAGCCCAGATAACACCAATGAAGGCAAATGGAACAAGAAATATGATAATGAACGGCTCCAGGAAGGATTCGAACTGGCTTGCCATAATCATATAAACCAGGATGCCGGCAACAAGAATAGCGATAATCATTCCTTTGAATGATTCTCTCTGTTCAGCCGTCTCACCACCCAGTACTACTCTGTGATCGCCCAGATCGAGGGTGTCGAGCATTTCCTCTACATCAGACACAACAGAGCCCAGAGAGCGGTCTTGAATGCCGCATCTGACGGTCGCCAGCCTGCTTTGATTCTCATGTTCTATTGCCCTGGGTATTAACCTGCTCTCAAAACTTCCCCAGACATCCAGGGGTGAGCCCAGAATTGTCAACCCGAGTATTTCTTCTCTGCTCATTACGAAACTGCTGTCAATCTGAAGATGAATATCAATTTCCCTGCCGGCTTCGTAGAGTACCGAGGGATTTGACCCAAGCAGACCCAGTTGGAGTTCCACTGCAAGATCCGCACTTGATAAATTCTGAAGTCTGAGAGTTACATCATTCGGTACGAAAGCAATCTGAACAATTTCCTTTTCCAGCGTTGAGTGCAAATCAACAACACCTTTGATATCTTCCATTTCCCTCATTACAATTCCTGCTGTTTCTCTGAGATCATCAAGATCGTTTCCGAAAATATCTATTTCAATCGGCCAACCCCCTCCAAGGGGATCTCCTGCATTGAACTCAACATTGATACCGGGAATTTCTTCAAGAGCTTCCCTCAGTAAATGCTCATACTCCGCCATCACTCTGGATCTGCTTTCACTGTTTGAAAAAAAAGGCCTTACCTCTATTTCGTTCGTGGCACTTGTTCCTCCAAAAAGCGCAGCATTGCCTGTATTCCTGCCAAGGGTTGTGTAAATGTGTTCCAGGTCAGCAGGCTCAATTGCAGATATGAGTACTTCCTCGATTATTCTTGCAGTACTGTCGCTTGATTCAAGCGTTGTACCGGTTGCCCTGCTGATGAGAATTTCCATTCTTCCTTGATCAGCAGTCGGCATGAACTCTGTGGGGATAAATCCCAACATGAACAGCGACGCGATAAATACTGCAACTGTTGTTAAGAGTACGGATAGACGGTGTCCGGTTGCCCACTCAACTAGAAGTGAATAGCGCTTCTCTAAAGATTCAAATGCGCTGTCCAGGATATTCCCTGCCCCGGTTTTCCTGTACGATTGCAGTTTCCTCATCCTCGACGAGAAGAGGGGGATGAGGGTAAGAGCCACAAACAGCGATACTGCAAGACTGAAACTTACAGTAAGGCTCATATCTCTGAAAAGTAAACCAACGATACCGGGCAGTAAAAGAATTGGGATAAATACGGCTATTGTTGTCAGTGTCGAAGCTGTTATTGCCATTCCGACCTCACTTGCTCCCTGGATCGAGGACTCAACAAGATTCAGGTTCCGTTCGCGGAGTCTGTGAATATTTTCAAGCACTACTATCGAGTTATCCACAACCATCCCGATTGAAAGACCAAGACCTGCAAGAGATATGAAATTAAGATTCACACCGACGAAATACATCGCAGCAAATGTGGCGGCTATCGACAAGGGCATAGAGAGTGAAATAATTATTGACGCACCCCAGGATCGCAAAAACATGAAAAGTATGAGAGCAGCCGCAACAATCGACAGTATGCCGATCGTAAAAAGATTACGCATGGATCGTCTGATGAAATCCCCGAAACTGCTGACTATCTGTATTTCGATCTGACCGCCATACGAAGAATCGATATTTTCAAGAGTTCTTTCAACATTATCGCAAACTTCTGTTGTATTGGAACCTGGTCCTTTTCTGATAACGCAGAAAATGGTCGGTTGTCCGTCAAGCCGCGTATGGGTTTCTCTTTCTTCGTGACCGTCATAAACATGGGCTATGTCTCCGAGCAGTATGTTTTCTCCTCCGGCACACTGTCCTACAAGAGTATTTCTGATCTGATCCACACTATGGAAACCTGACTCGATTGAAAGCGTCAGCGTCAAACCTCCGGTTTCCAGATCTCCTGCGGGAGTATCTGTTCCAAAAGCGCTGAGTAACCGCTCCACATGGGTCATCGTAAGACCATATGACGAAAGCAGTACAGGATTCACATCAACACGTACCTGTCGAACAAAACCGCCTTGAGTTGAGATATGACCAACCCCCTGAGTTCTGCCGATTATCGGCACTATCTCTTCTTCGACTGTCCAGCGGAGATCTGTCATACTCATACAGTCGCTGGAAAAGGAAAGCTCCAGAATTGGAGCATTGTCAGAAGCCAGAGCGAAGATGTAAGGATCAAGGGCCTCTGACGGCAGCTGAGATTTTACTTCATCAAGGACTTCTCGAATCCTGTCTTCCGACTCTTTCATATCGGCAGTTGAGCTGAACTCAATTGTCACCATGCTTGTTCCGCTGGAGGAAACCGAGTTAATGCTTTCTACATCCTCAACCGTGGAAACAGCACTTTCAATCACTTCCGAGATCAGAGTTTCTATTTCTTCCGGACCCGCGCCTCTCATTGACGTTATAACCATAACAGTGGGAAGCTGTATTTCCGGGTAAAAGTCAACGCCAAGATTGAGAACGCCAAACACCCCTATGCCAAGCATGGCAAAAAATATCATGAGAAACGTGACTTTTCGCCTGACTGCAAGCTGCGGAAGATTCATGGTTTTCCCACCACAATTACGCTGTCACCATCTGCAACAATGTCATGCCCGAGCACAATTATGCTGTCACCCGGTCGCAGCCCCGACAGTATCTCATACATTCCATTGTTTGAGATTCCGGTTTCTACGGTACGAACAGATGCAAATCCGTTACGAACAACAGATATTTCCCATCCATCGTTAATCATTCTCAATACTGATTCTCTAACCACCAGAGTACTGTCTCTTTCTTCAAGTACTATGGATATTGTTCCCGTCATCCCTGTTCGCAGTATTGCGTCCTGATTGGGAATTCTTACTCCTGCAGATAGAAGCCCTGAAGTCTGATCAATCATTGATGCTGTTGAATACACAACACCCTCGAAGACACTATCCGGTAGTATTGTAGGTTGAAAATACGCGGTAAGCCCCGGTTTTATGAACTGAAGGTGTTCTTCTGATAGAAAGACTTCCGCAGTTACTGATTCTGAATTCGATATGCTTAGAAGTGGACCTGTAGCCATATCACCCTTGCAGGCCCAGATCCTTACAATCGATCCGTCAAAAGGCGCAGTTATACATCTATTTTCTTCTTCACTGACTGCTCTCATATATTCCGCCTGCGCAATTTCAACTTCGGCGTCAGCTGCATCCACTGAAGTTATCGCATCATCCAGCTCCTGTCGTGCTATTCCTCCTTCTTCAAAAATACTCACTGCTCTGTTGTAGTTATTCATGGCAATTTCGTGGCTTACCTGTGCTGCAATCAGAGCAGCTCCTCTGTTTTGAACAAAGGCTTTATTTACTTCATCTGTTTTAAGAGTTATGAGCAAAGTTCCTTCGCTTACAGTATCACCTTCTGATACATATATCTCTTCAATTTCAGAATTTGCAATCGCTGTTAATGTCGCGTCTTCCACTCCTTCCAGTCTTGCTGAAGCGTAAACCAGCCTTCTGATCTGTTCGTTTCTTACAACTTCTATCGTCACTGGAATTGCATTCTTCTCTTCAATTTCATCTTTACCGCAGGCTACTGTAATCAGGATAAGAAAAGTCAGCATAGAGGAAACAGCCTTACTGAACGATTTTGTTCGTACGTTCGTTCTATTCATAACGATGTGTTCTGCACAAATCTGTTCATTTGAAGCCCCCTGTCAGATGAAACTTATTCAGACTGCATCAGGTTTCGAGCTTTATTACGTTGATAAACCACTTCCGGAAGTCACCGCTCAGTATCCCATATCCATAGGCAGCATCAATTCTTCGTCTTCAAGTATGAAACTTGCATCATCAAATCCCGGCGCCCCGGACAATATGCTCCCTCTTACACCGTTTGATATACAGTACCCCTCCTTAGGCCCGAAGAGATTCATGTTCATTTCTCCATCTTCGTTCTCATCATGAAGTGCCGATACTGCATACTCTCCGAAGGTAAGATCATCGAATACGAACTGAACGGATTCCCCTTCAATAACCGACATAACTCTCCTGAAGGCTTTTTCCTGATCCCTGGGAAAACCATCCTCCGATGCCCAAAGCTCCACTCTAACGTATCCATCACAGTTACGCAGAGCTTCAATCGAAACTACGATAGTTCCTGTCTGTTCCTCCGCACCGGATTCTGGTTCCCCTTCTTCGCCAAGAGCTATCACAGGCGCAAGAAGAAGAATCAGTAGCATTCCTTTAATCACAATTCTCACTTTCAAAGCATTACTCTTTTCCGTTTGATGTTTATGTATTCACTTGCTGCAATTCTATGAAGAGATAGTTCGAACGATCGTTCTATACATATTTCATGAATTTGTTCCTGTCAAGATGTATTATCCGATAAAAACTTTTATGACAGGAATGTCATTTCGAATCACTTTTACTTGCAGAATTGTCTGAACGCGTTGATATGACCTGTTACCGGTCTTTGTCCCATCCGGGAACAAGGCATCCTTCAAGAAGAATCTTCCAGGCACTGTCTATATATTCCATATCTATTTCAGGAGATTTATCATCTTCACTATTAAAGAAATCAAACCTTTTCTTTGAAAGAAACCAGAATTCACAGAAAGCTGCATACATTGTAAGAATAAACCTTGGTTTAACATCGCTCCTGACAATACCAGATTCCTGCAATTTAATAATACCATTAATAAATAGCTCTGCCTTACTCTCCATTTGATCAGGGCATTCAACATGCATATTTTGTTCAGCATAAATCCATGCGATCATCTGCATATATCCCGGTTTTTTCATAAGAATATCAAAGTAGCTGCCGGAACCAATCGCCATTTCGCGTACTTTTTCAATGGTCAAGCTAGAATCAATAATAGAATGCATTTTTTGCATCATCTCGTCTTTTTGAAAACCATGCAGCAGAGACTCATGCCATAGTTTTTCTTTCGATTTAAAATAGTAGTAAATCAAGCTTATTGTGACGTTTGCCCTGCTTGCTATGGATCTTATGGATGTGCCTGAAAACCCGTTCTTTGCGAACAATTCACCTGCTGTTTCCAGGATCGCATTTCGTCTATCGATATTCAATCTACTGCCCTGTTCAGACACCCGTCACCCCTCTGCTGGTTTGTAGCCGGTATCACAAATATCATAATAATCATATTGTCAGATCGAGCTAATGTCAGGGCAGTGTAAACCCAGGGGAAGTAGCCGGCATCAAGTCCACAAACTACCTTCCTCAACTCGGGAGAAACAGCAGAGAAAACGCTATTGTATCTCCGGTGGTTCTTTATCGGCAAGCTCGCTGACCTGGGATGTTGTTACGCCCTCACGAATGGCTGCTATCAGCCCGACAAGAATTATCGGTACGAACTGCGTAGTATGGAAGAGTAATGCAAATATTCTGGTGTCTTCCACTGTTATTCCCACAAGACCAGGCAGTACAAGCACAAGGGCACCATGTACTGTTCCGGTTCCCGCAGGGGTGGGGATAAGCATTCCGAGGCCGGCCAGAATCAGAACAAGCAGAGGATAATACCAGAGCACTTCGAGGTGCATTGCGCTGAATACCGGCAGAACCGAAAGGGCCAGGGTTCCCCAGACACAGAGTGAGTAGAATGCCACCTGAATGATCTCTCTCAAGTTTTTCAATACTTCAAGACCGTGAGAGAAGGAAACAAGCAACCGCTTAATTTTCTCTGAAAATGAGTTTAGTCCGACCCATCTGAAAGGGGCGGAGATCGCTGCCGCTGCCTGTTCCTTCCACCTCCGGAGAGAAAGAAGCATCAGGAGAACAACGAAGTAGAGTAACGCGGCTCCAATCAACCCAAGCCTGATAGCAGTATCAAGTTCCGTCCACAGAACAGCCAGAACGATAAGAGTCATGGTGGCCAGAGTAAGCCCATCGAATATCCGTGCAAGCACCACGGTGGCAAATGAGGATACTCTGGGTACTGAAGTCCGCCTTGAAAGGAGAAGTGCTCTGAGGATTTCACCAACTCGTCCGGGAAGCAGAGCATTAACCATGAAACCTGTAAGAAGAGGCCCTGACGCGTCTTTCATTGAGACCTCTGCCAGTGGAGATAGAAGGAGACGCCATCTTAATATTCTGAAGAAATAGCTCAATGCGAGCGGAGGAAGAACTAGAAGCAGTACGGGCCAGGACATCTCCCCGAGAGAAGACATAAGCTGAACCATGTCCATTTTCCGGTAAGTGAGGAACAGGGCGATTCCTGCTACTATTATTCCCGGGATCAGGTGTTTCCAGATAGCGTGCTTTTTCAAATCAGCGATCCGTCCCGGATGTACCTGTACATGCCTTTTCAACTGCCGAGCATATGGCATGTCCTGCTATAAGAAGCTCTTCCTGTATGTGACTGGTCTCGGTTGAGGTTGCTTTTACGGCAACATCGGCTTTTTGCGCGATGGCTCCCCCGTCACTGCCGGTGAACCCTACGATCTTCATGGATTTTCTTCGAGCTTCCACAACAGCTTTAATTACGTTTCGCGAATGTCCGCTTGTCGATATGGCAATCAGAACGTCTCCGGGTTTTCCCAGTGCCTGAAGCTGCCTGGCAAATATCTCTGAAAAATCGTAATCATTTGCTATGGCAGTAACAATAGCAGTATTGGCCGTAATCGCTATGGCTGGAATAGCATCCCGTTCAAGCCGGAATCGGCCGATCAATTCACCTGCCAGGTGCTGAGCATCTACAGCACTCCCGCCGTTCCCACAGAGGAAAATCGTTCCGCCGGAAAGAACAGATTCCACACATATATCGGACGCTTTTTCAATCATCTCACAGTTAAGCGAAGCAATCGAAGCCTTAGCGGTTTTTATGTATTTCTCTATTTCAGTCATTTACTTATCCTCCATTTTTCAACCGCGTCCCATACTTGTTGTAATTCCATACCTCTTGATGTGGCCAGTACTGAATAGGCAGGTCTTGGTGCATCAAGATCAAGCTGTGCCCAGGTTGTTTCCTGAATTGTGCCGTTTACATATTCCGCAAGCATAGTGGCGAGTTCGAATGGAGTCACCCCGGGATTGCTGGCAAGATGAAAAAGGCCGAACCTGCCACTGATAATAATCTTCATAACCGCTTCGGCAAGATCAGGCGCGTAGGTCAGGCAGGCAATCTGATCGGTAACAGCTGTAATCAGAGCATTTTCCGACAGCATTCTCCAGAAATACGGAACCATTCCCATCGATTCTGAAAACAGCCAGGAAGTTCTTATAACAATATTATCGGCAAACCCGCTAAGAGCTTCGGATTCTCCCTGAAGTTTGCTTTCTCCGTAAATGTTGGCAGGTGATGGAGTATCATCCTCAAGAAATGGCTGAACACGGTCATACCTGCCATTGAAGACATGATCGGTTGAGAAGGTCACAAGTTTCCTGCCGGTGCGGGCAAGATTTCCGACTCCGTCTCTGTGTACTCTATAGGCCAGTTCCGGTCTTCTCTGACAAAGGTCGACATCTGTAACAGCTGAACAGTTTATGATCCACTCTGGATCGGTTCTGTCAACTGCTCTCTGAACTGATTCCAGTTCGGTGATATCCACATCAGGAAGATCAACACCTTCCGCTTCATTTTCCAGCAGATTCATAAACATGGAGCCCAGCTGCCCATTTGCACCGGTTATCAGAAATTTCTTCTTCACTTTTCCTCTTTATTCAAATCATGTCATCAGCGGAAGCTGCGGTAATTCACAGTTGTTAAGAACTGTTTCAGGCATTTTTCCCGTAAGCAGATTGTAAGCGCCTGGAGCCACTCTGTCTACCTTATGTTTTAGTTCTTCTGAAAGCAGATTGTCACCGGGGTGATGTGCATCCGAAGAAAGAACGTGAACCATACCGGATTCAATAAGCCTCCAGGCTGTTTCAGCTGTCACTCCTGTTCCGGAAAGGCTTTTGGCGCAAACCTGAATACCCGCTCCCATCTCTGAAAGCCTGCTTATCCTTTCCGGACGAGTCCGGCACCATGAGTATCTCTCCGGATGGGCAAGCAGCGGTCTGAATCCCTGTCTTAAAACGGCTCTGATTCTAAATAGCGCAAATATCCATGGCATGTTGAATGAATGTTCAACCAGTACCCATGATGTTCCCGGAAGGCACAGAACATCAAGAGCATTCGCTGATGGTTTCCACCTGTCAAGCATTACTTCTCTTGCGGCAAGAACAGAGAATTCATCCTCTATTCTCGATCTGTTGGCAAAGGAAAGAAATTCAAGTATTCTTTTTGATTGAGAACTGAACACTCTTCCGCTGGTCGAAAGACGAAAATGAGGGGTTGCTACTAAAACAGCGGGACGGGTCATCTGTTCTTTCATCTGACTGAAAAGTTGAGTGGATTCTTCCCAGGTTGCAGGGCCATCATCAACACCAGGAACAATATGACAGTGAAGGTCTATTAACTGTTGAATGGATGCCTCCTGACCGGGTAGATGACTGAATACTGTGGAGGGGAATATAGCCACGGCGATGAGTATTGTAATATCTGTCATTCTTGCTATACTGATTTTAGTTCCCGCAGCGCATGCGAACGAGGAAAGAGCTCTTGAACGCCTGATGGATGTTGTGTCAGGTCTTGAGGAACTTGGGGATGAGATGATCGGTGAACCTGTTACGGGAAACCTGACCCTCGGAAACACGATCTCCCGCGAATTGGTATTCGCCAGGGAATTTATGTACTTCCTCTACATCTGGTCAGATTCATATTTCCATACCATCGAGTTCTGGCTGGAGAATTCTTCAGGTGATGTACACAGCATGGCGTATGGGGGTAATGCAACCCTGGCCGTTTTCCCGGACACAACGGGAAAATGGACACTCAAAATACTTCTCCATGAAGGAGCATTTTCGGATTCCGCGTCATATGCAGCTGTCATTTTCAGAGCACCGCGATATATCAAGTACTTTGATTCTGAGTAGTTTTCCTGATCAATTGCTCTGATTCCATCTGGGGGAAAATCTTAAGAACAGCGGATGAATCTTTCCGCCCGTGCAGAATAATGTGACCTGCCGGTTTTCCTGCAGAACCCACCGGTTGAAGTATTTCCGGAGTAATTCCTGCTGACTGACACCCAAGGATCATTCTCGGCAGAAGAGCGGGTCTGTTGATCATGATGAACACACCCCCTGAAATCAGCAGGTGTGCGGAGGCTCTGATAAAATAGTAGAGGAGCATATCTGAACCTGACCTTGAAATTCGTCGAGTTTTTTCAGGGCTGCTCCTGCCGGATGTGTTCCGTCCGAATGGAGGATTCATAATTACCGCATCAGCGATTGCACCGGTAAGCACACATGGAACTGCTTCAACATCGCAGCATATGCCTGACAGGTCAAGCTGTTTTCTCCGGAGTTCATCAGAACCGGTCATCATTTGAAGCAATTCTATCTGAAGTTCAATTCCGATCCATCTGCAATCCGCGTTCAGTGTAGAGGAAGCCAGAATTGCGCCGCCGGTTCCACAACCGAGTTCGATCACGACTGAACCGGGAGAAACATCAAGAGAACATGCGAGAAGCAGTGTATCCGTTGTCACAGATGTCATTTATTCATGATACGTTCTAATATCGGCGGGATTGGCAACTGATTCGCTGCTACCTGTAAGTAGCCTTTGCTACACCCCATGTGAATTGTCCTTCGGTATAATCTTCCGGCCTGTAATCAAACCATCTTTTTATCGACCATAATCCGTAATTGTCCTCAATCATGAGAAATATCACCCGTCCTCTGGCCGGGTTGTCCCATCCGCAATGCTCACTGCCGGCGGCTACAATTTCATAGTCCCGATATATCTCGGCTGAATCGGATGGAGCCGTAGGATCTTGATGCTCGGCAACAGTGTTCATGATGAAGGACGCCTTGGTGGAATCCGGGAATCCCGAGCCTTCAATCGCGGCAAAAATATTAAGTACTGTGTTCTGCTCAACTTCATAGTCCCAGTTACTGAAATCCCATGAGCCTCCCCACTCCTCTATATCAGCATCATCCGCCAGAAACATGTAGGAGGAATCACAGCATGCCATGAACATCGAGATGGATCTGCCTTCAAAGGAATTCGAAAGGTTCAGTATCACTGTGGAAGGGGCATATGGCTGATACCAGGGAATGTCATCATCGGTTGGATATTCAGGGTCTCTTGGACCGAAAAATGAACATGAGCCGGCAAGAAGCAGGGCTGAAACGCTTGACAGAATGAGCAGAGTTTTCATTTGTTCACCTTCAGTTTAGAACTGGTAATTAAGTCCGACAGCAGCCCTCCAGTAACTTTGTCTGTCATCCCTGGAATAGAAAGTCCTGGTTACGCGGAGGGACAGAATCCCATTATTCAGATTCATTCTCGTCCGAAGCCCGACATGGTGCATGTGCTCGATCAGCGAAGAATTACCGGAGGCTATATAGTTCCTCCGAGAGTACTCCCATGCATAACTGGGAGTGAGCCCTATTTTTCCGCCGACATGAAAACCCATATTGAAGGTAATGGTATTGTTAATTACCTCCTCGGATCTGCTGAAAACCGAGTTGTCAAAACTTCCCTGATCCTGGAATCTGAATGTGTTGGAAACACCCAGAGTAGTGCTGTCTTCTGCCACTCTCTGGAACGATGTTGTTGAAACAAGTCTTCTGAACAGCAGGTCTGATCCTGAAGTACCAATCTCCGGGAAAAGAAATGTTGTGTAATCAGCGCTGATCTTGATTGATTCCTGCAGTGTCCAGTTACCCCCCGGAAAATACCTGAATCCGGGGTTGAAACTGTATGTGGATGAAATCTTGCTGTTCGCGGATTGCTCCGCCATCAGATAAACAGTTTTTCTGCTCTGTCCCTGGATACTCGCATCCAAAGTTACTTTACTGCTGAGCGGGATTTCCGCGGAAAGTGAGAGAACTTCCCTCAATTCATCGCGATCGTTGTTATCCCTGTATATATTCCCAAAGGTATCAGTCCATTCTCCGAATGTATCAAACCTGTTGAGCTGAATCAACCGCTCAAATGTAATCCGGCTGTCCCCAGGAGTGTATTGAAGGTTGGAGGAAAAGACTCTGTCATCACTGATATCGTATATATCGTAAAGTATTGTATCCGGGGGAGCTGTACGCTTTCTATCTTTGTGACTGATCGAACGCGAGAGAGACATGGTCAGTTGAAGATCATCAATTATCTGATATCGCAGGGAGGAGGAAATATTACGCCTTCGCTCCAGTCTGTCACGTACATCACCCTCTGAACTGGTGGAGTCAGGGTCATCCTCTTCCCAGAAACGATCCATGTAATCCCATCCGGTAGTAATCTCCATACTCAGATACTCAAATGGCATTGGTACTACAAAAGAAAGATCACTGTACCAGTCATTCTGCCAGAGACTCTGGGCCGAATCATGATATGCGGTGGACTGCCTTGATGCTCCAGCCTGAGCGGTAAGATTGCCGCCGTTGAAAACGCTCGGAAATCCGTAACTCAGCCTGGCGGTAAGCTTATCCCTTCCCGTATCCGTCTGATGCCCGCGTGTTCTTTGTTCTCCGAATGTAAGATTCCCGTTAAGAGTACTGAAAATGTTCTTGCTAAGGGAGATGTCGACACCGCTCACTCCTCCCTGATCATGACCCGATATTGTGCTGTCTCCGGATGGATTTATGTAATCCACGAAATGGGCTCCAAGTTTCATATCAATCGACAGCCATGATGCCGGAGAATAACGTATCTGACCGGAAGTAGTATTATTCAGTTGATCCCGAATCATTGTGCCATATCTCTCTTCAGTGCTGATGTTTCTGGAGAGATTTATTCCGAACTCCAATCCGGGTCTGGGCTGAAAGGTAACACTCGCGGATCCGACGCGACCTTCTAGAAATCTATGGAGGTCCAGATTCTTCTGAGCTGAAAATGAAGCGCTGGCATTCATTGTGATCCTGGATGTGAGCTGATGCACCAGTGATATTGAATTAATAAGTTTACTGCTTTCTTTGAATTGCTCAAGCTCGATGTCATATCCCACTGAAACAGCGTTGAGTACTGAAACAAACAGAATAAGCAGTAATACGACTGATTTCTTCATTGCAGATTCTCCGCGAGTCTGATAAACATCTCGGGTTTTAGCTGCTCTGCCCTCAGGCCTGGATCGATTCCTGTTCTGGTCAGAATCTCCAATGACTGATCACGGCCTAAAACCGGCGTCAGATTGTTGAGAATGGTTTTCCTCCTGGAAGAAAAAGATATATTTACAATTCTTCTGAATTCACTGAACAGCTCGCGAGAAACCATCGGCTCGGATCGTTTCTCAAGAACCACAACCCTTGAATAAACCGCAGGAGTCGGATAAAAATCCTCCGGGTCAGCATCAAGAAGTGTGCGTACAGTATAATACGGCCATATCTTCAAAGCCAGTTTTCCGTACTGCTTTCCCCCGTCTAACGTAGACAGCCTTATGGCAACTTCCCTTTGAAGCATCAGGACTGCTTTCTGTACCTGATCAAAGCCCTCTTCAAGCATTCTGAACAGTATTGGAGAAGATATCGAATAAGGAAGATTACCCGCAACTGTATGAAACGGAAATCCAGGCAAAGCTTCGGGATTCACAGTGAGAATATCACCTCTTGTCACTGAAAGGGCTTCATCTTTGAACCTTTTTCGGAGAACATCAACCATTTCAGGAGAAATTTCTACTGCGGAAAGAGATCCGCAGCGACCAAGCAGTTTTTCAGTAAGAGCACCTAAACCGGGACCGATTTCAAGAACGCTTCCGGCCGTTGAGACTTCCTCAGCGATCCTTGCAGCAATATAACCGTTAACAAGAAAGCTCTGCCCGAGTTTTCGATTCGGGGTAACTCCTGCTTTCTTCAGAAATTGACGCAACTCTGTGATAAACATTATCCTCTGATCCTCAGTGGAAGGTTTATCTTCAAAGCGTAAGCAGCAACTGATTTCATATCTGCTCCGGGATAGCGAACAGCTGTAAGCCTGGTTCTGCATACTTTCCTTGAAAGCTGAATGAATTTCTGCAGATTGTCCCACGCTGAATCATTTTCCGGGACGCATACAGCATTGTATTCTTCCATATCAGAAGCGTTGAGACTTATACTGACATCATCGAAAGGTTCGAGAAGCCCGAGGGTTTCTTCAGGAGACAATCTCTCCAGACATAGACCGTTTGTATTGAGCCGAACAGAGAAACCTTTTTCCGCAACTGTTTTCGCGAGAGCTTGCAGAAGCTCCGGCCTCATGGTTGGCTCACCGTATCCGCAGAAAACGATTTCTTCAGCCCATTCCGGCTGAAGCGCACCGACAATGTCCTTGAGTGCCTTGAAAGAAGGCTCTTCGTGGTGCTTCAGATAATACCCGCCTATACCGTCGGTCCTGTCTTTAACACAGAAAAGGCAATGATTAGTGCATCTGCCTGTAATATTCATGTATATCCTGTTATAGAGCATGTATACAAGATCCGTTCTGGCCACAGGCGCGAGTTGAAAAGCACGAAGCGAATTATCAAGAAGTATCTTCGAAGCAGAAAGCATATCCATATTCCACAAATCTGCAAGGACACCGGCCGTGTGTATAACATAGGAAGGTTCATTTCTTTTTCCACGAACTGGCTCAGGTGTCAGGTAAGGGGCATCTGTTTCAACAAGAACCTGTTCTTTCGGCAACAAACCTGCCAATTTCCTGAGTCTGTCATTCCGCCTGTATGTGAGCGGCCCTGCGAACCCTATGAAGAACCCTCTATCAGCTGCCTCCTGAGCAACCTTATCAGGTCCGGTATAGCAATGCATAATTACCGGTACTTCGGGATTCTCGCCCAGAACATCCAGGACAGTTTCTTCTGCATCTCTTGAATGCACTATCAGTGTCAATCCGAAAATCTCCGCCAGATGAATATGTTTCTCGAAAAGCTCAATCTGGAGCGAAGCGGAAACCCTCTTATGAAAAAAGTCCAGTCCTGTTTCTCCCACAGCGATAACTCCGGGGTATAGTACTGTCCTTGCGATGTCAGTGAGCATATCAGCAGAGTTGATATCTGCTTCATTCGGATGGATTCCGGCAGCTGCGAATACCCCCTGATACTTCCCGGATAATTGTGCAGCCTTCCGACTGCTTTCCGGTGTTATTCCCGGAACCATTATCCTGGTAACGTTGAACTTGTCCGCATTTGAAAGAACACGCTCAAGATCATCATCATATCGCTCATCACAGAGATGACAGTGTGTATCGAAAAAACCTACATTCTCCAGATCAGATCCTCCCTGGCAGGTCCTGTGGAAATTGCTTTGATGGGTACTCCGATAAGCTTCTCAATGAACAGTACATACTGTTTCGCATTTTCAGGCAGAGTTTCCCAGTCCCGTTCTCCGGAAATGTTTTCTTCCCAGCCGGGCAGAGTCTCGTATACAGGGGTATGATTCCCCAGTCTTGCCCCTGTTTCGAACAGTGTGAGATCTGTTTCAGGGTCAAGTACGTACTTCTTGCAGACTTTCAGTTCCGGTATACCGCTCAGCACATCCAGAAGCGTTAGAGCAGTCCAGGTGCATCCATTTATCCTGGCCGTGTAATTCGTCAGAACGGCATCAAACCACCCGCATCTTCTGGGTCTTCCTGTAGTTGCGCCATATTCGTTTCCCTGCTCTCTGATTTGTTCGCCGAGCGCGCAGGTAAGCTCAGTGGGAAACGGTCCGTTCCCTACCCTGGTGGAATAGGCTTTCATGACTCCGACAACTTCATCAATCCTTACCGGTCCTATCCCGAGACTGGTGCATGCCGCTCCCGCTACACACGAACCGCATGTAACAAAGGGATATGTGCCATGATCAGGATCAAGAAGAGTTCCCTGTGCTCCTTCAGCGATAACGGAACCATCATTGTCCAGTATTCTTGCCAGAAGAAGAGATACATCCTCAGCATATTCAACAAGTTTCAGAGATATACTGTTGAAAATTTCCACTTCACTGTTGAGAGATCTTATCTCATCTTCAGATAGATCAAGTGTTTTCAGGCAATCTTCGGTTATCAGCGCGGATTTCTCCAGGAATATGTCCGGCATCGCAGCATCCTCCAGCCGGATACCTTTCCGCATGAATTTCCGGACATATGTCGGGCCGATTCCTCTATATGTAGTTCCTATTGCTGAAACGCCTCTTTCACCTTCATTTTTTTTCTCGAAGTACTTGCCAGCAGGATGTACAAGATGCACTTTTCCGGAAATAGAAAACCTGTCCGAGATCGAGATTCCGTTTGTTTCCAGTGTCTTGATTTCATCCATCAGGGCTGCAGGGTCCAACACACATCCGGCGCCAATGATTCCAAGGGGATCAGGGTGAATCAGTCCGCTCGGAAGCTGGTGGAGAGCAATCCTGCGCCCTCCTGTTTCAACGGTATGCCCCGCGTTCGCACCCCCTGAAAACCTCGCCACTGCATCAGCGGTTCCAGAAAGGTGATCAACCATTTTTCCCTTGCCTTCATCTCCCCATTGCAACCCTGTTAATATGGTCGCCGGCATGATAATCCTTTCATTTTGAGACAGCCTGGAAAAGCCATTTTTTCAATTCCTTTATCCCTGATCCCGTAATTGATGACACTGGAATTACAGGCCCCATATCCTGAGCTTTTCTGACCGCTGAAGCAAGTTTCCCCTTTTTCAGTTTATCCGATTTAGTAAGCGCAATTACATATGGTCTCCCCCGGTTCTTCAGGAACTCAACCATTTCCATATCAATAGGGAGACACGGATGTCTTGCGTCAACCAGCAGCACAACTCCCCGTAGAGGCAATCTTTCCATCAGATAGGTCATGATCCAGCCGGCCCACTCTGCGCGATTCTTTGATGGTGCCCGAGCATATCCGTATCCGGGAAGATCTACAATGTAGTAACTGCCGGAAACCGAGTAAAGATTGAGAAACTGTGTGCAGCCCGGTCTGGAACTTGTCCGGGCTACGGCTGTGCCCCCGTTCAATCTGTTAAGAAGTGATGATTTACCCACATTGGATCGACCGGCAAAAGATACTTCAGGCAGCCCGTCTTGGGGTAGACTCCCGGAACCGGGACAACTTCGAAGAAATTTAACATTCATTAAAGACATTACTTAATAAAGTCGTTTCAGCCGGCTTTTCCGGTTTCCTTCTTTTTCCGGGATCTGACAATCCTCGGTTCTGATTCCCCTCTGATCACAGCAGGAGAAACCACGAGTTTGCTCACATCATCAAGATCAGGCAGATAGTACATCGGTTCCAGAAGTACATTCTCGATTACGGAACGTAATCCCCTGGCTCCGGTGCCAATCTTTTTCGCTGTCTGCGCAACTTCTTTGAGGGCACTTTTTGTAAACTCAAGTTTTACATTCTCGAGTTCAAAAAGGTATTCGTACTGCCGTACAAGGGCATTCCTGGGCTTTGTAAGAACGTTGACAAGATCATCAATATCCAGATCATCAAGTGCCACATGAACGGGCAGTCTGCCGACAAGTTCGGGAACCAGGCCATATCTGACCAGATCATGCGGTTGAACGTTAGTCATAATATTGGTGTCACTGTCAACAACTGTGTTGATAGATGCACTGAATCCCATTGAGCTTTTTTTAAGACGTTTCTCTATGATCTTTTCCAGATCATTGAATGCGCCACCACAGATGAAGAGGATATCGCTGGTATCTACGAGAATATTATCCTGATAAGGGTGTTTCCTGCCACCCTGAGGAGGTACGCTTGCAACAGTTCCTTCAATGATCTTCAGAAGAGCCTGCTGTACTCCCTCACCGGACACATCCCTTGTAATAGATGGATTCTCAGACTTTCTCGAAATTTTATCAAGTTCGTCTATATAGATGATACCCTGTTGCGCGGCAAGAACATCCATGTCAGTAACCTGAAGCAGTCTGAGCAGGATGTTCTCGACATCCTCTCCGACATACCCCGCTTCTGTAAGTGTGGTAGCATCCGCTATTGCAAAAGGAACATCCAGTATTCGAGCCAGAGTCTGCGCCAGAAGCGTCTTTCCGACGCCTGTGGGCCCCATCAGGAGAATATTGCTTTTCTCGAGTTCAACATCCCCGGAATTGTTTCTGGATCGCAATCTTTTGTAATGGTTGTAAACGGCAACCGAAAGAACCTTTTTGGCCTGCTCCTGACCGACCACATATTCATCCAGCTGCGCCTTTATCTCGGAAGGAACAGGCAGGATCTCCTTTACGAGTTCCGGAACCTCGGGCTTGATGTCCTTTTCAATCTCAACCAGTTCGTTGCAGTACCTTATACACTCATCGCAGATATGAACACCGGGGCCCTGTATCAGCTGCTTGACCTCAGCAATTGATCTTCCACAGAATGAACACTTTTTTTCCTTACCCATAATATTTCCCATCAAGTCCTGGATAAAAGCATGTTGTCGACTATACCGTAATCAACCGCTTCCTGTGCGCCCATCCAGAAGTTCCTGTCAGTATCCGTGGTTATTCTTTCGAGCGACTGCCCTGTATGCTCAGCAAGAATAACATTCAGTGTTTCCTTCAGTTTAGTAATCTCCCTCGCCTGTATCTCTATATCTGTGGCCTGCCCCTGGGCTCCCCCCATTGGCTGATGAATCATCACTCTGGCATGAGGAAGAATGTTCCGTTTGCCCTTCGCGCCTGCAGCCAGAAGGACTGCTGCCATACTTGCGGCAGTACCCATACAGAATGTAGCTATCGGTGGTTTAATGAACTGCATTGTATCGTAAATAGCAAGCCCTGATGAAACCATGCCTCCAGGGCTGCTGATATACATGTTGATGTCCTTTTTGGAATCCTCTCCTTCAAGAAACAACAACTGGGCAACAATCAGGCTTGCGGTCTGACCGGTCATGGTATCACCTACAAATATGATCCGCTCCTTCAGAAGGCGTGAATAAATGTCGTAGGATCTTTCCCTGTTTCCTTCTCGCTCTACAACAAACGGTATGATAGATGGCATCAGGATTGCTCCTCTTCCTTGGATATTTCCTTATCCGGTTCTGCTCCGTTATCCTCAACACCTATCCAGTGCCAGGATGACTCCGGTTCCTCCACGGAAGTATCCTTGTCTTTTCCCTTTCGGGGGTCTTTTTCGATGATATCTGCACGATCAAGGATAAGTTCCACAGCTTTTCTGTTTCTGAGTCTGTCCAGAACGGATGCAGCCGATTCCTCAGGATTCTTTTCAGTATCAATATCCTCTTCAGTGATTTCGATATTTTCCTTCAAAGCAACGGCTCTGAGTACAAGGAATTCCCGAACCTTCTTCAGAGCAAGTTCTTTTGTCGCTTCTCTGGTTTCCTGGCCGGGTTCTTCTTCCCCAAGCCTTTCAAGGTAGTCCTGTGTCAGATTATCTACCATATACACAGGCGGGTCGAACGGGTTGCTTTCCAGAAGACTGTCGATGGCTTCTCTTTCTTTAAGAAATATTATTTCCTGATCGTAGCGATTTCTGACGCTTTCCTCAACTTTTTTTCGGAGATCTTCCAAACTGTCAACGTCGGCTGCTTTCTTTGCAAATTCATCGTTAAGCTCGGGAAGAACAGGGTGTCTGATGTCCGTTATCCTGAACTTATGAACAGGATGAAGGTTATCCCCTGTATCATTATCCATCCTGGCCAGGAACTGTGTACCGACTGCAGTTCCCAGAACCAGTTCATCAAAACCGGTACCAATCTGCGACTCTCCGATTCTTACACTGAACTTCTGCGGTTCTCCCGAATCCCCGTCCGGTACAGCTTCAAGCAGCACAAGGTCACCTTCTTCAGATGGTCTGTCAACTGTTTCAAAGCTGACCATTTTATCACGGAATGAATCTATCGTATTTTCTACTGCGGTTTCAATATCAAGTGAAGGCAGCTCTATTTTAACACCATCGATGCCTGAGGGTTCAGGGGTTTCATAGAGTGAAAAGGTCATTTCGAAAGAGTACGCTTTCTCCTCCGAAGGAAGCTCAATCTTTCCATCAGGATCGTTATCATCAAGTATCCAGTCTTCTTTTTCAAGCATTTCCGAAGTGAGTTCCCGCCTGACGATATCAGCGACTTCCGCCTTTATTATATTTCCATACTGCTTTTCAATAATAGACCGTGGAATCTTACCTGGTCTGAACCCCGGTATTTCAAGATTTTTTGTAATCTGCTTGCGAATATCACGGAAATGAGATGATATTCTGTCTGATGATTCCGTAAAACATACGATTCTTCTGTTCTCTTCTGACTTCACAATGTCATACATCAGTTGTTCTTTCCTTTGAAGTGGTGCGAGAGGGGGGACTTGAACCCCCACAAGCCCAGCTTACCAGATCCTAAATCTGGCGCGTCTGCCAATTCCGCCACTCTCGCAATCAATGATCAGTAAATGTGCAACCGCCAAATATGCACGGATAAAACATTTCCGTCAAAGATCATAATCCCGGAAGCAGGAATCGTCTTTATCGCGATCCTGGAGGGGAACATACAATCAGTTTATCGTTAATCCTGTTCAGGGCGGTACTGCTCCCTTACAAGAGCAGCCTCATCACTCTCAGGATATCTGTTGAGCAGAAGATCAAAGAGACGGTCTCTCTCGAAAGGAGCGCTGTGAGAACCGTAGATATCAGCTGCCCTGAATATTGCTCCTGCAGCCCATTCGGAACCTGGATACATGTAATACAGGGCTACCAGATCCTCTATGGCACGATGCGATTGTCCTGTTGACTCCCAGCAGATAGCCATGTAATACAAAGCGTCATCAGCAAGAGAAGAGGTCGGGTATTTCTCATGAAGTTCCATGAATCCACGTGCTGATATCTCGAAACTCCCCTGTTGGAACTGCCTGTAAGCCTCTTCGTAGAGAAGTCTGGCGTCGGGTCCGGAGACAGGATCCAGTTCAGTGATTCCACCCGTACTGCCAAGCCTGGTCAATGCAAGAGCAAGTTCGTCAGCAATAGCGGTAAGCCTCTCGATCTCAGAGGAAGTCCGGGAGCCTGACTGAGCCTGAAGCCCTCTCAGAAGATTCTCATTCTCTTTCATGGCCTGGGTCAGAGAATCGATTTCAACCCGCATCTCCGACTGCCCGGTTTCAATGTCAACGATTTCCTCCGGAGTATGAACCCAGAAACCAAGACATCCGGTGAATGTAAGTGACAGAAAAACCGCAGTAATAATTCCTCGAATCATATCAGTTTCCTGGAAGAACTCTGAAGTGAGCTCTCCTGTTCAAAGCCCAGGCCTGTTCGGTATGAGCTGGATCAAAGGGGCGTTCCTTGCCGTAACTGACAAACTGAAGTCGGGTGGAAGCTACGCCGTAGTTAACAAGATAGTTATAAACAGAAAGAGCTCTGTTCTCTCCAAGAGCAAGGTTGTAATCAATAGTGCCTCTTTCGTCACAGTGACCCTCGATAAGGATTCTGAATCCTGGTGTTTCCAGCATATAGGACGAGTTCTGCATCAGTATGTCAAGAACTTCAGGTGACAATTCGTCACTGTCGTAGCTGAAAAATACATCGTTCAGATTTTCCTGGTGAACGAGAAGCAGTTCCATACCGGACAGCAGCGTATCTGTTTCCCATACTCCCGTAAGAGTATCCGCGAATTCTTCTATAAAAACAGTGGTTGTATCATCTCCGTCCGGAATAGTGTCATCCGGTCTGCAGCCCGAGATGGACATTGCAAGCACAAGCATAAAGGATACGGCAAGCGCCGTTGTCAATCGAACTCTCATTATAATCATCCTTCCTTTCATGGGAGTAATGATCGAATTATTTGAATCCAAGCGGTGACCATGTCGGACAGTAACTCTCACCGCTCAAGGAAAGCTTTCTCACTGTGAGCCTGTTAAGTTCCAGCACGAAAACACCACGTTGTCCATCCATATCGCTGCTGAAGGCAATATGCCTTCCGGTAGGGCCCCATACAGGATCTTCATTTAGAGATCCTTCGAATGTAACCTGGCGGATGTTGGAGCCGTCAGCGTCCATGACGAATATGTGAAAATTTCTCCCGACCCGGGCGGTATATGCTATTCTGTCCCCATCGGGCGACCATGACGGACTGTCACAGTACGAATGGGATCGAGTTGCTCTCATGGCTGTTCCGCCTGAACTGTCCATAATATAGAGCTGTGGATATCCAATTCTGTCACTGGTAAAGACAATCTGGCTTCCGTTGGGGGAAAAACTTGCTGAGGTTTCAATGGATCCTCTGAGCGTAAGACGATTGGTCTCACCGGACGCGGGGTCAAGCACGTAGATATCCACATTACCGCCCCTGGAAAGTGTCAGTGCAATCGACTCGCCATCAGAACTCCAGGCGGGTGAGGAGTTGAGCCCCGGACTTGATAGAATATTCCTTGCTGAAGCATCCGAAAACCTGTAGCACCATAGATCACCATTACCGGACTGAAAGGATGTAAACGCTATTCTGTCACCATCGGGCGACCATGCCGGAGTTGTAATAACTTCATCATCCGTCATGACATGTCTTTCTGATCTGGGATCCATTGATTTGACCGCCAGAGCGTAGCTGGAACCGGTTCTGGTTATATAGGAAATCCAGGTGGAAGCAATTCCGTTTTCTCCGGTAAGGTCATATACAAGATCATCAGCAAATGCATGTACAAGCGAGTAGACTGTACTCCCCGAGTAGTTCCTGGCCAGAAGCGCTTCCCCGCCCGAAAAAACTTCTGCCCTGAGCTCGATTCCATCGGTTGTACTCCTGACCTCAACCGTTACTTCGGCGTAACCATCATCCTTAGTTATAAGGAGACCGGAAAAATCGATATCCTCCCGCAGCTGTTCTCTCGTTATGTCTGCAATACCTCTGTCACCGCTTACATTGATGGAAACGGGAATGCATTCAGCGCCTACAGGTGTCATGGGAATAAAATCATCTGCCAGTACAGTTCCAATGCAGATCAATAAGAACATTAGCATGCCCGAAATCCTCATCTGTTCACTCCGGTCCAAGAAATTCTATATTAATGATTGCCGGGATATTTCTTCCCGGCGGCATCGGGGGAATCTGCGCTCTTGACAATGCGCTTTCCACAGCTCTGTCAAACGCTGATGTCCCACTTTTCCTGACAACCTCAATCTCAGATGTACCATCCGGATTGACTATTAGAATTACCCTGTATGACCTTTCCGGTTCCACAGATGTTCTGTACCCTCTTCTTACTGCATTGAAAACTCTTGACTCGTATGTTCCGGGGCCTGGAGCTCCTGAGCCGGCTGCCCCTTCCCCACTGACAGATACAAACTCTGATGCTTCAACGGGATCCTGAACCTCTGATTCCTCGTGGGCCTCATCCAGTGGCTGTTCTTCAGGAACATCTTCCACAGGATCAGGAATCTGCTCTTCTGTCTCCTGCGGATCAATTATCTGTTCTTCTGTAACTTCGGGTACCGAAACCTCAATCGCAACTTCAGCCGGGTTTTCAGCAGGATGCACTATATCCGGAGGTGAAGATGTCATTTCATTCGAAGTTAATGTGACCATGTTTACCATAATGGCATCACCACCGCCGGGAGGCACTATTATGCTGCTCGAAGAAGTAATCAGTCCAACCACTAAAATAAGCACGTGTCCTGCTATGACAAAAATGACATCTCTACGGCTGAGGAAGTAACTTTTCCTTTCGAAAGGTCTGGAATCAGTGAATTTCATCCGTTTCCAATCTCGATTCCTGTATAAGCCCCACATTGAGATAACCACCGCTGCCAAGTTCGGTCAGGGCGTTCGCAACCACCTCATATCTTACATCCCTGTCTGCCCTGACAAAGGCTTCGGAACGGCCGGAATTATGAGCTGCTTCAGCAATATCCGAAAGATCCTCCAGCAGAACCTGCTCACCGGAAATGGCCAGATTGCCATAGGCGTCGATCTCGAGAACCAGTGACTCGTCGGGATCAAGGCTGCTCAGAATCCTTCCCTCATGAGAAGACGGAGGAGTAATATCCGCACTTCGCTGCATCACCGGAGATGTCAGCATGAAAATCACCAGCAAAACAATGGTGACATCCACCAGATTCGTTACATTGATTTGGGAGAACTGCTTATACCTGGTTCGTATCATTCAAGACTGCCTCTTCTACAGACGTCCACCAGTTCAGAAAGGAACCGATCCATATCTCCTGCAAGTGAATTTATCCTTCCAACAACGAAGTTATGGAAAATATTTGCGGGTATCGCAGCCAGCAATCCTGCTACAGTTGTTGTCAGCGCTGCTGCAATACCAGCTCCCACTGCGCTGAGATCAGCAACTCCAAGTTCCCTCATTCCTATAAAACTCGACAAAACCCCCCATACGGTACCAAGCAATCCAAGAAGAGGAGCTACACTTGTTACAGTTGCAAGCAGTCCTATATTCCGCTCACGCTGGGCAAGATCCTCTCCTGCCTCCCGCTCAAGGGCGCTGGACAGGCTGGATGCTTCCTCGATAGAAAGGGGTTCTGTAATCCCTCTATCGGTTCTTCTCTGAAGAAAACGGCCCGCCTCAGCGTACATTCGCGCAAGCGGCCCTATCTCATTGTTCCTGCTCCAGAATTCCCCACCAGGCGGTCTGCCTGTTGTCCTCAGTGCATCCATAAAGATTTTCGATGAACTGAGAATCGCTCTGAATTCCCGGATTTTCGCTATTGCAACGGCCCATGAACCAACCGAAAGGACAGCAATAATCACAAGAATGAGTTGGGTGACAATATCAGCCTGACCGACTATCTCAATAACTTTCCCTATCAATACTGTTCCTCCTTCAGTGCTGCAATGGCTTCAATTTCAACAAGAGCGCCCAACGGCAGCTTCGAAACCGCGACAGCAGACCTCGCGGGAAAGGGTACCATAAATCTCCTGGAATATATATCATTCACAATTGCTGAATCAGATATGTCTTCAAGATACAGGTTAATCTTCACAACGCTGTCCATGTTTGAACGGTCTTTCGCGTCATTCAGGCTCCTCTTTGAAATGAACATATACAGTATATACATACAAAGATACTTATCTGTTCCAATATATTTCAAATTCCTTTTCCGGTATCATCACGATCTACAAATACTCATTGTTATTTTCTACTACACTTTGTACACTTCATTTGTGAATCCAGCAGTGAACCACAAATTTCGCAGACGGGCCTGCCCAGATTGTTTGCTACTGGCCGAGATACTGGAACAGCTACCCCTTGAAACAGGATTGAAAATCTGATGATAATCACTCCTAGTAAGATATATCCTATACATACATGTAATGATAGAACAATATGACTTAGAATACTTGTGGGGTTTGCATGAATATCCCCAAAACCAAGAGTAGTCATTGTAACAATAGAAAAATAAATACTCCTTACGAATCGAAGTAAAGAACTACTCTCAATACCTCCTGAGTCCTTTATAAGCCAAGGATACAAGTAATATATTACTCCAAATATCACTGTATTTGCACAGAATGATATTATTATCCTGATTGTAGACTGCCCATAATCACTCATGAGCCAGAATATCCTAGCTGGCCAAGATAGATATGGATGCATTTTATACCAATCCTGCCAGTGACCACGCCTTATATTTCCCTCTAATTTCATTCGGAGCCTTGGTTCAATTCGCATTGAACCTAATGCAACACCAGTAAAATCAGTGAGTCTATCGCAATGTTTCGTCCATAGCTGTGTTTCACTATCTACTATCGCAGACTCAAAGGTAGCTCCTTCTATTCTTGATCCATTCAAATCTGCGCTTTTAATATTTGCGTCACCAAAATCTGTATCTCTTATATCGGCATAATCGAGACATACTCCTACCATCTCTGCATCAATAAATACTGCCCTCCGGAAACAAGTATTTTTAAGAAATGCGTTATCAAGATGAGCACCAGTAAAATTTGCATCACTGAAATCACCACTATCGAGGTTACTCCATTCCATTTCGGAATACCCAAGATCTACTCCAGATAATGTAAATCCACTTAAATCCGCAGCCTCAAGAAGAATGGAAAGAGATGATCCATTAACAGAATCGATAATTGCAGATTGTCTCCATTCATTCCATTCTGATACATTATGCTGCACAGAACAATTTTTTAGCATTTCATACTGCTCAGGGCTAAAAAGCCTTGCAGTTCCGCAAATAGGACATACTAAGGTTTGCGCCTCAATCTCTTTAAAACAGTTCCTGCACGGAGCCCTCAATATTCCCTCTATGATAATTTCCTCCCCAGTGTACAGTGTACATCTCAGTCAGAATATATACATTTTGCTAACAGGTGACTTTATAAAAGGAATCTTGATTTCAAAGTGTTCCGGGTATTTTCCCGAAACACCATATTCGTCCCAATAATACCTCCGATTCCTGCCTGAAACTGAGCATACTGCCCGAAACAACTACCTGTCAACAAAGCCAGCAGCAGATAATATTTCGGACCCCCACATAAGGACACACCTGCCTCCTGAAGCTGGTCACAGAGATTTCAACCGACTTCTATCTTCGGCATATCATCCTGCCATGGAACTGATATTCGCGAATGGAAGGGCTCGCAGACCAGCTCCAGCGGCTCTGGCGGGGGTACCTGTGATGCAGGAAATGCAGCCTGAGCATCTTCGGAACACTCCATACCCAGTGCCTGTGTGGAACAGGTCTGAAGAGTTCTTCCTCAAGGAAGATTGAAAGGTCCAACGACTTCCTCTTCGAACAGAATGGGCAGAACCCATTGCACTTGCAGGAAAAGGCCCTCAGATACTCAGCACCGCAGTCTTTGTAGCGAATCCTCTCAAAGCCGTAGTGATTATCTCCGCATTTCAGGTACTTTTCTATTACTTCATCTGTGATAGGGAGCTTCCCCTGAAACCTGTTTCCTGAGGGAGAGAAATCGTTTCATCTTCATGGAAGCTGACTGCAGTTGTCCGGGTATGGCTCTTTGCATCTGACATATGCTGTGATAACGAGAAACAGGGCTTTCATTGAAGGCTATAAGGCCTACAGGAAGTGGAGACAAAACCGGTGAAAAGGGTGCGTACATTATATCTCTGTGAATTCATAAAGGTCGTTCAGTCACAGCGACCAGCAGGATTTCCGGCACGGCCAGGTTGTTGAGCGTGTTTTACCTCATCAACAGGGTGGTGAATAAACGTATCTCCGGGCGCCGGACACTTACATCCGGGTAATCCTCGTAAATACGATCGGCCAACATGAGCTGGTATTCGGCGCCAATACTCCAGTTCTTGTTCAGGGGAACGGCCAGCCGTGCCGTGGATATCGATATATGATGGTCGGACCGGTTTCCATTTACCGTGTGAATGAAGTTCTGCTCGTGGCTGACGGAAAGCAAATGGTGGCCGTTGCTGATGAACTCCGCGGTGAAATAGGCGGTGACACCGGGACCGTAATCGTAGTCGCGCCCGCTGAGATTCGGATAATTGCTGGTGGAAGCCCCCAGTATAATGGCGCTCAGATCCAGACAGGTGCGCAGTTCCAGTCCGGATTCGGTCTCGAAGCGTGAGAGCAGGCCCCCACCCAGGCTCTGGGAGCCGAAGTCAAATTGATTACTGTTGAAATAGTCAAAGTGATGCCAGACGGCCAGGATGTGGGAGGCGTTGTCAGTTTCACTGATGAAGGTACCGGCCAGCAGACCATTGCTCTGGACCCGACCGATCAAACTTTTGTCGCCAAAATTCAGCTGCAGATCCAGATCGAAGTGGTCGTAGGGGCTGTTCATATCACCGAAGAAAGGATCGCCGTAGTCGAACTGAAAGTGCGTGTAGACCCGGGTGGTGTCGTAATCCCACACCATGTGTTCGCCTGTTTGACGCACGCCGATATCCATTTGTGAGCGGTAATTCAGGGCGAATCGTTCGACGCTGTTGGGGTAGCGGCGGGAAGCGTCACCGTCGATCAAACGGTTAAAGCCGCCAACGGGATTGATGGCAAATCCGGCGATCTCCCGCCAGGTGCGCTCGCTGCCGCTGGCGCGGTTGTCCAGTACCATTTTACTGAAGCGGTGCAGTATTTCACCCATACCGGTGCCACCCATACTGGTGGCGATCCAGTCGTTCATGCTTGGATGATGGGTTTCTCCGAAATACTCCCACAGAAAGCTGCCGGCAAATGTGAAGGGAACAGACTCCCAGAACGAATAGCCGTTGCTGCGGGCAGCGTTGAAATATAGGCTGCCGTGGTACGGATGGGCGTACTGGTTTGTATCGAAGTTGTTGTCGTCCCATTCGAAACCGTTGGTCAGGTTTTCCTTCCAGCTGTTGAAACCAATGCGGAAGCCCTCCCCCCCGCCCTCTCGAATGTAGCGATTAAGGGACCAGACCAACGTGTTAATGCCTATCACTTCAACAGTCGTCCGAAGGAAGTTTTTGTCCATGAGTAAGGTATCTTCCAGGGCCGAGGGTGTGTTCCGGTTCGGGTCAATGGGCTCGGCGGCCGCTGAACCTGACGAAAACCGGCCCAGCAGGCTGACGGTGATGAGCAGTGTCGTGATTTTCTTCATGAGTTAAACAGTGAGATCCCACCGAAAACATGGCCTTCGGTAGTGGATCGGGTATGGGGTGCGTACTCGAGAAAGACGGTGCTGAAACCGATACCGCCAATCAGGGAAAAACTGTTTGTAAGCCGATAATCGGCAAAAAGACGCATTTGCAGGGCATAATGCAGCTCGTCGTTAATCAGGGAATCGTCGTAGTCACCGGGGATGACATGCAGATATCCGGCATCTGCGGTGAGCCCCAGTTCAGGGCTGATCGGGAACAGGCGTCCGAAGTGCCACCCAAGGAAAGCGGAGTTCACTGCGTCGGAAGCCTGATCGGAAAACCCAAGGGAAATCACCGAGGACCAGTTGTTGACAATGGTTCGCAGTCCGATGTTGTACAGGGACAGATTGCTGGCGTACACCACACAGTTGACCCGCCCGTCATCTGTCAGGTTTACCAGACCCACGGGTACTCCGGCAATTCGTCGGGAGATGTTGACAGCTCCAAATTGTACGCCGGACATGTCTTCGGTAATATTGAGCAGACCGATTTGAACACCTTTCAGCCGGTCTGCATAGTTCAGCATCGCTGTCTGCAGGCCGAAAGTCTCGGACCCGGCAAAATTCATGATGCCCGCCAGCTGCATTCCGCCAAAAGTCCTGACATTGACGTTAGCTATCGAACTGATCTGAAGAACTCCGCCCGAGCAATCGTTGAGATTCATCAGGCCGCTGAACTGGACACCGCGGAAACCCTTGCTGGTGTAATTCAAAATTCCTGAAAACTGGACACCGGTAAAAAAGTCCTGGTGGAAATTGACAAGGCCGGAAAACTGGATTCCGGCAGCCGGGCCCTGGTGGACCTGGACCCCGTTGTTGATGGAAATACCGGTGAAAGAGCCTCCTATCTGGCTGTAGAGCCCGGTCAGCTGTACTCCGGAAAAACGTCCTTCGGTGATGGAAACCACACCGCAGGCATCGAAACCGGTAATGTTGCCGGAGCGCCCGAAAATCAAGCCCAATCGAACACTGGTGTCAGTTTCAGGGTTGGGACTGGTGGCCAGGGGGTGAAATATTTGCAGACTGATTGGATGGTAACCCGCGCCCAGGCAAGCCTTTGGAGCCGACATCGCGGTAAAGGCGATTACAGTGAAAAGAAAAACAGAAGCTATATTCTGTCTGAACCATCGGCACCTGTGATTTGACCTATTTTTAAGCATAGGAATATACTACTTGACAAAGAATGTTGCCGCCATTGTATCTTTCTGTTAGAATGATTAAATGCACATATTTACCAAACATTGTTACGTGCGGTGGCTGTTCCCGGTGGGCCTGGTTTCTGCCCTTCTGTGTCCCGGGACCCTGGCCGATGATCATAACCGTAACGGCTGGTTCGTCGGAGTGGGCTACGGTTATGGCCGCAGCATCATCAAGGCCGGCAATGCCCAGGAGTATTCCTATCAAGACGGGGCTACTCCGCAAATCAGGTTCGGCCACTCGATTGGCAAACATCTAATGGCCGGCCTGGAGTACAGCGGATGGATGTTAGAAGAAGGGGATATCTACAACAAGTACCGGTGCAGCCTGCAAAGCGTAAATGCGGCCGTGACCTGGCATCCGGGCCCTGTTGATGCGTACTGGGGTGGTTTTTATACCAGAGTCGGCGTAGGCCTGGCCTGGGGCCGCGGAGTATGGGTTATTATTGAAGAACAGGAACAGGTTGGTTTCCAAAGCCTGGACGAGACCGGATTCGGGCTCATTTTTCAGATTGGTTACGAGTTTCGGATTACCCACAATGCGGCCTCGGGTCTGAGTACCGGGTTCAGTCATTTGGACATCGGAAAAGAACTGTTTGACGAGGCGCAGTTTGTACCCCTGGCCATGACCTTGAATTGGTATTGGGATTAGGATTTCTACAGATTACTATTGAATGCCGCCCCTGATTAAAGGTTTCCAGCTTATAAAAATTGAACCGTATGATGTCCTGTTCATCGGAGGAATTTGTTTTCACTGATTTTCACTGGAAGCACCGCATCATAGAGCACTGCCCCCCTGAGTCGGGGTCGGTTTTCCGCGTATGCTGCGAACAACAAGAAAAGTTACGATGGCTACAATCCCGTGAAACGAAAATACGGTCCATTGCGCGATCATCACCAAGAGGGTCCCGCCTATCAGTGGAACGATAATAGAAACGGCATGATCGGAGAGTTCCCCCCAGTCCCATCGGATGGCTTCATGCAGGCCTCTTTTGTATCCACGGAAGACACAAAGCAAGAATTCTGATCAATAGCCATGTTCAAGATGTAATCTGTTCGGTACAGGCTTTCCTGCGGAAAACAGGCTCAGGAACTCAGCACAATTATCTGCTGAACAACTGGGCTTGACAATCAAATTACAAAATACTAATGTCGTACTACGTAGTACGACAACTTTAATAGATGGGGTTAACAGTGAACAATAAACAACTTGACGAAGTTTTCAGCTATCTCGAATTAGTACCTAGCGAAGTGAAGGTCTATCTGGCTCTGCTTCAAAAAAAGAATTGTTCTCCAGCCGAAGTCGCAAAAATTTCCGGCTTGAACAGAACCAATGTTTACGACCTGTTGATATCGCTTGAAAAAAAGGGAGCATGCATTCTTCTGCAATCCAGTCAAAAAACATATGAGCCGGTTGATCCTAACTTACTTATGGAAAAACTGAGGAAAAGGCTTTCATTGGTAACAGCAGACATCAGCGAAGTGTCTGATGAACTGAATAAGCTATACGACAACCCGCATGATGCCGGTGATATTGTCGACCATGTAGGAGTTATCAGTGATCCAATACTCGTCCTGAAGAAATTCAATACTCTCATTGAACTTGCGAAAGAAGAAATACTTATTGGCACAGCTGGCGAAAGCGTGGCAACAAAGCTTGAAAAGAAGGATGTGCAAATGGCAAACCTTCTCGGCAGTGAAAATGACAAACTCATTTACAGGGCTCTTGAAAGGAATATACGCTTTCACGTTATTCTCGGTCTCAATGCTTTAAACAAGGAAGTAATTGATCAACTGGATAGGAAGCTTCTGAATTACAAGAATTACGATATACGAGTTATCGAGGAAATACCTTGTAAACTGGCTCTTGTTGACGGTGAGCATATCATCATTGGTCTGAAGGGAATAAGGACCGGAAAATACGCAACAAACTCCTTATTTCTGAGGGATAAGGGATTAGGATGTTATCACAGAAGATCATTTTACTCATACTGGGAAGAAGGAATCTCTATCCGAGAAATAGACACGGACGCACTGATTAACGGGGGAAAGATAAGAAGAACAGGGGACAAAATTCAAGGAGGTCAGGAATGAAGGGGGCATTTTCGGCAGGGATACTCTTTATGCTGGTGAAATCAGTATACCTATAAGATGCCGGCATACTCGATAGCATCCATCCAGATCAACTGCGCAATTTTATCAGTTCTCTCCGAAAACACTTTTCTGAGGACATTCTTGAACTCAGGATATGCCTTTCGGTCCTGTCGAAATATTCTCCGGATAGGACAAAGATCTCACAGTATGTCAGAATCCTCGCTGAAGCGGTTCGCCTCTCTTTCAGAATAAGCGAAAGATCTTCCTGATGGATTCACACGAATTCACCTGCATTCAGTTCGACTGGGGATTGTCTCAGTTCAGTCACTGAATCCTTCCAGAGCATTCTCTTCGGAAGTGAAAACACTCAGGATAGTGCTGAGGCCTGAAATATCGAAGATCTCCTGGACAGTTTCGTTGAGGTTGCATATACGCAGATCACCCTTTGATACTCTGAGTCGCTTCGCCGTTACCAGCAATATCCTGAGCCCGGAGCTGCTGATGAATCCCAGTTTATCGAAGTTCACTACGATCTTTGTATTACCCTGATCGATAAGTTTTTTCAAATACTCTTCTGCTTCAAACGAAGTGTTCGCATCCAGATTACCTTGAAAATCCACAATTGGTAGATTGCCAACTTCTCTCGTATCGAGTTTCATGCAAAGAACCTCCGTTAATCAGATTTTGATGAGTTTGTCAGATACTTTCGCAGCGTCACTTCATTCCTGTTTGTTATGCGCTGATAGAACACTTTATCCATTATATTCCTTACCAGATGTATCCCCAATCCATCGATCTCTCTTTCTTCCAGTGAAATCCTGGTATCAGGCGATTCGGACTTTAACGGGTTGAACGGAATCCCGTCATCAGTAATGGTCACAGTCAGTCTATCACCGACGAGTTCAGCAATTACATCAATATTATGTGTCTCATCATCAATGTATGCATAAGAGATGATGTTGCTCAGAAGTTCGTCGAATACAATGGCCATTTTCCGGTTAGTATCTATGTCAATCCCATACTCCCTGGAGAATGCAGTGAAGGCATTCTGTACACTCTCTATGTCCTCCAGGCGGTTGTGGACAGTCAGTTCGACTCTTTGTGCTTCCTCTTTCCTGACTTCTCCGAGCAGCTTGACTGCCAGAAGCGTAATGTCATCAGACTGTTCTCTTTTACCCTGATGTTTTTTAACCGAATCCAGTGTACTGTGGATAATATCTTCAACAGATTCAAAATCACGGGTCGACAAATGATCTTCCAGGCGCTTCTTAGTGTACAGTTCTTCTGCGGGATTCATCGATTCTGTTACACCATCAGTGTATATAAAGACCGTATCACCATTTCCGATAGAAATTTTCCCTTCCCCGTATGTCGTACCTGGCATCGCACCGATTACAGGACCGTGAAACTCATCTATCCTCTCTATATTACCTTCAGCCCGTTTGATGTACGGCTGGTTATGTCCAGCGTTTGTAAATATCATTTCCCCGGTCTTAACATTCACAAATGCCAGAAAAACCGTGACAAACATGCATGACTTGTTATCCTTACTCATCTCATCGTTCACATGTGTCAGTATGCTTGACGGTGACGGATCGTCAATCGCACGGGATTTAATCAATGTCTTGGTCACAGCCATGAAGAGTGGTGACGGTACTCCTTTACCGGAAACATCACCTACATAGAAACAGAATCTGTTATCATCAATAAAATAGAAATCATAAAAATCTTCACCGACATCCTGCGCCGGAATGAGCTGGGCATATACCTCTAACTCGTCGGAATCGGGGAAGGCAGGTAATGTCAGAGGAAACATGCTCGTCTGGATTTCGCGCCCGATATCCAGTTCGTCCTTCATTCTTACGTTGGCCTTCTGTAGTTCGAGCTTCAGGCGTTTGAGTTCCGAGATGTCCACCAGAACTCCAAGAAGACCGCCTTTCTCTCCTCCAGAAAGTTCGAATAGCTTCACCCAGTAGAGTACACTGTGAATTCTGCCGTCTGCAAACGGGATGCTCAACTCCCTGCGCTTCATGCCCCCTGACTGCAGAAGTATCTCGTCCTCAGTCTGGAATTCCGAACGCTCTTCCTCCGGGATGTAGTCCTGTTCGAAGACTTTCCTCCCAACGTAGTCCTCCCGCTTGATACCAAATGCTTCTTCATAAGCCCGATTGAAGGTTATGTACCGCGTATCGGTATCCTTGACGAACAAAGGATTCGGGATGGTATCCACAAGGGCCTCGTTAAACGCAAGCTGATCCGATAGTGCTTCCTGAGCCTTCTCTCGCTCGGTAATATTTATCTCCTCCAGCTTTCCGATAAGGTTCTTGATGGAATTCCTCATCGAATCAAAGCTATTTGCCAGCTGTCCGATTTCATCAGTTCTGTCGATCTCCACAGCGACATCCATATCACCTTGTGCAAGTTCCCGCGCTTGTGAAGTGAGGATATTCAATGGACGAGTCAGTGTCCTGGAAAACAGCAGAGCGAGAACAATGATTGCAATCAGCAGAACGGATAGAAGCAGCAACAGCCTGTTTCTGAGTCCTGTAATGGATTCAAAAGCTTCGGCTTCATCGATCTCACTCATTATCACCCAGTCGACATCCTGGATCGAAAGAGGTCTGAACGAAGAGAGTACGGAAACATCCCTGTAATCGGGAAACAATCTTGTACCCGTCTCACCACTCAGGGCTGCAAGGGTTCCTGCAGTTCTGACCGGCTGAATACCCACGGTGCTGTTGTGATCTCTAATCATCCTGATGGTGTCTGCGGGAAGACCAATCTCCTCTATCATCCTGAAGTAGTTCTCGCTGTCTTCTATGAGGAATCTGGATTGATTCCTCAGTAGATTGTCCCGACCGACTATGTAGGTCTCTCCGCTACGGCCGAGTCCTACGCCAGACCAGTCCTGCTTACTGGTCATGATGTCGTTAATCCTGTCGATAGGTAACTGGAATATCAGGACGCCGATCATTTCTTCCCCATCGAATATCGGTGATGAGACAAACGCCGCTTGAGCTCCGTAAGAAGGGGAGTAGGATTCGAAATCCACCAGCCTTACGAAATCCTGTGCTTCTGCTTCCCTTGCGGCATTGAAGGCTGCCGCGAAGTTTGAATGACGATAAGGTCCTGTGAGTAGCGACGTTCCAAAATCCACTTCTTTGAAGACCGAATAGACAATGTTTCCTGTCTGATAATCGATAAGGAAGATATCATAATAACCGAATCTTTCAAGGTAGCTTCGGAATACAGGATGGAATGTTCGGTGAACTGCACTGTACTCGCTTCCGTCATCCGCGTCATCGAGTTCGTGTTTAGAACCCGTTTCCGATTCGTTGGAGGCGATATACAGATATTGCAGGAGTAGTGCATTCTCCGATCCTGGCCAGAAGTTCGAGATAATGGCATCCTCATACATATTCATACTGAGCAAAGGTATGAATACATCTGAGTAGTAGCCTCTTAGAATATCCTCGAATCCGTTAAGATCTGAAGAGGTGACATCCAGATCCTCATCGAGCTTATTGAAGGCATCTCTGAAACCTATCAGGGCGTTCACGACCATCCTGTCCTCGGAAAACGTGATGACCTGATCGCGCAAGAAACGGAAATAATCCTCGATCTGATCTGCCTTCATCTCCCTGACTGCGGTCAGCTTTCTGAAGGATTCCTGCTCCAGGGTTTTCTTCCCCGCCTGGAAGATGATAAAAGCGGTCATGCCTACGGCTGCGATAGCAACGAAAAGAAGAACGGCTACAATTTTCGTGCTTATTTTAAGATTTTTAAACATACATCACTCCAGAATTACGGCACAGTGTTTGCTATCTCAACAAATCCATATTCACTCCATTTGCTCTACCACTCAACGGTATAATATGGTTAATGCACTCGGAATCCAGTACTTCTATCTTTACCTTATTATTGTAACATCATACTATGATATATGTTATCAGTAACTGAACTTACTATGAATATGCTGTTATGGCAAGACCTCGCTTGGAGCCATTTAACCCATAAGAAGAAGGCCGCTGAACTCATACCCAACGACCTTTCAAAACGTGGTACGCCGCGCTGACAGGTTAGGCCCTTTGGAGAAGAGCGAAACAGGTTAGGTAGAGTGGTATAATAACCGTGTTTAACAAATGCTGAGGTTGTTGCACACATGGAGTGACTAAAATAGTATTTGCGTTATCTATTCAGATGTTGGAATGATCCGAAAAATGGTAGTATTCATCAGGAGGATGGGGGGCACATGTCCCCCTTCATCGCTATTCAGAGCTTGATATCTACCTTATCACCACGAACCTCTCTGTGAACGAATCCGCTCCCACTCGCAAACGACAGAAGTAAACACCGGATGGCATGTCACTCATCCGCAACTGGTGCAGACTCGAACTGAGTTCACCATTGGCTACTTCGTACACCTGTTTTCCTGCGAGGTCGTAAATAACCACCGTCGCCTCTGAAGCTTGAGGAATGCAGTAGCTGATCGTGAATAACCCATCACTGGGATTGGGTGACACAGGGAACAGATAGAGCCTATCCATATCATCGGGAAGATTTATCCCCAGGTCTATCTCTATTATGAACTCTTCGCTCCAGCCGTGATTGGCAAGGTTATCCACGACATGCACCCTGTAGTCCGACCCGGATTCCCAGGTTAGCGGAAGACTGTAATTGAATACCCATGTTCCGGTATTGGGAGTTGAGGAGATCAGTGTGTCTACAAACACACTATTTTTGTAGAGCGTTATGGAAACGCTGTCTCCGGACAGGGATATTAGACCTGGCAAGGCTGGATAACTCCAGCTTATCATGCGATCCAGCTCGATGTTGTTCCAGGTGGTTGAAGCATCCGGCTCGGTGACCGTTATGATCTCCGCCCCTTCCGAAGGGGCGACTGTGAACTCCTCGCTCCACCCGGAATAGCCGAGATCGTCCTCTATGTAGATCATGTACTCAATACCGGGAACCCAGCTCATGGGCACGGGACCGGTGAAGACCCAGGAGCCTGTGTTAGGCGCTGATGCCGCCAGAGTGTCAATAAATGCCGCTCCGTCATAGAGAATGATGCTTACGCTGTCGCAGTATACACCTGTCCAGACAACGGGAATATCCATTTCAAAATGCGTCCAGGTGGTTGAGCTGTCCGGCTCGATGACATGAAGATATGCATGAAGGCCGAAGCTATGCCAAGCTCCTGCCGCAACCGTCACGAAACCCTCATTAGGCTCAGGCACATTGCACTGGCCAGACCCGTTGTGCCCCCAGGCTACTATTGAGCCATTTTCCTTCAGGCCGAGGCTGTGATGATGACCTCCCGCAACTGCTACGAAACCCTCATTGGGCTCGGGCACATTGCACTGGCCGTACCAGTTGTCACCCCAGGCCACTATTGAGCCATTTTCCTTCAGACCGAGGCTGAACTCAGATCCCCCAGCAACCGTCACAAAATCCTCGTTGGGCTCGGGCACATAGCACTCGCCGTAGTTGTTGCTACCCCATGCCACCATCGAGCTGTCTTCCTTCAGGCCAAGGCTGTGATAATATCCCGCAGCAACCGCCACGAAACCCTCATTAGGCTCGGACACATTACACTGGCCGTCTCCATTGTTACCCCATGCCACTATCGAGCCGTCTTCCTTAAGACCGAGGCTGTGAGAATATCCCACAGCAATCGCCACAAAACCCTCATTGGGTTCAGGCGCATCGCACTGGCCAAAGTAGTTCCAACCCCACCCCACTATCGAGCCGTCTTCCTTAAGACCGAGGCTGTGATTATACCCCGAAGCAACAGCTGCAAAACCCTCATTGGGCTCGGGCACATCGCACTGGCCACTGTTGTTATAACCCCATGCCACTATAGAGCCGTCTTCCTTCAGGCCGATGCTGTAACCATACCCCCCCGTTACCGCTACAAAAGCCTCATTGGGTTCCGGAACATCGCACTCGCCGTAGTAGTTGAGACCCCATGCCACTATCGAGCCATCTGAACCTTCAGATACACCTGGAACAAGCAGAAACACAGCTGCAGAAAACAGAAGAACTGACAGATTCTTCATGATCAACACCCCTCCGTATCTCAAAACCTACCATATCCCTTTGTTATTCAAATGGTTATGGCAATTACCCCTTAAAGATATGATTTGTATAACTCAATTGTTTATCCTGTCAATACTATCAGATTTATTCTTTACTCCACCTACATGTCTCAGATATCCCTCAGCCTTAAGAGAAACCTGCGATACCTTCTATCTGAATCTATTTTTTTTGAGGAGGACAAACTTGAGAAAACTTTCGTTCTGCATCTCAAATATTTGAACAGATGGTGAAGTTATTCAATTGGCAATGTGGTCCCCCCTGGTGGAAGCTTTTAGAACTGTTGTCATTGCTGGAATATGAGTTCTAGAATGTACCCTTCATTTGTCGTTTTTAATGGTGGGTGGCACTGTTTGGTCTTGGTTAAATTTGAGAGAAGGCCGCCGGACTTTCGTCCTGCGACCTTTTCCTGATGTGGTACCGGGGACGGGACTTGAACCCGTACAGGCAATTGCCCACTAGGTCCTTAACCTAGCGTGTCTGCCAATTCCACCACCCCGGTTTTGTATATGTCTGCGTGCTAGAAAATCGCAAGCAAAAATGAAGTAACCATGAACAGCACAGCAAGTATTGACGTAGCCTTGGAAAGCATAGTCGCAGCGCCACGGTTACCGAAAGATGCAGTCAGAGCGCCTCCGCCGCCAAACGCGCCGGAAAGACCATCGCCTTTGGATTTCTGAAGCAGTACAACTGCCACAAGCAGTATACAAATTATAAAATGCATCATTGTAAGCACTGTAATCATTTCATGTATCCTTTCCAGAGTACGCAGATATACAAAACAAGAGGGAAACTGACAAGTCCTGAAAGCAGTTACGGATAAGAAATGGAATTGACTATCATCTCTCTTGTTAGGTTATCTCCGGGGCACAGGGTTTTACATCCGGACAGGTCCCGGTGCAGAATGATACTGGACGAAGAAAGATCGTACTCCGAAAGCAGGTTTTTCAGAAGCATCCCCAGGGATCTCATCTGTTCTTCTGTTGGATAAGTATCATTGAAATTACCCACAAGACAGATTCCAATTGTATCCGAGTTATGTTCCCTGGCATGCGCACCAACCGCCCACTGAGGCCTTCCTTCTTCCACTTCGCCATCTTCTGACAGGGAGCCGTTCCCTATCACAAAATGATACCCGATATCTACCCATTCATTGATCGATCTGTGAAATGCCCTGAATACCCTTGCGCAACCTGTTGCCGTAGCAGAGTGATGTATAATCAGATAATTCACTTTTTTCATTCGGGTATAAACAGAATCCGGAGGTTTTTCGCCGGTTCTATCCAGATCGTCCGTATCCGGATTCGCAGTATCCTTGAAATTGTCCATTATCCAGTCAGAACAGGATTGCATTGTTTACCACCTTACTAATCTAATATAGTACATCAATGTGAAAATTGAATCAAGACTGGAGGAAATATCGTGAGAAGAACAGCTTTTACTATTCTGCCAGCTATTCTGATACTTTTGGCTGGCTGTGATAGCAGCACTTATCCATTCGATGAGGTAACAGATGAATTCACATTTACATACAACCTTCCTGAAGACGGTATTGTGGATGTTATTGTAGTGAACTGTTATATGAATGGCGTAAGAACATTGATTTCAGATGAATCACAGACATCAGGAGAGCATTCATTGTCATGGAATCTCAATGACGGGAATGGTTCAAGAGTTCCGGATGGACTTTACTACATCAGGATAATACTTGACGGCAATGTAATTGAAACAAAGATGTACGAGGTGTACGAATG
>JAUVEU010000003.1 GCA_030594645.1 Candidatus Aegiribacteria sp.
AATGAGTAATCTCAGACTGGCGAGATAACATGAGAGGGTAGAGGAGAAGAGAAAATGACTCGATTAATCAGTATTCTATTGATTCCATTCATTGTATTTACCGCCTGTGTTGATACAGGCCAGAGCGTAACGCAGCCCGTAACAGGGCACAGTTCAGGCTGGCACGATGGCGGCAGTGCTGAGGAAATCTGTCATGAATATATGGAGCTGCTGGGAAACGCTCAGACTATGCACTACGGTAAATACAATGAGTACACTGACAACATTGAGGATCTTCAGGAGTTTCTTCAAATTCCGGTTGAATCAATTTACTGTCCTGTTAATGGCGAATACCTGTTTTCAGGTGATATCAGTGAAGAATATTACATAGAATGTCCCTCAGGCGCAGAGATGTCTCATGGTCATATATGGAATGGATATACAAGCTGGCCTCCCGATCCTTCCGAGCATACCGAAATCTGTCATGGACAACTGGTGTCTCTGGGAGTCGCCCAGTCTATGTACTACGGTATGTACAATGAATATGCTGACAACATTGAAGATCTTCAGCAGTTCTTTTCCATTCCTGTTGATTCCATACATTGTCCTGTGAACGGAGAGTATACCTTTTCAGTCGACGATGAGAATTATTGCATAGCTTGTCCGTCAAACGTGATACCATCGCACGGTTATATCCAGAACGGAGTTGTCAGCTGGCCTCCCGATCCTTCCAATTATCTCGAATATTGTCAGAGCAATATGATGAGTCTCCTGACAGCGTGTTCGATGTATTATGGAATATACAATCGGTTTCCGGAAAAACTGTGTGAACTCGGGATTTCTGGAGTAATGGATAACTGGGACCTTGAATGTCCGGCCTGCTGCCTTCTTTACATTTACGAAACCGATATATCCGGACAGACATTCACAATCCATTGTCCGTTGCCAACTGATCCAAACCACGGAAGTATCGTAGATGGTATTCCCAGCTGGGAATAGAGGTTAATCCTGCGACAGCGGAGGGGGAGTCCTGAAGTTGCCCTGAATGAGTAATCTCAGACTGCCGAGAAAATAAGCGAATCTGAATCTGTCCGGTCTGTTCAGAAGTTCAGGGAAATGCTCCATCTTCCTTGGTTCCAGATCAGCGATTTCATATCGGTAGTTCAGCCTGCCCGGTCTCCGGATATCAAACGAGTAAAGAAATCCTTTAATTGATCCCGAGTGGTCTTCAGACGGTTCAACGATTATGAGATAATCACATTCAGCTTTTGCCATTCTGTCGAATGAGATTCCTCTATGATTTGAGGGAAGGACTATTGCCTTTCTGCCGTTACGGAAAAGGAGGCTGTACCTTCTTTCAGTATCCGGCTTTTCATCTGTTCTCCAGCATGGAGTTCTCATTCTCAGAAACCATCTTCTAGCGACAGCTTCGGCAAAAAGCGCGTCAAAACAATCTGATCTACGGGCTTCCCTCTGGAGCTTTTTTCGGAGTTTCCGAGAAATGGCGATTTTCATCCGGATTTGCCTTATTTCTGTGATTCAGTTCCTTTTCTGCTCATTGCATTTTGTTTCCCGTTTATGTAAATTCATTCCCGTATATTCTGGCAATTATTCTTAAGAAAAAGTTTAGTACAGGAGAAACCATATGGACAAAAAAACGCCTTTGTACGACAGGCATGTGAGCCTTGAAGCAAAACTTGAACCCTTTGCAGGTTACATAATGCCTATGAAGTATACAACCGTGAAAGAAGAACACAATACGGTCCGTAAGGGTGTCGGGGTTTTCGACCTTTCTCACATGGGTGAGTTCAGAGTAAAGGGAAAGGATGCATCTCGATTCCTCGATTACCTTCTGACAAACGATTCTGATGTGGAACCGGGCAAGGCATACTATTCAACAATGTGCTATCCCGACGGTGGAATAGTCGATGACCTGATCGTATACAGAATATCAGATAAAGAATTCCTGATGGTCGTTAACGGATCAAACATCGAAAAGGACTGGGCCTGGGTCAACAATCATACAACAGGATATGACATGACTCTGACGAATGAAAGCGATGATATCGCACTTGTCGCAATTCAGGGGCCTGACGCGCAGAAAGTTGCCGGGAAGCTCACGGATACAGATCTGGAAAGCATAGGTTACTACTGCCACGCTTCAGGTCAATTCGCGGGTAAAGAGGCTCTGATCGCGAGAACCGGATATACCGGTGAGGATGGATTTGAAATTTACATTGAATCCGATGACGCTCCAGATGTATGGGATGCCGTTATGAAGGCCGGTGAAGAATATAAAATTAAACCGATAGGCCTTGGCGCCAGAGATACGCTCCGGCTCGAAGTGGGCTACGTTCTGTACGGCAATGATATCGATCACACCACGACTCCAATAGAGGCGAGACTCGGCTGGGTCGTTAAACTGAAAACCGATAAGGAATTCATAGGTCGTGAGGTAATGGCCCGACAGAAGAAGGAGAAACCTGCGCGGTACATCGTAGGTCTTGAGGTAACAGGCAAAGGGTTTCCCAGGCATGGCGCTGAACTGTTCGAGGGCAATCGCAAGGTTGGTATCGTTACCAGCGGTTCACTTGCACCTGCACTGGGACACGGAGTCTGCCTTGCTTTCGTCGAACAGGGTTTCCATAAGAGCGGAACTGAACTGGAAGCTGAAGTACGAGGGAAAAGAATCTCTGTCAAAACTGTAAAACTGCCGTTCTACAAGGATGGCAGCAGGAAGTAATCAGGAACACAAGGAGGAAAATATGTCGAACATTCCGGAAGGTCTCCGATACACTGACTCTCACGAGTGGGTTAAAGATCTCGGTAATGGTGAATACATGATGGGCCTGACTTATTACGCCCAGGATCAGATGGGTGAAATTGTCATGGTTGAATTTCCCGGTCTTGAAGAATTCAGCGCGGGAGATATTTTTGGTTCTCTTGAAGCCGTAAAGACCGCTGAAGATTTCTATGCTCCCTTTGCCGGTAAAATCGTACGTGTAAATACTGATCTTGAGGACGAACCTGCGCTTATCAACGAAGATCCATACAAAAAGGGCTGGCTTGTCGTTATAGCCACTGATGATTCTTCCGGTTTCGGAAATCTGAAGAGCGCTGCCGAGTACTCTGAATTCATCGGCGGGTAATCCATGAGCAGGTTCATACAGAACCGCGGGGAACATACCGAAGAAATGTTTCGCGTGATCGGTGTTAAAGGTATCAGTGACCTTCTTAAATCGATCCCGCTGAAGTACCAGCTCAAGGAAGATCTTGATCTTCCTGATCCTGCTTCAGAACTTGAACTCCAGCGTGAGTTTGAAGGATATGCGGACAGGAATACCGGAGCGGATAAGATATGCTTTATTGGAGCCGGTGCTTACGACCATTTCATCCCTGCGGCAGTCGATCATATTCTCCTTCGAAGTGAATTCTATACCGCCTATACACCTTATCAGGCTGAGGTCAGCCAGGGAACGCTGCAGGCTGTTTTCGAATATCAAACGATGATTGCCAGACTTACCGGTATGGAAGCGGCAAATGCATCCATGTATGACGGTGCTTCCGCTGCCGCTGAAGCATGTCTGATGGCGATGAGAGCAACCCGGAAGCAGAGAATCCTTATGGCAGGCTCACTTAATCCAAGGTGGGCTGATGTTGTAAGGACTTACCTTAAAAGAGATGACTTTGAGATAAACGAGATTCCATTTCTTGAGGATGGCACACTTGACCTTGAGATAGCCGCGAAACTTATTGAAGGCGGAACGGCAGCGATACTTGTTCAATATCCTAATTACTTCGGGCTGATTGAAGATCTGCAACCGGTTGCTGACCTGATTCATGAACATGGCGGTCTGCTTGCTGTCGCCGCGGACCCTGTAGCGCTTCCGCTTCTCCGTTCACCAGGTGATGCCGGAGCTGATATCGTTGTCGGAGAAGGGCAGAGCATGGGCATTCCGATGTCATATGGCGGTCCGTATATCGGTTTCATGGCAACCCGGAAAAAACTTGCGAGAAAGATGCCTGGCAGGATCATCGGAAGAACTTCCGACAGAGCCGATCAGGAGGGATACGTACTGACTCTTCAGACAAGAGAACAGCATATTCGCAGAGAAAAGGCTACAAGTAACATCTGCTCGAATCAGGCTCTGATGGCCCTTGCGAACACAGTTTATCTATCTCTGATGGGTGAGGAAGGATTCAGGGAAGTATCGAACCAGTGTTTCCACAAGAGTCATTACCTTCAGCAGAAGCTTCTGGAAATTCCCGGCGTGAGCAGCGTGTTTGCCGATACACCCTTTTTCAGAGAGTTTACTGTCTCATTTCCTGTTTCCTCTCTGGATATTCACGATGGTCTGATGAAGGAAGGTATTCTTGCAGGGCTTCCCATGGTTGAACTCGGTGAGGGAGTGATGCTGATAACCGCAACTGAAAAACGGACAAAGCAGGAAATGGATCTATATGTAAAAATTGCTTCTGATATCTGTTGCGGAGGTGGTGATCAATGAAAACCATTTTCGAAATGAGCAGTCCCGGTCGAACAGGTTCTTCTCTTCCTGAACTCGATGTACCGGTCTCTTCCGGTATCCCTGAGGAGTTCTCAAGAGGTAAGAAAACCGGTCTGCCCGAGGTAACGGAAAACCAGGTTATGCGGCATTTCGTGAACCTGAGCACCATGAATTACCATGTTGAGAAGGGCATGTACCCGCTAGGTTCCTGCACCATGAAATACAACCCCAAGCATTTCGAGAATCTCGCCAGATTATCAGGGCTCTCAGGAATACATCCGCTTGCCCCTGAAGCCATGGCTGCCGGAACTCTCGAGATAATGTATAAGCTTGCTGACTATCTTTGCGAAATCACCGGCTTTGAGAGAGCGTCTCTTCAGCCAGCCGCCGGTGCACAGGGAGAGTTCTGTGGATTGATGCTCATAAAGAGCTACCTTGAAAGCATAGGAGAGAAACACAGGAACGAAGTTCTCATGCCTGATTCCGCTCATGGTACGAATCCTGCAACTTCAACTCTGGCCGATTGCGTGATCGTTGGAGTGAAATCAAACGAATTCGGCGAAGTTGATCCTGATGACCTTCGTGAAAAAGCTGGCCCGAATACAGCTGCATTCATGCTGACCAATCCGAATACTCTCGGTCTTTTTGAATCGAGAATAGAGGAGCTTACCTCGATTGTTCATAAGGCCGGTGGATTGAATTACATGGATGGAGCCAACATGAACGCCCTCCTGGGAGTTGCCAGGCCTGGTGATATGGGGTTTGATGTCTGCCATCTCAACCTGCATAAGACTTTTGCCACACCACACGGAGGCGGCGGTCCCGGTGCAGGACCCGTGACATGCACAGCGGAACTTGCTCAATTCCTTCCCGATCCGGTGGTGATTCAGAATAAGGATGGAAGCTACTCACTGAGCAAAAAGCAGAATTCATTTGGAAGACTGCTGGCGTTCTACGGTAATACAGGTGTACTTTACAAAGCATTCGCATATATCAGAACCCTTGGCTCCGCAGGACTCAGGGAAGTAACAGAGAATGCCCTGATAAACGCTAATTACCTTAAAGCGAGACTTGAGGAGTATTTTGATATTCCCTTCAATAACGGTCCATGCATGCACGAATTCGTTCTCTCCGGAGACAGACAGGCGGAGAATGGTGTGAAGACGCTGGATATGGCGAAGAGGCTCCTTGATTACGGTTTTCACGCGCCAACAGTGTATTTCCCTCTGATCGTGCATGAAGCGATGATGATAGAACCTACGGAAACTGAAGGGCTCGAGGATCTTGATGCTTTTGCCGAGGCCATGATTTCCATTTCACGCGAATGTGATGAAAAGCCATACCTTGTTACAGACGCGCCGGTGAACACACCGGTTCTGAGACTTGACGAAGTCCAGGCAGTCAAGGAGCTCTGTATCGTGGAACCTCCGGATGAAGAGGGACAGTGACAGATACAACGGATAAGCCGGAAGCGGTACTTGAATGGATTTCCCATCCTGCCGGTGAGCGCCCATGGGCAACGGCAGCGTATGTCTTAATCATTTTTCTCTCCGGTTTACTGGCAGCTGTGGTTATGGGGAATAATCTCTGGTGGGGACTTGTTTTTGCTTTTGTACTGTTTCTCTCAGGGTGGACGTATTTTCTTCCCATTAGATTCAGGATGAGCGATGAGGGTGTAAGTAAGAAATCCCTCCTTGGTACCGAACGCAAGACCTGGAAGCAGGTAAGGAGTATAGTTCCTGATAAGTACGGTGTTCTTCTGAGCCCATTCCCGCAGCCAACCAGGCTTGCGAAATTCAGGGGGATGTCAGTGCAGTTCTCCGGTAACAGAAAGGAAGTTCTTGAATATATCAGGACACATGCCACCGGGCAGCCATGATCTAATTGATCTAGAGGGCACCGAGGATTACTCTGATCTCATGGAGAAAATTTCAAAAGAAATAGTGCAGAGACAATTGACTGTACCGGCAATAATATTTCTGGAGTCGATTAAACCTTTGTCGTTTCTGGGTAATCAGATGCTTATATTTGCTAATCCGGTTATTTCACTTGTAGTTCAATCCGGGAATTACTACAAGTTCATCCGGATGATAGAAAACAGGGAAAATATAGAGAAGCTTACAATTATGATTGAAGAAGAAAATGCTCATGATGTTCAGAGCCGCAGGGAGTTGAAGGAGACTCGCAGGAAGGAAAAGCGGAGCAGAAAGACCTTCTGGAGCCGGCTCATACACAGGAGCAAGGATATCAATACAGAAGAAGGAGGTTAATAGCGGTGTCCGATAAAGAAATCACCAGAATCATGGCGACGGACTGCGGCAGTACCACTACAAAGGCCATTCTAATCGAAAAGAGGGATGGTGAGTACCGTCTTATCCGAAGGGGAGAGGCCCCGACCACTGTCGAGGCACCAGCTGAGGATGTAACCAAAGGTGTGCTTAACGCGGTAGGTGAAATTGAAGATCTCGAAGGACGCAAATTTCTGAAGGCTGACGGAAGTACCGTGCTGGTGTCTCCCGACAGCCCTGACGGAGTGGATATCTATATGTCCACCTCTTCCGCCGGAGGCGGTCTTCAGATGACTGTAGCCGGAGTTGTCAAATCAATGACCGGCGAAAGCGCCCAGCGCGCAGCTCTTGGCGCAGGAGCAATTGTCATGGATGTGATCGCATCAAATGACGGCAGGCTTGCGCATGAGAAGGTTGCGGACATCAGACGATTGAGACCTGATATGATCCTTCTTTCCGGAGGTATCGACGGCGGTACGATCGATCATGTAGTTGAACTTGCGGAAATCATAAAAGCTGCCGATCCAAAACCCAGATTTGGCGTAGGCTATAAACTTCCTGTCATCTATGCGGGTAATAAAGATGCTGCCGGGGAAGTCGCGAAAGAACTTGGGGATCAGGCCGAATTGAAGATAGTGGATAATCTTCGGCCTGTTCTTGAAAGGGAAAATCTCGGTCCGGCAAGAGATCTGATTCATGAACTGTTCATGGAACATGTCATGGCTCAGGCTCCCGGTTATCCAGGGTTGATGGAATGGGCAGGGCATTACGTTGACGGTAAATGGAAGCAGGTTCCCATCATGCCTACTCCAGGCGCTGTGGGGAAACTGATCGAGATTGTTGCGAAGAATGAGAATATTGAAGTGATGGGTGTTGATATAGGCGGTGCGACAACGGATGTTTTCAGCGTCTTCACAAGTGGAGATGAGACAGTTTTCAACCGGACCGTATCCGCAAATCTTGGTCTGAGTTACAGCGTATCAAACGTTCTTGCAAGCGCGGGATTTGACAATGTCATGCGCTGGGTTCCTTTCCACATGGATGAGGCGGACCTCAGAAACAGGATCAGAAACAAGATGATACGTCCAACGACCATTCCGCAAATGCTGAAAGAGCTTATTGTCGAGCAGGCCATTGCGCGAGAGGCTCTCAGGCTCGCGCTGGTGCAGCATAAGGAACTGGCTACCGGTTTGAAGGGTGTCGCCCAGGAGAGAACGATTGGCGATGCTTTCGAGCAGTCACAGACCGGTGCAACTCTGGTAAACATGATGAACCTTGATCTGCTTATCGGATCAGGAGGAGTTCTCTCTCACGCCCCCAGAAGAAATCAGGCTGCTCTCATGGTCATAGACGCATTCCTCCCGGAGGGCGTAACGATGCTGGCGGTGGATTCTATTTTCATGATGCCTCAGCTTGGCGTACTCTCAGAGGTGCTTCCACAGGCTGCAACAGAGGTGTTCGATAAGGACTGTCTGATACGACTCGGATCCTGTATAGCTCCTTCCGGACAGCTGAAAAAAACAGATGTTCTCGCCGATGTCAGTCTTTCGATGCCTGATGGATCATCAAAGGAACTTCAGATAAAGCGCGGGAAAATGTTCGTTCTGCCCCTCGGAGTCGGAGAGAAGGTTCAAGCTGTCATAAAACCGGCGAAGAATCTTGATGTCGGCGCCGGTCCCGGCGTCGAATGGACCGGAGAACTTGAAGGTGGTGTGGTCGGCCTTGTATTTGACGGAAGAGGAAGACTGCCTTTCAATCTTCCCGAGGATGATTCAGAGAGAATCGCAAAACTTCAGGAATGGGCAAAGGCGCTTGATATATATCCGGACAGATTTCTGAATCTGGAGGGGAGCGAATAATGGCTTTTGCATATACACCGGGATTGAGAGTTGCCAGTGTTACTGAAATCCTGAAAGAGAGAAGGCTTCCCCTTACCGGTGAAACTCTGGTTAATATAGGTGATCCAGTGACAGCGGAAACCGTTGTCGCCAGGACGGAACTTCCAGGCAATGTCAAGATGATGAACATCGCGAACATCATGGGGATGCCTCCGGGAGATATTCCTGAGCTTCTTTTTAAAAATGAGGGTGATCCGCTTGAAGAAAACGAGTCTATAGGTCAGACAAAAGGCTTCTTCGGTCTTTTCAAGAACACGGTAAGATCCCCTATCAAGGGTACTTTTGAAAGTTATAACGGTATTACAGGACAGGCAGTTCTCCGCGAACCTCCTATCCCTGTGGAGATCGATGCTTACATAAAAGGAACGGTTTCTGAAATACTTGAAAACGAAGGCGTGATCATCAAAACCACCGCAACGTTCGTTCAGGGTATTTTCGGGATAGGTGGTGAAACCCGCGGAGAGCTTAAGGTTTGCGCGGATAGCCCGGAGCAGGAACTCACGGGAGATCTCATTGATGAATCCTGCAGAGGAAAGATACTTCTTGGAGGTTCTTTTGTCTCGTACGAAACCCTTCAAAAGGCTATCGCTACTGGAGTAAAAGCGATAATAGTGGGCGGTTTTGATGATAAGGACCTTAAGGAGTTTCTCGGATATGATCTTGGTGTTGCCATAACCGGACACGAGAAGAAAGGTATAACGCTTATACTGACCGAAGGTTTCGGAAGGATGACCATGGCTCATGGCACTTTCGATCTCCTCCGTTCGAGGGAAGGGATGCTGACCAGCGTTAACGGCGCTACTCAGATAAGAGCAGGTGTCATGCGTCCGGAACTGGTTATCCCCGTTGACAAAACGCTTAGTGACATCGGTTCGGATAAACAGGCCGGCGCTATGGATATAGGCTCCCCTATCCGCTGTATTCGCGCACCCTACTTCGGGAAGCTGGGTAAAGTGGCGGCACTCCCTGCGGAGCTTCAGGTGCTGGATTCCGAAGCTCATGTAAGAGTGCTGGAAGTTGAATTTGAAAATGGAGAAACCGCTACAGTTCCACGGGCGAATGTGGAGCTGATTGAGGAATAGAATATTGCAAAGTGAACTTGATTGATTTTATAAGGATGATGCCTCTGGATATCCAGGGGCATCTTCTTTAATTGGAAGGAGGGAACATGAGAAACCTTTCGGCTGTTATTGCGGTTCTGCTTTTGTCTCTGGCAGGATTTGCTCTGGCCGATAATACAGACCCGCCTGAAAGCGTTTTACAGAATGTCGGTCTGGCACATGAAGTCTGCAGAATAGCAGATCTGCAGGCATCCGATATTCCAAACGATGAAGGCGGTTCGGTTAAACTGAGCTGGATCCTGGAAAGCGAAGGAATCAGACCGGACTCTCTTGAAATAATGAGACGAGACCCCGCCGGTTCCGAAGAGCTTATTACGACTCTGCCTGCGAATATCACGGATTACTCCGATGATTCAGTCAGGAACGGCGCTACCTACTCTTACTGGATACTTTCCTACCTCGGGGGAGTTGCTGAAGCCTGTTCCGATGAGGTGCAGGCAGTCGCATCCGCACAATGGCTTTATTCAGGCCGCATAGGAATGCTTATTATCCTTACTTTGATAATGGCAGTCATAATTTACTATATCGAAAGCGGAAAACGGGGAAAAGAACTCTACATTCGCGAAATAGCAGGACTGGCGGCGGTTGATGATGCTGTAGGCAGAGCAACCGAGATGGGCAGGCCTGTTCTATACGTACCCGGTATAATGGATATGGATAATATCCAGACAATCGCAAGCATAGTTATTCTTGGAAGAGTTGCGAGAAAAACCGCTGAATATGGATCCCCGCTGCTTGTTCCAACAAGTAGAAGCGTTGTCATGAGTGTTGCGCAGGAAGTAGTCAAGGAGGGCTATCTTCAGGCCGGCAGATCGGATACTTTTAATAGGGAAAATATACAATACCTTACGGATGACCAGTTTGGATACGCGGCCGGTGTGGATGGAATCATGGTCAGAGAGAAACCGGCCGCGATATTTCTGCTCGGCTGTTTCTACGCTGAAAGTCTCATCCTTGCGGAAACGGGAAGAAGCGTGGGAGCTATACAGATAGCCGGAACCGCCATGCCCAGCCAGATACCGTTCTTCATAGCGGCATGCGATTATACCCTGATCGGTGAGGAACTGTTCGCGGCAAGCGCCTATCTTTCGCGGGAACCCAAGCTGCTTGGAAGTCTCAAAGGCCAGGACGCAGGCAAGCTTTTCTTCCTCATTCTGATTGTAGCCGGTGTTGTAGCCGCGTCCATAGGAGACTTCTGGTCTCCAATGAAGAGTGTTGCCGAGTTCCTCCGCAAACTCGTAACAGTGAATTAGGAGGCTGGCATGAGACTCATACTACCGCTTTCGATAACTTTCATTACAGGCATGATAATGGTTCTCCATTTCTTTGTTCCGCACCAGCCGATCAAGCTTCTGGGAGACAACCTCCAGGAATGGTATATGATCGTTGCTTCCGCGGCGATATTCCTCGGAGCGCTTAACCTCATGCATGTGCATTTCAGGAAGATCAAGCTGAAGCTTAAGAACTGGAAGTACAGCCCGGTAACCATCATCGGATTTTCAGTGATGTTTGTGACCGGCCTGATCTACGGTGTAACAGAAGCAAGACCTTTCGACTTCCTGTTCATGAACATGGTCGCTCCCATGGCTTCGACAATGTTCAGCCTGCTTGCCTTCTTCGTCGCTTCCGCTGCCTTCAGAGCATTCCGTGCATCCAACTGGAGGGCAACACTTCTTCTGACATCCGCGTTCATTGTAATGCTCGGGCAGGTGCCTATAGGAGCTATGATCTGGGATAAAATTCCGCTTGCCAAAGTCTGGCTCATGACCATTCCCAATACGGCAGGGCAGAGAGCTGTCATGATAGGAGCAGCTATGGGAGTCGTGTCCACTTCCCTCCGAATGATCTTCGGAATCGAGCGGAGTTATCTGGGAGGTACGGACTGATGGCCTCCATATTAGAAAAACTCGGAAATCTGGACAGAAGGATAATCTTCGTCCTTATCGCATTGTCTGTGATCATCCCTGTTACATTAAAACTCATCTTTCCCAATCCCGTAGGTGCTGAGCCCAGCAGGGACATGTACGAATATGTAGATGCATTGCCGGAAGGCTGCGATGTTCTGCTGAGCTTCGATTATGGCCCTTCAACCATGCCGGAGCTGCATCCTATGGCCATTGCTCTTGCGACTCACCTCATGAGAAAAGATATCAATGTGGTTTGTATGGCACTCTGGCCTGAGGGAGCGAGTCTGGCGCAGGAGGTTATGACCAGTGTTGGAGACAGCCTGGGGAAAGTACAATACGAGGACTGGTGCAACCTTGGATACAAAACCGGCGGCGGAATTATGATAGTCCGTCTCGGTTCGAGCATGAACGCGGTATTTCCGACGGACAGAGACAACCTTCCGTGGGACGAGATCCCGATGCTTGAATACATATCTGATCTTACCAGCTTTGATCTCATCATTACGCTGTCAGCAGGCGATCCCGGTGTGCCGGCGTGGGTCATGATGGCCGGAGACAGATTCGGAGTGCCTGTTGGAGGCGGATGTACCGCTGTCAGTGCTCCACAATACTATACATATCTGCAGACAGGTCAGATGGTCGGGCTGCTTGGCGGTCTGAAGGGAGCTGCAGATTATGAAACTCTTGTGGGGATCGAGAATGGCCAGGCAATAGAGGGGATGGCTCCCCAATCCATTGCACATCTGGTGATAATGAGTTTCATCATAATCGGCAACCTCGCATACTTCTCGCAGAAGAGGAAAGGAGGCAGGGGATGAACTGGGAAATACTCGGCATCTGGCTGGGAGCAATGCTGACTCTCTGCCTTTACAGCTTCCTTTATCGAGATAATCCATTCTACAAGTTTGCCGAACATCTTTTCGTCGGCATGAGCGCGGGGTACTGGGTTATTTACTCTATCGAGAATGTGCTCAAGCCGAACTGGTGGCAGCAGATGTTCCCGGAGGACGGCGGATTCAACTGGATATGGATAATTCCAGGAATATTTGCGCTGTTCATGCTGGCAAGGATAATACCGAAGATCGCCGGGCTCTCACGCATGGCGCTCGGAATGATAATCGGAGCCGGAGCCGGAGTGAACATGGTGGGTTTCTTTCAGACAAACGCGATGGCACAGGTTAAAGGCACTATTATCTCAGTCAGCTCCGGCGGGGCATGGGATATTATCAGCAATATTATCCTTGTTGTGGGTGTAATTACCGGCCTTGTCTACTTCTTCTTTTCAAAGGCACATACCGGAATCGTGGGCAAGACCGCGAATGTAGGAATTACGATACTGATGGTTGCATTCGGAGCGAGTTTCGGCTACACGATAATGGCACGAATAAGCCTGCTCATCGGGCGGTGTCAGTTCTTGATTTTCGACTGGATTCCAACTATTCCGCGATTGCTGGGAATAGGAGGCTGACATCAAAGCATATGGGGACATGCACGCTCTGGTGCGTGTCCCCAAAGAGCACGACGCTCTGGTGCGTGTCCGGGGACATACAGGCTCTGCTGTGTGTTCCCCAATAACCCAGCCTCTGGTGCGTGTCCCACACAAGAGTAACGCCTGGTCACATGCTCGAAAATGAAGAAAATGCATGTATATGTGATCCGGTCCATGGAACTAAGCTCATATTTCAGTGTTTTTTGAGTGCCGGGAGAAATGAGAGGAAAAGATGCGGAATATCTGTACAGAACGGACAAATATCATGGATAAGCGTCTTGACTCAAGTTTTTGCCTATCTTATGTTCAATTCCAGCAACATAATTCTTTAAGGGAGGTATACTCTCAAAATTGTTCAAATGTGTTAACAAATGTATTAACGTCAATTGTTTGTGCGACTTCTGAAGAAGTAAAAAGGGAGGTGTATCACGGGGCTTTCTTCAGAATCGAAAGGTTTATTTTTTTCGCAGCATGGGCTGCGAGTAGAAGAAAGGAGCTGCAGCGGTGCTTAGAAAAGCAACGATAATGTCTTTTGTGCTTGTGCTGTTCGTGGCTCTGTCAGTAACAGCTGGAACCACTGGTAAAATTGCCGGACGTATTACCGATACTTCCGGTGAACCGCTCATTGGTGCCACTGTTATGGTCGTGGGAACATCCTACGGCGCAATGACGGATGCAAACGGAGAGTACTTCATAATCAACCTTCAGCCTGGTACTTATAGCATAAGTGCCAGCATGGTTGGAATGAGCACTAAGACAGCAGAGGGAGTATCGGTCGTAGTCGATCAGACAACTCCCATGAATTTCAATCTTGATATCCTCACTGTAGGCAGTACTACAATTACAGTAACGGATTCAAGAGGAATGATCATGATGGATGCCACTGAGTCATTTCATGTGGTTGGTCGTGAGGAAATCAAAACCATGCCTGTAGCCGGAATCGCGGATATCGTGAACCGCCAGGCTGGTTCCACAAATCGTGGTGGTCTTCACATACGCGGTGGCCGCAGCGGCGAGATCGTTTACCTGGTAGACGGTGTTGCTCAGATGGACCCGACCCAAAATGTTTTCAACAGTGACATTCCCCTGGGCGCAGTTGCCGAGATGTCAACCATATCCGGCGGTTTCGGAGCCGAATACGGAAACGCGCAGTCCGCTATTATCAACATCATCACCCGCGAGGGCGGAAGCGCGTATACAGGACAGGTATCTTTCAGCGGTAACGACTGGGAATCTCTTGGCCTGGCCAGCGGCTCGCACTGGGGAGGCATTGACCCCGACGATCCGGACAGTGGATGGGAACGGGGCAACGTAGGGCCATTTGCAAACGCATTACTCAATGCCGAAGCGGCCATTGGTGGTCCCGAACCGTTTACCAGTTACCTTCTACCCGCTATCGGCGTGAACGTTCCCGGAGACATGAGAATGTTCTTATCCGGAGAGTTTACGGAAATCGGCGGGGGTGAAGACGGAAGATACGGTTATTCGTTCAATGAATGGAGAACTACTTATACAGGGAACCTGAAACTTACTTACAAACCCAACCCCAGAACCAAGATCAACCTTACCGGTTACTACATGGATCAAACTGCCGGTTTAAGTCGCTGGGCATGGAGCAGATTTGAAGATCCATACTACATCGAGTCCAGCTCCGGAGAATTAGATTCACTGATACAGGGTTCCGGAACCAGTATTCTCTACGGTCTCCCGACAAGATTCTGGGAGAACTACAGTATAGGTGCCGCCGTCACCCAGACATTGAGTGACGCGACCTTCATGGAGATTAAGCTCAACCGGTATCAGGCCTATTTCCACTACAAGATAAGAAACGATCCTGATGACACTACTTACACCACCGAATGGCTTGGAGAAGATTTCTCCTGGGACGACTGGCTGGAGTATACTCCTAGTAGAAGACCCGACTCTGATGATTTCTACAGGGCCGGCGCAAGCCGCTACGCCTGGGCAGAAACCAGAAGTACAACATCGACTTTCAAAACTGATATCGTAAGCCAGCTCAACCAGCAGCATCAGCTGAAGGCCGGTATTGAAGCGAAGTACTACGATATCTTTGACTCATATGTAGACACAGCCTCAGGCGGTAATATCTACATGAACCGTTATCATGTTTTCCCCAACTCCGGAGCTGCCTACATACAGGATAAGATGGAATACAGAGGCATGATCGTTAACGCCGGTCTCCGCTTTGATTACTTCGATCCGAACTTCGACGAGTATCCGGCGGATCCCACGAATCCTGTTGTACCGGGCACCACTCCCGATGATCCGGATCATATCATCAACCCGATAACCGTTCCGGTGAAATACCACCTCAGTCCACGTGTTGGATTCTCACATCCTATAACCGAACGCGATGTCCTTCACTTTACATACGGTCACTATTTCCAGACCCCATCTTTTGACAGAATGTACAACGGATCAGATTTTGATCTTTCCGGCGCATTCCCGATAGTTGGAAATCCTGACCTTTCCCCTGAGGAGACGATCTCCTACGAGGTGGGTGTGAAGCATCAGTTTGATGACATCACCATGATAGACGTAACCGGTTACTACAAAGACATCACCGGTCAGATTGACATGCAGAAGAATTTCTACAGCGCGGTTGACTCGTATGATCTCTATATCAACCGTGATTACGGAAATATCAGAGGAGTTGAACTCAATCTAACAAGACGTCCCAGCAATTTCTGGTCCGGCTCTCTCAACTACACATATTCAGTTGCCATGGGTAAAAGCTCCAGCGCTACCCAGAACTATTCATACCTCTGGGCGGGATGGATCATTCCGAAGACTGAAGCCTATCTTAACTGGGATCAGAGACATACTGTTAATGTGGAAGCAGATTTCCGCATCCCTCAGGGTGAAGGCCCCAGAATCGGCGACACCCCGTTCCTCGAAGGATTCGGCGCACATGTTTCATGGAGCTACGGCAGCGGATTCCCTTACAGCGGAACCGACCAGGGCACTGCTCAGCCGGAGATCAATGGAAGCAGATACCCCTGGACGATGATGACCACTCTCAAGGTAAACAAGATGTTCTGGTTAAATTCCGTTTCCTTTAATCTCTGGTGTCAGGTTGACAACCTCTTCAACCGACACAATATCAACACTATTGCTGATATTGGATGGTATGATGCTGACATGAACGGAGATGGAGAACCCGATCACGATCCGACGGGTAAAATGGACAACCCATACGTTTACAGCAGACCGCGGATGATCATGTTCGGTCTGGGATTTGAATGGTAAGCTGAATTCTTCCATTCAGACCGGGTAATTAATTCCCGATATCTGAATGTAAAGAAGGAGTGATATTAGATGCGAAAATTCCTGCTTCTGTTCCTCGTGCTGACCGCCCTTGTATGGGCACAGCCCGAGGAACCCGGTCCCCAGGAAACCGCAGATCAGGAAATTGCTGCGGAGATTGAGGAAGAACAGACCGAATCAGCGGATGAAAACATCCCTGTGGGTGAGGAAGTAGAAAGAGCTCAAAGCGCAAGTATGGATCTTATGGATCTGTTCATTGCCGGTGGAAACTTCATGTATCCGCTTCTGCTTTCTCTGCTGATCGGTATTGCGGTAACTGTCGAAAGGTTTATTACTTACGGCAAACTGAAGATAGATGTCGGCTCATTCCTTGAGAAACTTGGCGGATACATCCGCAAAGGAGACGTCAGGGGAGCCGAAGAGCTTTGTGAACGCACGAGCGGTCCTGTAGCATCCATTCTGCACGCAGGATTGCTTCGTCATGACAAAGGTCTTGAAGCCGTTGAAAAAGCGGTGGAATCCGCGGGCGGAATTGAGATGGCTTACCTTGAAAAAGGAATAGTCGTACTTGCTTCCGTTTCAAGTATTGCCCCGATGCTGGGCTTCCTTGGAACAGTTTCAGGTATGATTAAAGCTTTCGGTGAGATAGCCGCCGCCAAGAACGTTGAAGCAAGCCTGGTCGCCGGCGGTATTCAGGAAGCCCTGATAACTACCGCAACCGGACTTGTCATAGCAATTCCAATCCAGATGTCTCACAACTACTTCATATCCAGGATTGGTAAATTCGTGATCGATATGGAAGAAGCCAGCATATTCCTTGTGGATACGCTGTCTGAGATGGAGCACCTGAAGCAGCTTTAAGGAGCATGGATGCGGATACGTAACAGACCGAGAGCAAGCGGGGCAATCCCCGACGCCTCAATGTCCGACATTGCGTTCCTGCTGTTGATATTCTTCCTGGTCACAACGACCTTTGAAGTTCAGAAAGGCATCTCCTACAAACTTCCCAAGAAGCCTGACGAACAGACAGAAGAGGTTGTGATTGACGAAACGAACAGGCTTGTCATGACTGTCAAGCAGTGGGGAGCCAACGAGTACGTGGCCCTGATTGATCAGGCGCCACCTGATGGTCCACTGCAAAGGGCCAGAGCAGGGGAGGATGTCAGCCTTCAGGACACTACCCTGCACAGCGGTATAAGGATTCTTGCCGCGGACAGAGCTGAAGAACTGTCAGCCTGTCTGGACAGACTCCTGAATAATCTGGAAGTGGCAAAGGGAGTTCCATCAGGAACGTTCAGATCCCTGGAAACAGCTATTGCCTCGGAGAATCTTGTTCCCATTGTAAGGCCTGGTATCATCCGGACCTTTCTGGGCAGTGAAACCCCTCTGGAGGAAGACCCCTTTTTTGGAGAGGTTGCCTTCGGGGATACACTTGTCCTGTCTGACATCAGGCAGGGGGATATTGCATCCGTGGTAAGGGAAAGCGAACTTGTAGTAATCCTCAAATTCTTCCCTGACTGTGATTACGAGGGTATGATAAAAGCCCTTGATGTTCTGCGCATGAATGGTGTAAGCAGAACCGGTATCACAATTCAGGAAAGACTGGGAGGTGGAGCATAATGAAGTTCAAAAGTAGAATGAATGTAGGGAGTACTATCTTTACCGGAACGATGGCTGACATCGTTTTCCTGCTGCTTGTTTTCTTCATGGCCACAACCCTGTTCAAGGAAGAAGGAGGATTGAGAGTCCGCTTCCCCCAGGCGCACCCGCAGGTAATGAGTGAGCTTGGGAAGCAACACCTGACCGTGACCGTCTGGGTTAAACAGGTCGAGCCTGGGAACGATGAAAGTGAACTCGTCGCCAGAATTGGTGATTACGACATGCCCCTGCCTCAGGTTGCTGAGCAGCTCAGAAGGCTGAGTAACAAGTTCTGGCGTGAGCAGAACAAAGAACTTGATGTTGTTGTGCTCAATATCGATTCAAGGGTTCCAATGGAAAATATGGTCAGTCTTTTTAACTCCATGCGGTTCGAAGAACTTTACAGCATTCAGTTCAATGCTGAAGAGTTCGGACTGTACAATTGAAGGAGGGATGATGTCTGAGAGCAGAACTAAATTCGGGCACCCTTCCCTGAACTTCGAATTGGGAGTAGTTATTGGGCTTGCCATTCTGATAATGTTCTTCGAGTTCCTTCCGGCAAGCGAGATGGGAAGGCTTTCGACAAGAACTTCTGATTCCGAAATGGAAGCGGTTGAAACAGACATTGCGTTTGATGATGCCGTGGAGGAACAGGAAGAGGAAGTAGAGGAAGAACAGGAAGAGATCGAGCAGGAAACTGAAGAAATGGTAGAGGAAATTAATCAGGACATAACGTTGTCTCTGGATGATGATACAGAAGGACTCGATACAGTCGAAACGATTGATCAGGGCGATGAGCTTGGAGGGAGTCAGTCAGAGGAGATGGGGCCGCCAAGGTTCATGCCTGCGGAGGTACTTCCTGTCTGCACCTATCAGCCCCGCCCGGATTATCCGGCAATGGCTGCCCAGGCAGGAGTGGAGGGAACAGTCACTCTGTGGGTATATGTAGCGGCCAACGGTTCCGTTTCGGATGTGAGACTTTACAACTCAAGCGGGGTTAACTCGCTGGACCAGGCAGCCCTGTCTGCAGCCTGGAATACATCCTGGACACCTGCTCAGAATAACGGTATTCCGGTAGGTGTGTGGACAACGTTTACTGTCAATTTCACTCTTACGGATTAGAGAGTAAAGATGATAATTGTAATAATAACAGCAATCGCGAAACATACAGAGGGTACCATAGGGGTCCCCTCGTATGGGCGAAATGTGAATTGGAGGTGAAGTAGAGTATGAGGAACTCCAGGTACACTCGCGGGTTCCTGGTACTCACGGTGCTTGCAGTGTTTACACTGTCAGGTACCGGCCTTGCCAGGGAAGTGCAGGAAGTATCAATGCCCGACGGTGGCACGACTGACGATCGTCCGCCGGCAGTGTTTGTTCTGCACAATCTGAGCAACGTGTGGAGTGCCTTTGTGAATATTGGTTTGATTGGTGACCCTTGGGCAAACTACCCAAGTATGGAATGGCCGGGCGGAGAGGGCAGCGGCTATCTCTATGCCGGTAATGTCTATACATGTGTTTTCGGCCCTGTCACTCCATTGGCCAGAAATGAAAAATACGCAAGCTGCAGTGAAGTCAACGCCTGGGAACTGGGTCCAAGTGAAGGATTTCCGGTGGAGAAACTCAATCCGGGCCCCATTGCGCTTGAGGAAACTCACTTTGCGTTCGACGACTGGGATCCGGCAAGAAATGAAGATCCCTATGGAATGATGTGTTACGAAGAAAACTACGGCTGGGGAACTCCCGGTTACAACGATTTTATCGTTAATGATTTCGTAGTTACTCACCATTCCGAACATGGTAATCCTGGCGTTGATCTTAACGCATTTGTCTTTGGCATAAAAGCTGACTGCGATGTCGCAACCGTTGATGTTTCTGAATGCCACCTTGACGATGTCGTCTACTATGATGGTCATGCTATCTGGTGTAATGACCCTGACGCTACATTTGAGTACGTTTTTGACGACGGAACAAACGCAAGCGAACAGGACGATTACATCTACCAGCAGAATCCGGATAACCCTCTTGATTCCGAGGATCCTCAGAATATCTACTACTACTACAACTACCTCGGTCAGGATGATATTCCTGATAACGATATTGACCAGAACGGTGTCAGCGATCACTTCACGGTTCTTTTCAGGACAGTCGGTACTGATACCATCTGGACCGCGAACGAAGCCGGTCTGAATATGTTCAGTAACGGCATGCCTGAGAATCACTGGGAACACACAGTTGGTGACACTGTCTTCCACGTAGTTCCCCGCAACATGAGCACCATCTGGGATGGTGACAGTCCGGCTTCAAGCACGGATGACAGCGGAGAACCGAACCTCAGTCCTCCATGCAACGGTTATATCACATGGAGACTTCTTGATTTCTGGATCAAGAAGGTTGATGGTACAATCGAACGTCCTATTGATGTTTATGGTTGTCCGATCCCTCTTGCCCATTCCTGGTGGAACTGGGAGAGCGACCCCGGCTCGGATATAGAGACGTACGATTACATGTGGGGAGCCAACCCTGACGCAAACGGTCAGTACAGCGCTCCTCTTTACCTGGCCGACTGGGCCGGGAATGAATTCGCTCCTGAGGCTTTCGCGCCTGAAAACCCCGGGCCATTCCCTATCGTTTACAACAACCCGCTGGCTCTTGACTATCCTGTTTTCGACTACAGATTCCTCATTACCGCAGGACCGGTTAATCTGGCAGACGGTGACAGCCTTCATGTAACTGGCGCATGGGTCCTTGGGTTGGGGCTTGCTGGCGCACGTGTATCAGCGGATAATCTGCTGGACGCTTACTACCGTGATGGAGGCTGGGGAGTACCCGAGCTTCCGCCTACCCCGATTCTGTTCTACGAAGCCGGTAATGGTCAGGTGCAGCTCGAATGGGGCGCAAACGCTGAGTCTTACCCGGATCTTGGTGGATATAACATTTATAGAGGAACCTTTGAACCGGCCGGCTGGGTACTTGTCGAATCACTTGACCCAGGTATTTTCTCATACACCGATACCGGTGTAACAAACGGGTTCCCCTACTTCTACATAGTCTGCGCATTCGACCAGGAAACAGGTGTGGAAAGCACCAAGTCGAACTACAAGCAGACTATTGAAGGGACACCTCTTCCAGTGACACCGGTAATGGCCGCTGATGCCAACTGGAAAGAAAATGTGCAGGTAGTGCCGAATCCTTACAGAGGTTCAGCAGCATGGGAGCAGACTTATCTGGATAAGATAGCTTTCACGCATTTGCCTGCCATGTGTAACATTCATATTTACACAATTGCCGGTGACCACGTGATCACCCTTGAACATCGCAGCTGGAGTGGAAACGAAGGCACGGAGTTCTGGGATCTGCTCAGCAGAAATGATCAGGAAGTCACATCCGGTCTATACATTTTCCGTGTTGAGACCGGGGACGACTTTGTAATCGGCAAATTTGCCATCATTAAGTAGGAGAGGAGTGACCATGAAGTATACAGGTATAATCCTGACCGTAGCGGTCGCCGTTTTCCTGCTGTTCCCGACATTTGCCGAGGCAACATCCTTTGCCAAGGTCGGGACTGCCGGCGCTCAGTTCCTGAAACTTGGACTGGGTGCTCGCGGAACTGCGATGGGTGGAGCGTTCGTTGCTACCGCTGATGATCCAAGTGCAGCATTCTGGAATCCGGCCTGCCTTGTAAGGGTGCCCGGAACGCAGGTGCAGTTCACAGGTACGCAGTGGTTTGGAGATATTCTTTACGGTGGTGCTGTTGTGTCAAAAGAGTTCAGCGGAATAGGAACTTTCGCTGTTCAGTTTGCGATGCTGCAGTCCGGTGATATGGACGTGACCACCGTTGAACAACCCGAAGGAACGGGAGAGACTTTTTCATGCAATGACATGGTAGCAGGTCTTTCTTTCTCCAGAATGCTTACTGACAGGTTCAGCGCGGGTCTTACCGTGAAGTATGTCAGAGAGCAGTGGGATGATGTCTCTGCAGGTGGAATTGCTGTTGATATTGGTACTCTTTACGATACGGGTTTCAAAACCCTTCGTATTGGAATGTCCATACAGCACTTCGGCGGCGAGCTTACTCCTGATGGGGAGTACACCACGTGGAACAGCGGAGATGATTCTCTGGAAGTATACGATTCTTACTCAATGCCAATGACTTTCAGGCTTGGAATGGCGATGGATATCATCAACAGAGGATCACACTTCCTCACAGTAGAAGTTGATGGAATTCATCCCAGTGACAATGTTGAACAGCTTGGAATAGGCGCAGAGTACTGGTACAATAATATGTTCGCCCTTCGCGGCGGATATCGTATTAACACGGATGAAGAAGGTCTTACAGCTGGAGCGGGATTTAACATCCCTGTTGGCAGTAATACTATTTTCCTCGATTACGCCTATGCGGATTGGAACAGACTGGAAATGGTTCATAGAGCCAGCCTGGGGTTCGCATTTTAGCTGATTAAGTAACCCGCGGGGCAGGTAACGTATCCCTGCCCCGGTCGGTCGAAAGGAATGAATGACACTTCTAGCACTGGTACTTTCGGTACTCACCGGTTTCCAGGTAACCTGGAATGCTGAACCTGCCCGTGAGCAGGGTGTTGGAGCAGTACACATAACTGTACGCCTTGATGAAGAGGATCTGCTCTTTGTGATGGAAGATGGATCGGAGGCTGCTTCATGGGAAGTAGCCGCGATTGTTGATGGTGAGTTATCCGAAAGAAACAGTGGATCAGTATTCAAGAGCGAATTACCGGTAATCGAGACTCTTTCGATTCTGAATTTACCAACAGGCAGTCATATACTGACAGTTATTATGAGGGATCTTGAAACAGGCAGGAGCTGTTCAAGGGAGGAAGAAATAGAAATTTCTCTGATTGACAGCACCTTCTGGTCTTCAGGCGGCCTTCAAATACTCGAGGGCCTGACACAGAGAGCTTCCGGTTCAACCGAAGTTATCTGGAATGTATACACTCCCTCACAACAACCTGACTCCATTAACGCTGCGTATGTCCTGAGGGACGTATACGGCGTTACCATGAGAGAGGGATGGATGAATATGACCGCTTCTGGAAGTAGTTTTGAATACACAGCATATATCGATATCAATAATCTCGACGCAGGCGAGTACGAAATACTTGCTGTTGTCGTGTGCGGTGATACGATTGTTGCTGCTTCCAGAAAGAGACTTGATCTGCTTCAATCCTGGGATGTCTGGGGAAAAGACCCTGATCTGACCAGAAGATTGATCAGACCAATCGCAAGTTCAACAGAACTGAGTTCTCTCGCCAATGCGGAAGGACCATCCAGCCGAAACGCTGTGATGTCAGAATTCTGGCACAGGAGGGATATCTCACCGGGAACCGTTCGGAATGAATATCTGGAGGAGTATCTTGCAAGGCTTGATTTTGTAGAGGATAACTTCTCTGTTCTCAATACAATGGGCATCAATACTGACCAGGGGAGAGTATATATTCTCCTGGGTGAACCGGACATTAATGAGAACAGACCGCTGGAAAACAGCACTCTTCCCAGTCAAACCTGGACATATTTTACTCCACCTCTGGAAGTAAGTTTCATTGATTATTATGGATGCGGAGAGTTCGAACTTTATACGGAATGGGAGGAGGTCAGGAATGCTTGGGAAAAGCATAGGATTTTCTAGAACTGTTGCGTTTCTAGCGATCTGCGGAATCGCTGGTGGTTCGAATCTTGCATCGCTCAGCCAGGGCGATATCCGTTTTGGAATTGATACAGCGCTTTTCGATTACACAGGAACCGGTTCTCTCGGTTTGGAGATCTATCAGCAGCTGTATCTGGAGCAGTTTTCCATGGACCAGGATTCGATAGCAGTGTTTTCCACGCTTATTGTACTGACGTCCGGAAATGGAGATACTGTTGCGGTTGACCAGTGGAACTCTGAGACTATATGGGCTCAGAACAGGTCGATCGTCAACTGTACTGTTCTTTCTGTTACACCAGGAGAGTACGTTCTGAATGTGGTTGTAACGGATATCGGAAACGGAAGAGAGGGACAACTGTCCCGTAGCGTTGAGATTGAATCTCCCGAAATCCTCAGCGAGATTGAACTCGCTAAAGCTGTTGTTCCGGCTCAGGAGGAATCACATAACCCTCTAAGAAAGGGTAATCTGATACTATATCCTGCAGCGAGTGGAAGTTTTACACTTCCGGGAGAGCATACGCTTTACTACTACATAGAGATATATGACGCGGGCGGCTGCACTCTGAGTATGCAGAGCCGGCTGCAGACTTCTGCCGGAGAGATCATATTCGCTCGGCCCTGGGTACCACTCGCGGTGCCCGACGGCGCGGATGTGATCAGCCTGGTGGATAGTCTCGACTTGCGTGTCATACATAACTCTGGTCTGCATAGAGTGGTTCTGGCAACTGTCATTCAGGGCGATACCCTTGAAGTAGAAAAACTTCTGATGGTAGGAAGAGAGGCGGAATACATTTCCGAATCCGGCGGGGAATCGCCGGAGGAAGTTATTGAACTGCCTTATCCCGAACATTTCAGGCTTATTCTATCTAACAGGGAGCTTGATATTTACGACAACCTCGATGAAGATGCCGCTGTCAGATTCTACTCTGCCTACTGGCAGGGTCGTACCGAGCAGCGTCAGCAGTTCGAAACCCGATGCAGTGAGAGTGAGAGATACTCCGGCGTTTTAAGAGATGGCTGGAAAACCGACCGGGGAAGAGTATACATTATCTATGGTCCCCCAGATGAAATTGAAACTGCTCTCCTCCAGGGAGACCTGGTCCCCCATGAGATCTGGTACTACTACGAAAGCATGAGTGAAAAATTCATTTTTGCCGACAGAAGGGGAATTGGAGAATACGAACAGGTATTCTCCACAATTGAAGGAGAACTCAGTTATTCGAACTGGGAGCAAATGATGTCACCTGTCAGTAGTACAACAGGTGATAGCTCCTCGCAGGAATGAAAGGTGAAGGAAAATAATGCCTGAAAGCATAGAATATTGTGAAAAGGCATACGAATTTGTTGATGCGGTTTGCATACCGCTTAAAGTAGGAGGTCGAATATGATATTTTTTGCGGGATCGCGCAGGATTGGCTTGCTTGCCGTCCTGACGGCGCTCCTGTTACCGGCCCTTGGAGTTGGTTTGGCAAGTGCTGACATGAGTGTCGGGGATACAGTGATTCTCAAAGTTCCCGATCTGTCAGAGTTCGCTGGTGACATTGAGGAACATCAGTTTACTTGTCGGGCCGTTACGGAGCACGCCTACTGGCTGGTGCAGGACACAGTAACGGTTAAGGAAGGTTCAGGACCTGGATCTTACGGTAATCCTGTATGGGATACCTTGATGACCCAGGCTGAACTGGATATATTGACCGCTGATTTCGAAGGAAACGATGCCGATGTCTACGGAACTGTCACAGAGTATCTCGGGCCTGTCCCGGATACAGATGAGGATCCAAGGATCTGGATTGTATTTGCCACAATGGCTGATTTTTACAATACAAGTCCAGCCGATAGACAGATAATGGTGTATGTAAATCCTCTGGATGTTGATGGAAGCGAACTTTTCAACAATCACGACATCATCTACATCAATGTGCATTCATACACTGCAACGGAAACATTTCTTAACGATATCGCCAAGGATGCCAGGAAGTATAACATACCTACCGGTCTTGGCGAGCTTCTCAGAACGGCAGTCCTGCCTACGGAAGACCCCTGGATCACAAGAGGACTGGGCGCGGTAAGCCAGTACCTGTGCTACGGTCTTACAAGCACCTTCAGCGGCTCCACCGCTGGTCCAGGTCTGCTTTTCGACATAGGGAAGTTCAAGGCATCTGCTGATCTTGAACTTACATACTGGAAGGCCGGAGGACACCTGAAGGATTACGCAAGAGCCAGGGGTATGGAATTCCTCTGGATGATGTATCTGTCTCAGCGGATTGATGACACCGTCTTCAACTCCATTGCTCAATCCGACGTGACTTCCATGCTTAACGTAGCAAGAGCGATAGACTCATCAGTTCCGGACAGTCTTGCCATCCAGACCAACGTTGTGCCTATCTACAACGACTGGCTTATCTGCAACCTTGTCAATGATCTGAAAGATGAGTCATTCGCCGACGGGATATATACGTATGATATAATCCCCGACAGTATTGATTTCGGTGTCATAGGACAGTCAGCTTCATTTGTAAAACGGTTCGCGTTAGGTTATCCGCTGGATGTATGGATAGCTAATGAAGCCGGTGGAATGGCGGCTCCGATCTGGGCCGCGCAATACGTTCAGTTTACCGGTGATTACGCCGATTACCCGACCGTGTACTTCAACGGCATGTATGCGGATGCCGGTGGATCCGGTTCACTGCTTGACGGAAAATGGACTGGATATGCTGTAGTAGTCAATGCTGACACAACCGCGATTCTTTCCGTTAACGCCGTTACCATGGACGATCTTTACATCGGCTCATTCGAGCTTACAGGTGGTATGACCTTTCTGGTCACTACGAACAACAACGAGGGAGGACAGTCCGATCTCAGATTCGTTCTCTCGCAGGATGCGGATGAACCGGAAGTTCTTATTTCCGCCCATCAGAATACCGTTAACGATCAGTATATCACTATATATACTACTCTTTACGACAGTATTCCGGAAGGATTTGACTGGTACGGACCGATCTTCAACGCGTCGACTGCTGACAGTACAGGTCTGATCAATATGTCATCCTTTTATGAAACTCTCTGGTCCCACAGGTTCACCGCGTGGGATACAGGAACATACACTCTGCATATCGCAGGTTATGACAGTACAGGGTTCTACGAAGAAAGCAGCATTGGTGTAACTGTTGATTATGTAACATCAGGCGGCTTGTCGATCAGCGTTAATGATATACATCTGAACGTCGCTGCTGGAGCTGAGGCTCCCGGTACGATGGTCAGTATGTGTGAATCAAGCATGCTTGGTCTTGCCGTAGAAACACAGACTTCCCTTGAAGCTGTTCGCGGTCAGTTGAACGGCATTCTTGCAGGGCCTGTAAGCATTCCATCTGTTAATGCAGTGATTTCTTTCCCTGCTGAAAATTCCGAAGGTGCTGTATATCGCTACACCGCCGACGGATGGAACAGAATGGAAAGCTGGTTCCAGAACGGCAGAATGAGTGCAACTGTCTCCGATGGTGGAAATTACGCCTTTGGCTCGACTCCCGGTGTATCATCGCCGGAAATTCCTGCCGATTTCCGCTTCGGCGGTACATATCCCAACCCGTTCAGCGCTGAAGCTGCAATCAGTTTCTCGCTGCCGTCAACGGGACATGTAAATGTAACAATCTACGACATGACAGGTAGAGCCATCAGAACTCTTTCCGATACGGATATGATGGCAGCTGAACATAGTCTTATCTGGGATGGTCTTGATGAAACAGGCCATGCGGTCGGTGCAGGAGTATACTTCTGCAGACTGCAGGCATGTGGAGAGACAGTTACCCAGAAGATGCTTCGGATAGAGTAGGAAGGAGGGAGAAATGAAACATAGAATAGCAATAGCGATCCTGGGCTCCCTCGTACTGCTGAGTGGTTGTGGAGACCAGCTTCCGACCGATGTTCCCGAGCCGTACTTCTATCAGGGATTCCTTGATAGAGGCTGGGACAAGTATGAGGCTGAAATATTCTCAAATGAGCAGGGAACAGGTGCTCTCGATTACTTCAAGGATGCCATTGACTGCAATGTCCAGGGTGTTGAAGGTTTCGTGGGCGCAGGCTGGTCAGCGTTATTCGTAAGTGATGAATGGCGAATTGCTGACAGCTACTTATACATGGCGATTCAGCTGGATGCCGGGGCCTTCCCGATGATGAATCCAGCCGAATCTCAGGTGCAGGATACCATGTGGACTGTATTCGAATGTCTGCACCCGGATCTTCCACCGGCAGTGCTGGATCCAATACTCGAGATGACCGCTGATTCAGGTATCGTATGGGTTGGGGATGCAATTGATGACATCATCGATGACGATCCGATTCAATACCGTTTCCAGCCTTTCGTGAGTGATCCAATAGCGATGTTCACAGCCGATAATGGATACTCCACGGGCATATCTTCAGTGGACAGTATAGCCGGCGGATGGATCTACATGACAACTCCACAGGTGGTAATGAAAGTTGGTGGAGATAACTACTACGTCTGGATCAATGTCGATGATCAGATGAACTACGAATACCGTACGTTCACTGCTTCGGGCAACGAGACGCAGTACGCTTATGACGCTCTTGCAGGCATCGTCATGCTGCAGGACATCAGAGGCGAAAATGGAGATGCTCTCCTTGGATGCGCTGCTGCCTGGGGGCTTGATCAGTTGAACGGCGATTATTTGTTTGGTTCCGGCAAGGACTATGCCGGACTCGAGACGATCACCAACGTTCATTTGAAAGGCATGGCAGCATCAATAGCGTATGAGAATCAGGCGTTCAGGTACGCATGGTTCACCTGCACCAGCGAAGGCTACGGAACTGATCTTGATCCGGCTGATGCAGGATTCGTGGTTGATCTCATGTTCGTGATCGAAGATATGCTGAACAGCTAGAACAGAACTGCTAGTTCTGAAAACGTTCTGTTCTGACAATGTTCTGTTCTGAAAATGTTCAGTTCTGATAAGATGGCCCCCTGGCACTTGTGCCAGGGGGCCTCAACAGTGCCACCCAAACAGTGCCACCCACCAATAAAAACGACATCAGACCAGAACAGTGCCACCCACCAATAAAATTGACATCTGATCTAACATATATCCTGAAAAACTTGTATTCATCGTAAAAATCGCGTACACTGAATGTATGGCAAGAATAACACGGGTGGTTGTACCTGGATTACCGCATCACGTAACACAGCGTGGAGTGCGGTCAATCGATATCTTTGAATGTGATAAGGATAGATACTTCTATATCAGGATGCTTTCTGAATATGCCACAAAGTATAAACTTGAAATCAAGAGCTGGTGCTTGATGTCCAATCATGTACATTTGATTGCTGTTCCTCAGAGCGAGGAGAGTCTGTCTCAAGCAATTGGATCAGCTCACTGGGCATATTCGAATAGTTTCAATGAACGGAAAGGTGTAAAAGGAAGATTGTTCCAGGGACGATTTTATTCAACACCCATGTCTTCCGTACACTACTATGCTGCAGTTCGATATATTCTTCGAAATCCGGTGCGTGCAGGAATTGTCAGGAATGCCTGGGACTATGGATGGTCAAGCACGAAATTTCATATGGGATTAATTGATCATGACCCTTTGGTTAGTGAACCAGATATTCTTAATCTATTCTCAAGCTGGAGGGAGTATCTTGCAACTGACCCTGCTGAAATGGACCTTATACGAAGGAGAACAAAGAATGGCATTCCGTGTGGAGAAGCAGACTTTGTCAGGGAAATAGAGAGACTGACAAACAGGACATTCCGAAAAAGATGTGTTAATGAAATGCTGGAAGATAAATCACATATAGAATCTAAAACTAATTAAAACGAATGTCGTTTTAATGGTGGGTGGCACTTTTGTATGATGGGGCATCTATTGAGAAGATGTCATAATTGTCTGCGCCACCTATTCTGTCAGATGAGAAGGCAAACCAGCCAGCTCCGGGATTCCAGGCCGGATATATATCCTTTCCCGGATCATCAGTAACCTGAACAAGCGTATTACCATCAAGATCACTGATCCAGATATCCCATTGTCCTGATCTGTCGGATGAGAAGGCAAACCAGTCGTTCTCGGGTCCCCAGCATGGATGAATATCATCAGAACTGGCTTCAATAACTGCATGAGGATTTGAGCCATCCGGGTGTATAAGCCAGATATCTGACTGCGCACCGTCGTTAACCTCAAATAGAATCCACTGTCCGTCAGGTGAATACGAAGGGCGAAGGCAATCAAAAGAGGGAGTATATAGGGATTCACATGTAATGCTATCCGTGCTGTACTCCGCCTTCCAGAGGCCCCAGTATGAGTCGGAATATGTACAGAAAAGCAGCGAATCACTGTTCGGGGACCATGTTGGATGAAGATGTTTCTGACCATCACTAAGTATAACAGTTGGAGGTCCTATATTTCCAGGAATCGTCAAAATATTCGAATTTGTGTTTCCGGAAAAAGCAGTAAAAACGATTTTTCCTTCAGATGCGCTCCAGCAGCCATTTGGTCCGACAGACTCATTAAGGTTGGAGGAAGTCATGATTACGGGTGACCCAAATCCATCGAAGCCATATAAGCAGGGGGAAGTGCCGTTAAACGATGAAAATACAAGAATGCTTCCGTAAGGTGACCAGGTTAAAGCTGTATCAGGGAAATTACTGGCAACGTAAAGATATGCTCCATCCGGCCATTGTTCCGGTTCCGAAGGATTGTTTCCGCATGCTGAAAATAGAGCTGTCAAGATAACTGTCAATACGATGATGGTGTATTTCATTGGATACTCCGATACTGATTTACTGCATTCTTCAACTATTGAGAAACGATGCATATATTACAGATTGTTGCTGCAAGAAGGCCCGGCTGTAATACTGGCGCCCAGTATTTCAAGCCTGCTTACAAGGTTTTCATAACCCCGTTCGATCTGATGTACATTTCGGATAATGCTGATTCCTTCCGCACAAAGAGCAGCAGTCAGAAGTGCCATTCCCGCTCTTATATCAGGGCTGCTTACATTTGTTCCATGAAGCTTTGAAGGACCTGACACCACTACCCTGTGCGGGTCGCATTGAATAATGGCTGCGCCCATCGCGACCAGCTTATCAACAAAGAAAAGCCTGCTTTCAAACATTTTTTCGAAGATAAGAGATGTTCCCCTGGATTGAGTCGCGACCACCACCGCAGTACTCGTAAGATCCGGTGAGAATCCCGGCCATGGAGCATCGTATACTGTCGGAATTGAACCACCTCGATCCGGCTGTACTTCCAGGGCCCGACTGCCATCTATGATAATTGAGTCATCCTGCAATTCAATAGTTACTCCCAGCCTGGAGAATCCATTCATGGTTGGCTGAATGATATTGTCAGGAACACCGGGAATTGTTACTTTTCCACCGCAGCAGGCAGCAAGACCAATGAAACTGCCGATCTCGATATGATCGGGCATTATTGTATATTCCGTGCCTTTAAGAAGATGGTTATTGCCGACAACATGAATTCTGTTAGTGCCGATTCCAGAAATTTCCGCTCCCATTGAAACAAGCATTTCTGCCAGATCCTGAACGTTAGGTTCACATGCCGAGTTGTAGATAACGGTTTCTCCCTCAGCGATTGTAGCTGCCATCAGAGCATTTTCAGTAGCTGTTACGGATGGCTCATCGAGAAGAATTGATTTGCCCTTCAATTTCTTCGCCTTGAATGAAAGCTTTCTGTCAACAAGACCAACTTCAGCACCCATATGTTCGAGAACCAGGAAGTGTGTATCCAGTCTTCTTCTTCCAATTACATCCCCGCCGGGAGGTGGAAGCTGTACCCTGCCGGTTCTTGCTACGAGGGGACCTGCAAGAAGGATAGATGCTCTAATCGCGCGGCACAGTTCCTCTTCGATGGTATCGGGATTGATACATGCAGCATTTAATTTGTATGAGCCTCCACCAAGCGCGGATATCTTAACACCGATGCTTTCCAGAAGAACAAGCATCGCTTTTACATCTCTGATTTCAGGGAGATTGTGAAGAATAACGTCCTGATCTGAAAGAATACATGCGGAGAGAATTGGAAGAGCAGCATTTTTGCTGCCGGAAGGTTTTAAAATCCCCGAAAGCGGTTTTCCCCCTTCGACAATGTACGCATCGGATGGTGGAAGTGTCATTATTTGCTTCCTTTCCTTCCGGTTTTACGGAGGAGAGTATGATAAAGATCAGGATAATCATCAGGTACCCACTGCTGTCGGAGAAGCCATCTGATGTAATCTTCGTCCTGTGCTACAATATCCTCTACAAGTTTGCCTCTGTACTTGCCAAACGAGAATATCTTTACTTCCAATGAGGATTGAGTGAATTCCACCAATTCCTTCCAGTTCTCCGAAGTTATTAAATGCTGTTCAATAATGAACTCTACAAGAGCACGAACAAGTTTTGTATCGAACATTGCTCTGTGAGCGTTACCGGAAATGCTTGAATCCAGTTCGAATCTGTATCTCAGGACCTGGAGCGCATGAGAGGGAATAGAAGGCCAGATATGTCTGGAGAGTCTGAGGGAATCCAGCTTCATGTCAGGTGTGATACCACTGAAAACTTCCGGTAGTTGACGCGTCAGCATTCCAAGATCGAATGGAAGGTTGTGAGCGCATATTAGATCTGCTTTACCCATGAGTTCCTGAATGCGATCTGATATGCTCTCAATAGATGGTTTACCTTCCAGCATGCTGTTTGTTATGTGATGAATAGCAGATGCCTCCGGAGGTACCGGATCTTGAGGCAGGACAAGTTCGATCAGCTCGATATCCTTATCAGGAACTCTTGAAAAACCATTGTAAGTACTTAGTAAGAAAGCAACTTCGCATATCTGTGATGTTTCGGTATCTACACCGGTGGTTTCTGTATCAAGGTACAGTACACTCCTGGTTTCCCCATGATTTCCTGCGCTTGTAAAGAGATCGAGTTCGTTGTTCATAAGCATATACTAATTCCCAAAGTTCTAACCCGCAAATCTGATGAAAATCCGAGTATTTTTTGACATTTCACGTAATTATGTATAATATGGTAAAGCTGATGAAAACAGTTATTACTAATTCTTTGGAGGAATTATGAAAACAATAATGATGTTTGCAGTTGTGCTTGTAGCAATCTTTGCTGCATGTGGTACTCAACCGGAGGATGACGCACCGATATCCGCCCTCGATATTCTTCCGGACGATGTTCTTTTCTCCATGGCCATTATCAATCCGGCAATAGTTATCTCCTCCCTTGACCAGTATGGCTCCGGAATTCCAATTCTGGGGGAAACTTCTATTTCAGGGTGGATACTATCGCTTCTTGATTGCGCGGATATGTCTGAGCTGGAAACAAAACTTGGTATTGATACTAATGGAAGCCTGGTTCTTTTCATGCAGAGCATGATGCCGCAGAGCATTGGTGTAGCCATATCTGTTAAAGATGCTGCTGTTTTCTGGTCTAACATAGGTTTGACACCCGAAGCCGGTGAACCGCTGGATGGTTATGAAGTCAGCACAATTGATGTTGAATTCGGCAAACTGTATTTCTGCAACACTCGCGGACTTCTACTTGGTGCGGGCAGCAGAGCGGGGCTTCAGAGCATGCTTGAACGAATTGACGGATCCCTGCCCGAGTCATTACCCGTTTTTCCGGATGGAAGCTTCTACTTCTACGCGAATGTGGCATCATTTGGTCCGATGGCTGCCAGCCAGATCGCTATGCTTAAACCACAGATAATTGCAAATATGGATACTGTAGAAGGTGTTGAGACAGCGCTCACTGAAAAAATACTTGGAATGTATTTCGATATAATCAGTCTGCTTCTTATGGAAACAAGTTCTGTTGATTTCGTACTATCGTTTGAATCCGAGTTTATTACCGGGACTTCTTCCGTGATATTTGTACCCGGATCTTCTCTTGACCAGTATATCATTCCGGCTGAAATTAATGATATGACAGGATTATTACCGGCCGGTAACGCAATCGTTGCAAGAATCAGTATGAATCCTCTGACAAGTGAAGCTGCAATGAACGCAGTGTATAATGCCATAGGCTTTGAAGATATTCCCCAGGATATGGTCACATTCTGGGCTCAGTGTTCCCGTAATACTGCCATGTCAATGACCAGTGATCCTGACAACCCGATGCATATCACAGCTGTTTACGAGATGCCTGAAGGAGCCGGACTTGAACAGGTACATGAGGTTTACGATATGCAGTTTTCTGCTATGGAAAACATTCTCAGCATGCCCGGTCTTGTACTTTCAGAAGTGCAGTATGAGGAATTTGATGGAATTGAATGGGTCACATTCGGCATGGATATGGATATGACCGAACTCCAGCCTGATGTGGAAAACAGTACTTCGCCTACTCAAAACGTTTCATGGAAAGCCTGGCTGACAGTAAGCGATGGAATTCTCTACCTCGAGATGGCAGAGCAGCCCCTGATCGTACCTCAGCTAATTGCTGGAACCTGGCAGGGAGAGACTCTTGAGAGTATGCCTGCAATGAGGAACATCTCAGAATCAGCGGAAATCGCGATGATGATCAACGTACCGGAATATCTTAACATGGCGATGTCCATGTCCGGACTTGAAATACCTTACATCGAAGCTGAACCTGTCTGGTTCGAAGTAGAAGCGGATTTAACCGGCGGAGGTATAGTACAGCATTTCCGTGTACCCGGAGCGGGACTGGCCGCATTCATAGGACAGGCAATTCAGACGTTTGGAGCGTTGAGTCAGTAATCGTTTAAATATCAGTCTATTAAAGGTTATCGGCAGTCACCATTGTGATTGCCGATAACTCTATAGAACAGGTTTTCTATTGTATCTCTCCTGCGCTGCAATGATCCCCTCTTGAAGATAGAGCCCTACGCAATCTGCTGCTACATGAGCCATCCGTGAGGCTTCCTCTTCCAGTTTCTCCGGAACGCGGTCAAGAACGAAATCTGCCAGATCAGAACTATCAGGTGCAGGGCCGATGCCGATTCGAAGGCGGGGGAAATCCTCGGTGCCGAGACATTCGATAATATTTCTCAAACCGTTATGTCCCCCATGAGACCCCCTGGCTCTTAATCTGAGATGACCAAGATCAAGGTTAATATCGTCACAGACAACCAGCAGTTCAGAAGCGTCATAATTTTTGATATCGAGAAATGCCGCTATTGCTTTACCGCTTCTGTTCATGTAATCAGCAGGCTTGATAAGGTCAGAACCATCTTTTAGAACAGTTGTGATAAAGAGTCCGGCATTTATGAATTGAACGCCGGCTTCTCTGGCCAGTATGTCGGCCACCCAGAAGCCGGCGTTATGCCATGTCATGCAGTACTTTTTCCCCGGATTACCAAGACATGCGATAAGCCGGCAACTGGACAAGGTCTACTTATCTTCGGAGGTGGGAGTATCTTCGCTCTCTTTTTCTGATTCCTCTTCACCCTCGAGTTCAGCAGCTTCCTCTCCTTCGAGAAGCTCTTCCTCTTCAACTTCAACCTTTGCGACACTTGGAGCAACAACGGATGCCACAACCAGATCGCTGTCCATATCGAGAGTTAAAGTATCTGCAAGCACGATATCCGACAGATGAACTGAATCTCCTATTTCGAGATGTCCCACATCAATGGTGACTGAAGCTGGAATATCCTTTGCTCTAACCTTGATGATAATCTCATGAAGGGCGTGCTCGAGAACTCCACCCATTGTTACGCCCACTGGAATATTCTCAAGGCGTATGTGCACTGGTACCGAGACTATCTGATCTGCAGAAACTCTCAGGAAATCGATGTGAACAGGTTTGTCTGTAATTATGTCCCATTGTACATCTTTAACAATTGCTGTTACCGGAGATTTTCTACCCATTTTGAGATTGATGATACCGGTAGAAGTGGAGTAACCTATAGAGTCCATGAACTCTTTTTCATTTACGGTAATGGTCAGCTCACTGCCACCTCTACCGTAAACAACAGCAGGAATAATTCCTGCGCGACGGAGCCTTCTTGCTATTCGGGATCCGAACTCCAATCGTTCGGCAATTCCCAAAGTTTTTTTCTCAGGCATTACTATATCCTTTCTTTATCCCGATTATTCCGGAATGATGGCTGGGGCGGGAGGATTCGAACCCCCAATGCAGGGACCAAAACCCTGTGTCTTAACCATTTGACGACGCCCCAGCAGCCTCTGCTGATCTGCACAGGGTGTAATTCCCTGTCAGTATTTGTGAGAAACTTACTGCCTCGCTCTTCATTCTGAAAAGCGCATAGAAGGTTGGGCCGGATCCTGACAAGCCCCAGTTTTCACAGGAATCTTTCAGAAAACGCGCCAGCTCTTCTATTTCAGGGAAGTGTTTCTCTAGCAGTGGTAGGAAATCATTCCACAGATTGTGCGGGAAAATCTTACCCTCATGCCATACTGCTGACGAGGCTGAATAATGCTTAAAAATACCATTGTTTGTCAAGGACTGACGTATTTCGTCCCATGCGCTGTATGCCCATGCCGTAGAAACCGTAACGGAAGGATGAAGGAGAACAGCATGGAAAGGGACTGAAGGAACAGGAGTTATCCTTTCTCCTCTTCCTTCAATCAGCGCGGTGCCGCCATGAAGGAAGAATGGAACATCACTGCCCAGCGCAGAAGCAGCGCCCGAAAGATCCAGAGTCGGTCCTGCAATAAGAGATCGAAGACCGAGAAGGACAGTTGCGGCATCGCTGCTGCCACCTCCAAGGCCGGCCTCAGAAGGGATTCTTTTTACAAGATCTATTTCTATATCCAGGTTCTCTTTCGAAAGAGAAAGGAAGTGGGCTGCAGCTTTCCAGGCAAGATTTGAAGAATCGGATGGTATTTGATCATCCTTGCATGTGAGTGAGATGTTACCACTTCCTGGTTTTGCGCTGATGTGAATTGTGTCATGCAGCGATATTTCCTGGAAAATGCTGCGGATATCGTGAAAACCATCTGATCGTGAACCTAGAATTCTCAATCCGAGATTTATTTTAGCGGGTGCGATCAGGGAAATATTCACGCCTGGATGGATTCAGTGCCCGGGAATAATGTCAGTGCCAGAGCGACCGCAATAACCCAGAGCAGAATATTAAGCAGCAGGGGCTTGTCAGAGAGAAGGATTCTGTCAGGAGTACCTCCATGGCCTTTTATATGTATAAGATAGAGGTACCTGAAAACACCATATACTACAAATGGGATTGTTACCCACAATTTAGTTGATACCAGCTCCATAGTTCTCTGGCTTACTGAATAGATCGAATATCCAATAATGCTTGCGGCTGTTGCTATACCCATAAGTTCATCAAGAAGTGAAACACTGTATTCCTCGAGAATCTCCCTGTGTCCGGGTGCATCTTCTCCGAGAGAAACGACTTCGTATCGCCGCTTTGCGAATGCAAGAAATATAGCAAGGAAGAAAGTGCAGACTATTAACCAGTGAGATATCGATATATCCGAGTAACCCGCATCCATGGCCAGAGTGACTCCTGCGAGAGCTCTCAGTACGAATCCGGCTGCTATTATCAACGCATCCAGTATAACGACATGTTTCAATTTGAAGGAGTAAGCCAACTGAATTACAAGATATGTGCTGAGAACCAGGGCATATGCCGGTGCGAGAATCCACGATGTGATCAAAATACCTGATGCGAGCAGGAATGCGGCCACTGCCGCAATTGAAACAGGCAGAGCTCCTGAAGCAATGGGTCTATTCTTCTTTTCAGGATGATACTTATCCCGTTTGCGGTCAGCAATATCATTTGTAAGGTAAACCGAACTTGAAAGGAGGCAGAAGCCCAGCGCCCCCAGTGCTGTCAAAACGATTGCTCTGGGATCATCCCAGTGATTTCCAAAAAGAATTCCCGCAAAGACAAAGAGATTCTTCGTCCATGATCTTATTCGTAAACTTTTTAAAAGAGCTGATAATGTTTTCATAACACACAACAATAATTAAGAATACGGTCGAAAAACAGTTTTGTTCATTCCAAATGCGAATATTATATTGCTCACATCAGCGAGACGGATTTATGTCTCATTCTATTCTTGTTTCGGGTTAACAGAAAAATTAACGGTTTCCTGTTCAATATCCAGAATTTTCCGCTCGGAAGGAGCGTAATGCGATCAGTCTCAATCATTCTGATATTTGCAGCATTATCAGCTTTTGCAGGAGCTTACACTGTTGAGGTAAGCGGTAATTCCCAGCATGGCAGAATTGAGACGGTTCTTTCTGACCCGCTGGAAATATCTGTCACTGATTCTTCCGGAGAACCTGTCAGCGGAGTTCCGGTCGAGTTTGAAATGAAATCCGACCAGGGGACTCTTGCGTATCCTATAATTGGAGATTATCCCTTAATTATTGAAGGTGATTCCGTATCGGGAAATTTTTCATCTGTCAGAATACTTACAGGGTCAGATGGAATTGCAGCGATCTCACTTAAACTCGGGAACATATCCAGCAATAATACGATTGAGGCAACTGTTCTGCTTCCGGACGGTTCTGAAGAGGAAATCGATTTTTCTGCTCTTGCTGTTGATCTTAAAAACATAATCTTCCAGATACTGGGAGGACTGGCTATTTTCCTTCTGGGCATGAAGATGATGTCCGAATCGCTTCAGCGAGTCGCGGGCAATAAAATGCGAGGAATACTCAAGAAGGTTACCAGCAACAGGTTCCTCGGACTTATGGCAGGAGCTCTGATAACAGCAGCAATACAGAGTTCAAGCGCTACATCCGTTATTGCGGTGAGCTTTGTCAATTCTGGTCTAATTGTACTTAAACAAGCTGTCGGTGTCATAATAGGCGCGAATATCGGTACTACTATTACCGGTCAGCTGATAGCCTTCAAAATTACACATTACGCTTTCCCAATGCTGACCATTGGATTCGCAATGTTTGCTTTCTCGAAGAATCGAAGAACACAGTTCTGGGGAAAAGCCCTTACCGGTCTAGCTCTGATTTTCATTGGAATGACCATAATGAAAGGGGTTCTTGATCCTCTTAAAACCAGTATGGCTGTGAAAGGCTTCTTCATGAGCTTCAGCACGAATCCATTGCTTGCAATTCTTGCGGGAACGTTGGTAACATCGATTATACAGAGTTCAAGCGCGACAGTTGGATTGACCATGACTCTTGCCGGTGCTGGTCTGATAAATCTCCAGGGAGCTTTTTACCTTGTTCTGGGAGACAATATAGGCACCACAATCACCGCACAGCTCTCAGCGATAGGAGGTACCAGAGCTGCCCGTCAGACTGCAATGGCACATACTCTTTTCAATGTTATAGGTGCGGTATACATGGGATTACTCATTACCAATAACAATGGATTCATTCTCAATTTCGTCCGTTCAACATCCGGTGATTCAATGAGACAGGTAGCCAATGCCCACAGTATGTTTAACATATTCAACGCTTTGTTGTTCCTTCCTCTTGTCCCGCTGCTGGCCAGGCTGTGTGAATTCATCATTCCGGACAAGGAAAATACAGGTCAGGAAGAAATAGAACTTACACTGGACGAGAATCTTCTTGATTCTCCGTCCCTTGCGATAGATAATCTGGAGCGCGAGGTGGTTAAAATGGCTAAATACGCAGGGGCAACGATACAGCATGGGATCTCATGTTTCATGACCGGGAGTCCAAATCCGGAAAAAGTAATATCAATGGAGGATACGGTCGATTATATGCAGCGAGATCTGACGATCTATGCATCCAAGATATTTCAGCGGGATCTGGATCAGACCCAATCTCTGAAACTGCCTGTTATCATTCATACTATCAACGATATCGAGAGGGTATCTGATCATGCTGTCAATATGGTTGAAGCAAGAGACAGAGTGTCGGGTAATCTGCAGGCGAAATCCGGTCCGCTTCCCGATGCTGTCGATCAGTCTGCTTCGATTGTGATAAGCATGGTGGAGGCAATTGAGGCAGCACTTAGATCTCATGACAGAGTTGCCTCTAAAAAGGTTCTTGTATTTGAAGAGAAACTGAACAGACTTGAAGAGGATGCAAGAAGTTATTATGCCGACAGCCTTTCAAGCAAGAAAAATGATGGAATGACAGGTCTGGCAATGCTTGATTTTATAGAGTATTGCGAACGTATTGGAGATCACCTGACCAACATAGCTCAGTCACTGCTGGGCGGGGGCGTCTGGCATGGCACAGATGACATGCATTGATAGTTGTATTTGATTCGATGAGTTGACATTTTGATTCAAGACCAAGAGATTTCTACATATCCGGTCAGGAGTTGACCGGGCTTTTTTACATGGGAGAGGCCGAACCGCTTGCGGTTCGCTGTTGCTTTCCCGCAAGCACTCATCCTCTTGCGGAAAGGACGACAGATGAGCAAGATCAGAACCTTGATACTGGGCGCGGCAGGGCGCGATTTTCATAACTTTAACGTTCTCTACCGGGATAATCCAAACTACGAAATAGTAGCATTTACTGCTACACAGATTCCTGATATTGACGGTAGAAAATACCCTGCAGAACTTGCTGGAGAGCTTTATCCGGACGGTATTCCTATCATTGCAGAAGATAACCTTGAAAAGACTATCCATGATAAGAAAATCGAACTCTGTATCATGTCTTACAGTGATCTTTCCGATAATGCTGTAATGGAACTGGTATCCAGGGTTAATGCAGCCGGAGCTGATTTCACGATGCTCGGAGCTTCTGGAACAATGATTGAGAGTACGAAACCGGTCATTGCAGTCTGTGCTGTCCGGACAGGTTGCGGCAAAAGCCAGACAACCAGGCGTGTAATCGAGATCCTTCAGGCGGCAGGAAAGAAAGTTGTTGCTATCAGACACCCCATGCCGTATGGAGATCTTGTAGCTCAGAAGGTCCAGAGATTCGAGACCATAGAGGATCTTTCAATAAACAACTGCACAATTGAAGAGATGGAGGAGTACGAACCTCATATTCAGCGCGGTACTGTAGTGTATGCCGGAGTAGACTACGGAGCAATACTGAAAGAAGCCGAAAAAGAGGCGGATATCATTCTGTGGGATGGAGGAAACAACGATACTTCTTTCTACAAACCTGATCTAACAATCACTGTTGTTGATCCGCACCGACCCGGACACGAGATATCCTACTATCCCGGACAGACAAACCTCAGATTGGCCGATGTGGTGGTAATCAATAAGATTGACAGCGCCTATCCTGAGGATGTTGACGAGGTAAGAACAAATATCCGGGCTGTGAATCCTGATGCCAGGATTGTTGATGCTGCAAGTCCATTGACCGTAGACAACCCTTCCCTCATTACAGGCGCAAACGTCCTTGTTGTTGAGGATGGACCTACTCTTACGCATGGTGAGATGGAGTACGGCGCAGGATTCGTGGCAGCTGAGAAATTCGGTGCTGGAGACTACGTTGATCCCAGGCCTTTTGCTGTAGGGACCATCATTGATACTTATGAGAAATACTACGCTGACAGAGAAGAAGCGTTTATTCTTCCCGCGATGGGTTACGGTGAGGACCAGATGAGAGATCTTCAGCAGAGCATAAATGCAGCTGATTGTGATGTTGTTGTAATTGCTACTCCAATTGATCTCACCAGAATAATCAAGATAAATAAACCTGTTGTCAGAGTGGGATACGAACTCCAGGAAATCGGAAGACCTGATCTTCCTGAAATTCTGGAGTCATTTTTGAAGTAACGGGAATCATCAATGAGATACTGTGCAGAGGGCAGGTTAATTTCCTGCCTTTCTGCGTAATTAATTGCTTACCTGTGCAAAACAAAAGGGAGGTACAGGTTCAATGACCAGTAAATCTTCACCTGAGAAACAAACCTCCACCAGTAAGAAAAATGGTGGGAAGGTGAAGGGGAAAATGGGAACGGCGAAGAAGGATAATATGATAGAATCTTTTATCCATGTTTTTCCTGACTGGTGCAAAGGCTGTGCGATCTGCGTTGCTTTCTGTCCTGTCGGTGTTCTTGAAATGAAGAACCAGAAGGCAGTTGTCGTGCACCCTGAGAAGTGTATCAGATGTTATCTCTGTGCAAGGAGATGTCCTGATTTCGCGATTGGAATTGCAGATGAAACCGGGCGAGTGAACGAGAAACAGAACAATTTAAATAGACTGCCAGAAGTAACGGCCGGCAAGGGAGAGGATGATTCCAGGTGATTGTACCTTGGGGAGAAACCAGACTTGTGCAGGGAAATGAAGCTGTTGCTCTTGGAGCTGTTGCTGCCGGAATAGAGTTTTTTGCCGGATACCCCATTACCCCATCAACCGAGATTGCTGAACTCCTGGCGAAATACATGCCCCTCCTTGGCACGAAATGGATCCAGATGGAGGATGAAATTGCAAGCATAAGTGCTTTGATTGGCGCAAGACTTGCGGGTGCGAAGTCCATGACTGCTACAAGCGGTCCCGGATTCAGCCTCATGCAGGAAGGACTTGGATATGCCTGCATGGCTGAAGTTCCGCTTGTCCTGGTTAACGTTATGAGAGGCGGCCCCTCAACAGGTCTTCCTACTCAGGCTGCTCAGGGAGACGTTATGCAGGCAAGATGGGGAACTCATGGAGATCATCCTGCTATCGCACTGGCTCCATCAAATGTCAGAGAGTGTTTTGAGATGACTATCCGGGCGTTCAATCTTTCGGAACGGTTCAGAACACCTGTAATTCTCCTTCCGGATGAGATCATCGGTCATATGAGAGAGCGAATTACTTTCCCTGCCGAGGGTGATCTTTACGTAGAACCAAAACCAGTCCCGGATGTACCGGTTGAATGGTATGAGCATTATCATGTTACCGCTTCAAACGTATCCCCGATGGCATGTATCGGAAGCGGTTACAGATTTCATGTAACCGGACTGACCCATGATGTACATGGATTTCCCACCAGGAAAGAAAAGGAAGTCATCGGAAAAATGAACCGTCTCAAGCACAAGATAACCAGAAGGCTCGATGAGCTTGAAGATGTCCGCATGCATGATGTAGAAGAGAACCCTGTTACGATTTTCGCCTACGGTTCCGTTTATCGATCTGCTCTTGCTGCGCAGGCAATGCTCAAAAAGAGAAAGAAGAGAGTTGGTGTTTTTCGTCCTGTTACACTATGGCCCTTCCCTGATAGAACTGTAAAGGAAGAACTTGACTCAAAAGAAGTCGTTCTGGTTCCGGAGCTGAATCAGGGGCAAATGATTCATGAAGTTGAAAGAATGACAAAGGATTCTGTAAGAGTGGTTCCTCTTCACCGTATAGACGGATACGAAATTACTCCCGAAGAAATTGTAAATGCTGTTTTGGAGGTGATGTGATGCCTGTTCCGCTTCCGTATGAGTATAAATATCTCAGATCAAAGAAGAAATTTCCACATGTCTGGTGCCCCGGCTGCGGTATCGGAATCGTCATGGGATCGATTATCAGGGCTGTTGACTCTCTTTCATGGGAAAAGGATAACATCGTTATGGTTTCCGGTATTGGATGTACTTCAAGAATGCCGGTCTATGTCGATTTCAACACCATTCATACAACTCACGGCAGGGCTCTGGCTTTCGGCACAGGAGTGAAGATGGCTAATCCTTCTCTTAATGTAATGGCTGTGATGGGTGACGGGGACAGCCTGGCAATCGGAGGCAACCATATAATCCATGCCGCAAGGAGAAACATTGATATTACTGCCATAGTTGTTAATAATGACAATTACGGAATGACCGGTGGACAGTTTTCACCCGTCACTCCTGAGGGTGCCAGAACCTCTACAACGCCTTACGGGATGATTGAGCCGGGATTTGATGTGTGTAATCTTATGGAGGGTGCAGGAGCGTCCTTTGTCGCTCGTGGAACTGTCTACCATATAATGGAACTTGACAAGATTATAACGAGAGCATTTAAGAAGAAAGGGTTCAGTGTAGTTGAAGTTCTTGCCCCATGTCCGACGAACTTCGGCAGGGCAAACAGATTGGGCGGACCTGTAGAAATGATGAAACTCCTGAAGGAGAATACCATAAACATCAGTCAGGCGAAGGCAATGAAACCGGAGGATGCTAAAGGAAAAGTCGTTCGAGGAGTTTTCGTCGACAAAGTTTCAATCCCGTATGAAGAGCGATACGAAAAGCTATGTGAGAAAGCCAGAAATTCGGCGGGAGCTTCTAGATGAAGAACTACTATGAAATCAGATTATCCGGCGCCGGCGGACAGGGGCTGGCTCTTGCCGGAAGAGTATTCTCTGAATCGTCCATCAAATCCAATTACAACGTATGTCAGACTCAGAGCTACGGTCCTGAAGCAAGAGGAGGATCAAGCCGTACTGACATCATAATATCCAGAAAAGAGATTCTCTTCCCCAATTGCAGAGAGCTTGATATTCTCCTCGCAATGAATCAGGAGAGCGCGGACAAGTTCGCCGGAGAAGTGAAGGAAGACGGGATTATTCTTGTGGATACAACATTTGTGAACCAGATACCTGAGGGTAAGGTTTATGAATATCCGCTTACCAGGAAAAGTATTGAGGAATATGGAACTCCTGTGGCTGCGAATATCATAGCGGTTGGAATGATAGCATCTCTATGCAGATTGTTCAGCCTGGAAATCTGGATTGATTCTCTTCTGAAAACAGTTCCTGAAAGGTTCATCAAAATGAACCTGAAAGCATTCGAACTGGGACATAAGGAGGGCAGGGAGATACTGCATGTCGAAGAAGGCAGACTCCCAGTCGCTTATGACAGGAAGCGACCTGTACCTGATTGTCTTAAAGAGAAAAACGGTAATGACTAACAAAAAGGGTCAGGTCTCAAAACTTAGCGTTAAGGGTCGGGTCTATAAAATTAGCGTTTCCAATGCTGATTTTTTAGCCCTGACCCGATGTGCTAAATGCTAAGTTTTTAGACCTGACCCTGGAGCTTATCAAATTCCCAGGATTTCTCTGCTCCATCGTTCTTCCATGATCCTGCTTTTGAATAGAACCTGGTGTACTGATGGGATGCGGGCTGAAAGGTTTTTGATATTCCATTCGATTCCAGGCAATCTGACAGATACACCCATATCCCAGAATATTTCCGGCAGTCCGGTCGGAGAAGCTTCGTCGACTGCAACTGAACACGCGCCGGTAGCAGCTTCAATCCAGGTCGGGTTGAATTCATGCCAGTCAGCAAGAAGGATGGTTATTCTGAGGTTACCCTGTCTGCCAAGAGCCCTTGCAACTCTTCCGGAGTAGTCAAGAGGACTCTCGAGTTGGCGCAGAAGGGTGATCAGGTCCAGCGGGAATTCGATGGCAGGTTCAATTATCACATCAAGAATGCAGAAAGGATCTGACTGTAGCCTGCTTCTGACGAATTCGATAATCTGCTTCCTGTCATTCCATGGATTATCAGATCTGAATCTTATCGCGCCATGCCTGAATGATGGCACCTGTCTGGGCATCTCAGAGTCTGTTGAAAGATCGATGTACTCTGTACCAGCCCATTCATCAAAGAGCAGTGGTCTGGGGTCAAGATCAAGATCGTAACCAAGAATATCAGCGATTTCCTCTCTTGCTGCCGCGTATCCCCCCATACTCATGTCTGTGAATCGATAATAGGGCGGGCGGGGCATGAACCGGTCAGCCGAATCTATTCTCATCTGTGTTCCTGGAAGCATTGAGAGATGAAAAACCTGAACATGGTGGTGCAGATCCATGTCCCTGATTATGCGTGCTGATCTGATTGATCCTTCTGGAGTATCACCCGGCAGGCCGAGCATTAGATCGATCACAGGTGTTACACCGGCATTTTTTAGATTAAGAGCGCCATCAAGTATATCCTGAGGGTTTCCCAATCGTCCGGATCGTCTCAGAACCTCCGGATTGACTGATTGAAAACCAATTTCAACACTTCTGAATCCGGCTCTGGCAATAGTATCCGCAATATGTTTTGATATTGTATCGCCTCTCATCTCACCGAAACAGTCAATCCTGAGATTGACCATTCCTTCAAGAAGCTCGATGAGATCCGGCCGGTTATTGAATGTTGGATCGAGAAAAACAATTTCTCCTGCTCCGGCGCTGGATAATTTCTTCAGAAGTGTAACAGCATCCTTCGCTGGAAGTATCCTGGGAACAGGATGATTTCTTCTGTATGAGCAATAGCTGCAGGAACCGGAACATCCCCTCACGGTTTCGATATGAATTGAAGCCCCGTCAGAAGGATCCAGATAACCGGTCAGCCATGGATTCGGCCATGATCCGGGGATGAAGTCCATACGGCCTGTTTCCAGAAAACCTGAAGAGGTTTCAATGATACTAATTGCTGATTCATACGTAAGTATTTCACTGGCAACAGGTTCACCCTCACCAGAAACGAAAAGATCGAATTCCTTATTTCTCAGAAGCCATTCATTATCAGCCGTAACTTCCGGACCGCCTGCTGTAATAATGATATCAGGTAACTTTTTCCTTATTTCTTTAGCGATGTATATGCTTCTTTCCACATTCCAGGAATAAAGAGTAAAAGCAATAAGCCGGGGAGATTTTTCGGTGACCAGATTAACCAGGGTTCTGTCTCCGGATATGTCTGTTGTACTCTGGTCGAGAATAGAATCCCGATGAAGTTCTGCTGCACTTGCAAGAGAAGCACCGGCGAGAGGAACGTTTCCTGTTAATTCGAGTGGAGCGGATGGATTCAAAGGAAGCTGAATAAGTAAGGTTTTGATTCTAGCCAATCCAGTTCTTGCTTGCTGCTGTTAATCCGGCAAGAAGCCAGGAGATGTTTACAATCCAGGCAATTATTATCAGGGCAAAAGCGGCAGGATGATGAAGCTTCCGTTTATTCCGAAACATAAATACTGATGTAGAAAGCAGTATCGTGAGTATTAAATGAAGGATTGCCGGACCCGCTTGATTGTCGGATTGAAAAACCAGAAAAAGATGAAGCAGGAGCGCCGCAAGTGCTATCAGGACTGTAATACGATTTATCCGTCTTATCCAGTATTCCGAAAATGTAAGAGGTGGAAAAAAGTAATAAAGGTTACTCCCTTCCCTGGCAAAAAGCCGGACAAAGTAAGTGCATACGAGTGGAAATGAAAGAGACAACATGAAAAGCACAATAAAAGACAATGATGACAACACCCAGTCAGTCTGATAGAAAGCGGATTCGTGTGCATTCACTGTTGTCGATCCGGTAAGGATAAGGAGAATAAGCAGTATGACCTGCAGGAACACAGCACTTCCAAGTACTGCCCACTGCTTGATGATTCTTCTGTTAGCTATCCTGACAACCTGAATCAGTAAAATCAAACCGGCAAGCTGACCAGGAGTTGTATATAGAACTTTCATTCCTGACAGGGCTGCGATCAAGGCAAAAAGAACTCCGAAAACCAGGAGCTGTCCAATTCGTATCCATACAAGCAATCTGGATATTCTTGATGGATTTCCATTGGACAGTCTATCAAAGGAGTCATCGTTCAGATCTATATCCATTAAAGGAATTGCTTTATTAAGTCTGTGACAAAGTTCTTCTACTATCAGAAGAAGGAACGATAGCAACGTTACAATAATCATACTGCTTCTTCCGGGGCTTTGACCTTTATCAGGACAATACCACCTGCAAGGAAGAGAAACGCAAGAGATAGTATGGATAACCTTGAGCTTCCGGTGATATCACTTATCAGAGCGAACATCAATGGTCCGAATATACTTGCAAATCTCTGAGAAATCGAGAAAAATCCAAAGTACTCAGCACTCATTCCATCCGGAATAAGTTTTGAGTAAAATCCACGGCTCACTGCCTGAAGTCCACCCATGAAGAGACCGACAATTCCTGCGAGTATCCAGAAATCAAGTGCTTTTTTCATCCAGAAAGCGTAGAGGATAATAAACACATAAGCAATTATGCCAGTGAACAGCATCTGTTTTGAACCGTACTTTTTAGCGAGACGACCGAAGAGAAGGCTGCCGGGAACTCCTACAATCTGAGTTAGAAGAAGAGCTCCAATAAGATTTCCTGAACTCAATCCAAGTTCCACTTTTCCGTAGATTGTAGCCATCATGATAACAGTTTGTATGCCATCATTATACAGAAGGAATGAAATCAGGAATCTGAAAATATTATTGTTGTTTCTGATGTGTCTGAATGTTGAGAAAAGCGTTGATATTCCATTTTTCAGAGAACCGATGAAAGTTCGTTCTCCCCCTGAAGGCCCCTCTGGAACCCTGAGAAAGAGTGGAATCGAGAAAAGAGACCACCATACAGCTACTGACAGGAAAACATATCTGAGAGCGACGGATTGATCGGCAAAACCGAATATGGATGGCTTTCTGATCATAAGGAGGTTTATTGCCAGAAGAATGCCGCCTCCAAGGTAGCCGAATGCATATCCTCTTGATGAGATAAGATCTCTTCTCTCCGGTGTTGCTACGGAAACAAGCAGTGAGTTATAGAAAACGTTTGCTCCTGCAAAGCCAATCTGTCCCAGAATAAGGATTCCCAGAACAAGCCAGACATCTCCCGCTCCGGTCATTGACAGCAGAACAGTTGCCAGCACACCTGTTCCAGTCATTACTGCCAGGAATTGTTTTCTTCTTCCTCCTGCATCAGCCGTAGCTCCGAGAACCGGCGCGAGTATTGCAACGAAGAATGCGGCAAGAGCCATCGCGTATCCCCAGAGCGAAGTCGGGCTGCCTGTAAGTTGTCTTCCAAGGAATGCCCATTCCACAGTGTTTCCACCACAAATTGTCTCAACGAAATACACAGGCAATACTGCGGCAATTACAGTTGTAACGAATGCGGAATTTCCCCAGTCGTACATGCACCATGCATTCTCAGGCGATAATCTGAATAGTCTTTTCAGAGGATTTCCTCCTTATCATTGCAAGAACATAAACGGTTGGCGAATTCCTTCAAAGCATGAGTGTGCTTTCATGCTGGTTAGAGGAAAGGTCATGGAGTATTTTACGTAACTTGTATAAGTTCACTTTTGAGTAACATTGATCGAAAGGATTCAGATGACACTTGATCAGTCCATATCAGAGGTTCTGGATTCGAGAATTAATGTAATGGAGAACATTTCTCGCAAAGAGATGATTAAGCGAGCAGTTGATAACGGAGAAGCTCTTGTAAGCGGTTGCGGTGCTCTTGAAACCTGGACACCCCAGGAGTCTACAGGAAGAAGCCCTAAAGATACCGTAATAGTGAAACGCAGTTCAAGTGAAGACACAATTGACTGGACCAGCCCCAATAATATTCCGGTTAACCAGGAAACCTTTGACATGGTTTTCGAGGATGCGCTGGAGGTTTTGAAAGAAGTTCCTGAAGTATTTGTAACCGACAGGCTTATTGGAGCAGAATCTTCATATTCCCTGCCGGTCAGGACAATAACAGATATGTCTCTCATTGCTCTATTCACAGACAATATGTTCCGACCGTGGGATGAAACCGTTGTTGAAAATTCGTGTTTCAAAGACAGACCGTTTACACTTATAGCACTTCCATATCACAAGCTGGATCCGGAGAAATACAAGGGTCGCCTTAGAATGGATCCAAGGCTTGGCCATACCTCGACTATGATGGTTGGCATGGATATGGACAGATGTATCGGGATTGTATTCGGATCAGCTTACTGCGGCAGTGTAAAGAAGCTGATATTCACCGTAATGAACTATTATCTTCCTGAAGAAGGTATTCTTCCTCTTCATTGCAGCGCGAACGAGGGGCTCGACGGCAGAAGCGCTCTCCTTCTTGGTCTCTCAGGAACAGGAAAGACAACACTTTCAGCAGATTCTTCCAGAGCTCTTCTCGGAGATGACGAACATGGCTGGGGTGATTCCGGAATAGCGAATTTTGAAAACGGATGCTATGCGAAACTTATTAATCTCAGCGAAAAAAACGAACCCGAGATATTCAACGCCTGCTTCCATATCGATGATTATCTTGAACACGGATCCATTATCGAGAATACCATGATGTATCCTGATGGTCACTTCGATCTGTATGATGACAGGCTTACGCCAAACTCCAGAGGCTCCTATCCGCTTCGCTACCTCTCCAACATAAAGAAATCATCTGTAGCCGGGCATCCGGCAACAATTCTATTCCTCACAGCAGATGCAAACGGTGTAATACCTCCAATTTCGAAGCTCAACAGAGGGCAAGCAATGTTCTGGTTCCTTATGGGCTATACCAGCAAGCTTGCTGGAACCGAAACCGGAATAACTGAGCCTGTCAGCACATTCTCTCGCTTTTTCGGGGAGCCCTTCATGCCTCGAAACCCGGAGGTTTACGCTTCCATGCTTGGTAAGAGAATGGATGCGCACGGAACAGAAGTATACCTTATCAATACCGGCTGGAGCGGTGGTCCTTATGGAACCGGTTCAAGGATAGACCTCCCCCTTACTCGGATAATGGTGGATGCTGTACTTTCCGGAAAACTCAGCGATGTGAGCTTTCATGAAGATCCGGTCTTTCGCGTGATGGTTCCGGATACCTGTCCTGGATTGCCCGATGATTCAATGCTTGATCCTGTGAATACCTGGAGCGATCGGGAAGCCTACAGGAACAGGGCAGAGAAGCTGGCTTCAGAATTCAAGGCACATTTTGAAAAAGCGTATGGGGACGAGGGTATCTCTGAGGAGGTATCATGCGAATGTCCCAGATGCATGGACTAAGTAATACTTGGATTGTAGCTGATCCTTTCCGCAAATCCTTGAGTGGTTTCTGAAGTTGACAGATTACCATATATTATCTATCAATTAATGCTTGCGCGGAGAGATGTCCGAGCTGGTCGAAGGAGCACGGTTGGAAACCGTGTAGAGCGTGAATTCGTTCTCGAGGGTTCGAATCCCTCTCTCTCCGCCACCCTGGCCGTATGCCGATTTCAGATGCTCTGAGTATCTGTCAGTGATGATTGAGTCTTATTTGCATATGATCTGTGGTATATGAGGTTTCTTTATCAGGGAGGGTTATATGTCCGATACATTTACCAATGAAACTTACAATACTCTTTGCAGAGATGCTGAAAATTACCTTGCAGGTGGATCTCCTGAACAGGCACGAGAACTATTGCAAAAGGCTATATCACTTATCGGAACCAGGCCCAGAGCAAGAAGTATTCTTTCTGATACCTGCATGAGTATGGAACTCTGGTCTGAAGCCCGGTCTCAGCTGGAGATACTTATTACACTTGAAGATGGCTATGTAGGTAATAATTTCAGATTGGCTCAGGTTCTGGAAGAGCTTGGCGAATATCAGCTTGCGTTTGATAATTACAGTGTTGTACTTGAAGATGAACCAGACCATCATGGGGCTGCGGTCGCATTGAAGCGAATTGCTGCAAGAACAAAGGAATCAGGTGTGAATCTTGCTGACATATTTGCTGCATCCAGTGGCAAAACAGAAACTTCCCCCGATTCTGCACCGGATAAAGAACAGGATAATGAACAACTCAGGGAGGGTATTCAGGTGTTTCCCGACGTTCCAACCGATAGCTTATTTGCTGATTCAGAGGATGAAAAAGAAAACAGTATTGAGAAACTTCTCAAGAATATAGGATTATCCCCGGATGAATCTGAAGAGGAAGATTCAGATGACATCTCAAAATTGCTTGAGAATATAGGGGTTTCAACTTCTGAGACTCTCCAGACTGTTTTCTCAGAATCCGGTGCAGAGGAGAAAGATGCATCGGACAGTTCAAAAAAAGACAGCACAGGAGATACAGAATCAACTGACGAAGAGATTTCTGATACGGAAAGGAAACCTTCCGGCCCAACTCTGGACGAAATCTTCGGTACAGTATCAACTCCTTCCGAGAGTGAAGAAGTAACAGAAACTGTTGAGGAACAGGAACAGGAACAGGAAGAAGAGGCTGTGGAGGAAGATTCCGACAAGCCGGATTCAGATACTTCAGAGAAGAGTGAATCCGCATCAGGTTCCACTGAATCTCTTCAGGCGATCTTCAGCGATGCGGAAACGGAGAGAACTCATACCGAAAGTGTCAAAGAAGAAATCGTTCCGGAAAGAGAATCCGACTCCAAGCAAATTGACGTTCTGATAGGTAAGACTCAGGAGAAAAAAACTGATTCTAAGGAAGAAAAACCAGAGAAACAGACTCAGAAAGAGGAAAGCGTTCTGTGTTTTGACCCCTGGTCCATTGATTCAGGTCTGCTTACCGTCCATCTGACTTCCGGTTCAGTTGATATTGATCAATGCCTGCTTACTGTATTCGAGAATACTCTTTCTGTTAGTATCAATAAAGACGGAATCTGCAGTATCGCCGGTGAAGGAACCTTCCTGCTGAACTGTGGTCCTGAGGAACCATTGATTCTGGAATTGTCAGAGAACATGACCGTTCGGCTCAGTGCGCTGATACTTACTACAGGATCGATAAATTCTGAACCCCTGGATGGTCAACTGGACGATTCGCTTGCTGTATTGAAGGATCAGGAGAATATGAAAGGTGTATTCAGGACTCCTTCTCCAGTACGGGTTATTCTGCTTGGAGGGAATAACAGGATTTTCAATGTCAGAACTGCATCCATAATTGCTTCAGATACAGGAATAGTACTATCGAATGAGAATTCCCCTGATGATTACACAGCGATAACCGGACTCGGGAAACTCTATCTCATCGAGTGAACTCGAGGGGAATCGTGTACTTATTCATCTTTGAGAATATTTTAGAATTTAAACCTGTCGGTGGGGATGTAGCTCAGTTGGAAGAGCGCTGCCTTCGCAAGGCAGAGGTCGGCGGTTCGATCCCGCTCATCTCCACCATTATCTGTGGATGATCTCAATACTGAATGAACATGAGGAATAGTAAAATAGAAATTGCCTGGCTGAATCAGCCGGGACGCCTGTCAATGAAAATGGCATCGGTTTCAGATGGTTTTCAAGCCTCACTTCCATATGCGAGTGTAGTTGTTGTCGCGGAATGCGAAAAGAACGATCCTGCCTGTGCCTTAACATCTGCTGCCATAGTAAGGGACACATTTGCCGAGGGAGTGGCTTACGGCATTGATGATGCGTTGAACAACGCTTTCAATGAAGTTTTAAAGAAAAACTCTGAGAATGGACATGACTCGTGTTCAATTGCTTCTGTCGCGGTTCTCGGCTGTGAAGTCAGGGTTGTCAGTACAGGAACATGCCATGCATTTCTAACACACGGAGACATTCAGGAGGAGAGCGTGGAAGGCAGTTCGATGATTAATGATATTCTTTCTCATCGATTTGTGCTGGAATATGGCCAGTCTGTAATACTTGTAACTCACGGCCTGAGAAAACTCATTGGTTCAGTTGTTGCTGCCAGGCATACATCACTCTACAATGATCCACTTGCAAAATGTCTCGAAGAGATAGTCGCGGAAACCCGCATCAGATTCAGAAAGAAAGGCGGTTCAATTGCCGCAGTGAGATTCGGATCAGGTTCAAAGAGGATTACAGGACTATTTAAGAAGTATGGTATTTCCATCGTGTTTATCGGAACTATGATGCTTATTGCACTTTCAATTCTGTGCAATAAACGGGAACACAATAATGAAAATTCCGGTATGGAATCACCTGACTCTGAGGGTTCCTCAGAGGAAATTGTTATGCCTTTGAATATGTAATGAACAGAAACCCCCTCTTCTCTCGTTTATCTCCTCGAAGTATATTCTTCCCGCTGGCCGTGCTGGGCGGGGAGCTAGCGGTGCCCTGTACCCGCAATCCGCTATAGCGGGGCTGAGATACTCTGTGCGGCATAGCTTAGCGAGTCTGTTTTATTGTAAGCGGTGTTGATAATCAGGACTTGAGCGGCGTCAGCCCGTGAACCCCGTCAGGACCGGAAGGTAGCAGCGGTAAGCGGAGACTGCCGGGTGACTCAGGCCAACCTGATTTGAGCTGGCTGCATTTTACAGTTCGTGAAGCATGTCCAGCAGATTTGTACGGCCAGCATTTCCCGATTGGAGGTTTGTTTGAGTTATCTGGTTTTTGCGCGAAAGTGGCGTCCTCAATCTTTTGAAGAGGTTCTTTCTCAGGATCATGTGACTGTTACTCTCAGAAATGCAATTGAAACGGGCAGGATTGGACATGCATACCTTATGACCGGTCCTCGCGGAGTTGGAAAGACCACAACTGCGCGAATACTTGCAAAGTCTTTGAACTGTGAAAACGGACCAACTCCGACTCCATGCCAGGTATGTGATTCATGCAGACAGATTGCCGCTGGTAATCACATGGATGTTCTGGAAATTGATGGAGCAAGCAACAGGGGTATCGATCAAATCAGGGATCTCCGCGAAAAAGCCAGATATGCAACAGTATCAGGAAAATACAAAATCTACATTATCGATGAGGTTCACATGCTTACCAAAGAAGCTTTCAACGCCCTGTTGAAGATACTGGAAGAACCCCCTGATTCTGTGGTTTTCATTTTTGCAACTACCCAGCCGAGGAAGGTACCTGATACAATTCTCAGCAGATGCCAGCGATTTGATTTCAGACGGATATCTGTAAACGATATGTCCGGGTATCTTAAAAGGGAAGCCGCCAAAGAGGAGATTAAACTTGATTCCACAGCACTTAGTCTCGTATGCAGATCCAGCGGTGGAAGTATGCGGGATGCTCTTTCATTGATGGATCAGCTTGTAAATTTTTCCGGCACCGAGATCCGTGGCGAAGAAGTAGTGAAACTTCTTGGTATCGTAGAGACCGAACTTCTTGCGGTTATTACTTCAAATATATTGGCAGGGAAGACAGCTAAAGCTATAGATTCGGTTTCCGCAGCGCTTGCCCGAGGTTATGGCGTGGATGAATTGATAGATGCTTTAACTGTTTTTCTTCGTAATTTCCTTCTGATTGTTTCCGGTGCTTCAGGAAGCCTGGAAGATGTTCCGGATTCTGAAATTGAACTTCTCAGATCAATGGCACCGAATGTTCCTGATGTAGCGGTTCTAAACATCCTGAGAATTATCAGCGGAGCCGCAATACAGGTAAAAAGAAGCACTCTTCCGAGAGTTATTCTTGAGACTGCGATAATGACAGCCTCTAAATTGTCCTGTGTATTTCCAATCAGCGATTTGCCTGCTGTAGCTGTGACAATCGCACAGAATGAAGCTGAGGTTGATCCTTCATCAGGCGAATCGGCTGTATCGGATAACACGTTTGCAGAAAAGATGGAACACGTCAGTGAAACTGGAATTTCTGATAATGAGCGGAATGAAAGCGTTGAACAGACAAGTGGTACGAAGTCACCTGAAGAGGATTCTGAAGTAATTACACAGGATCCGGGTGAATGTGAATACGAGGATAAAGGCAAATCCGAAGGCGAAAGAGAATCTGAAGAAGAGAATGCCATTTCGAAGAATGGCATCGATGAAGAGAAGGAAAAGGAGACTTCCCGGAAGATCTTCGGCCTGTTTGACGCTGTTTGATCTGTCCGGAGTATGCAGGAGGATTAATGGATCAGAAACAACTCAGAAAAATGATGGCCCAGGCTCAGAAAATGCAGAACGGCATGCAGAAAATTCAGGAAGAGCTTGAAGATGCCAGAATAGAAGGAACTGCTGCCGATGGTCTTGTAAAAGCAGTAGTTACCGGACAGGGTGAGTTGGTTGAACTCAGTATATCGAAGGATGCAGTTGACCCCGATGATATTGAAATGCTCGAGGATCTTGTTCTGGTTGCGGTAAAAAATGCGGTGTCTGAGAGTCGGAAGCTGTCAAAAAGCAAGATGGATACCCTGGGAATACCGGGAATTGGGGGACTGATGTGAGCTCTGTGCTTTTTGACAGACTCGCCGAGCAGCTCCAGAGATTGCCCGGTATCGGCCGAAAAACCGCTTTGAGGCTTGCATTCAATCTTGCGGACAACAAGGAGTTTGCGAAGGAACTTTCAGATGTTCTGAAACTGACATGGGAAGAAGTTGGAGAGTGCAGGGTCTGCAGAAATATCACGGAGAATGAAGTATGTGATATTTGCTCAAGCACTTCTCGACACGATTCAATATGTATAGTTCACAATCCCGCTGATATGCGCGCAATTGAAGACGCCGGGCTTTACAGGGGCAAGTATTTCGTATTACATGGATTCCTTGCTCCGCTTGATGGAATGGGGCCTGATGAGCTTGGTATCAGCAAATTGAGGAAAATGATAGAGAATTCTGGAGCTGATGAGATTATTTTAGCGCTGGATTCCACAGCTGATGGAGAAGCGACATCAGCCTATCTAGCCAGAACTCTGGAGAAGACCGGTGTTCAGATCACTCGACTTGCCAGAGGTCTTCCACCTGGAGCATCTGTGGAATTTGCTGATTCTCTTACGCTTATGCAGGCGTTTGAGGGTAGACAGAAGGTTTAACAGTTGCAGTTGAATTGGCCCAACCGGATATCCATTCTTAGAATTCTTCTTAGTCCTTTGTTCATGATTCTTCTTATTGACAACAGGCAGGGATCACGAATAGCCGCTCTGGGAGTTTTTACTATCGCTTCTCTTACTGATCTTTACGATGGATACCTCGCAAGGAAATACGGCTGGGTTACGAATCTCGGAAAGTTCCTGGATCCTCTGGCAGACAAACTGCTGGTAGCTCTTGCGCTTATCGGTCTCAATCAGATTGATCTTGTACCTGCCTGGGCTCTCTACCTGATAATAGGTCGGGAGCTTCTGGTTACGGGGCTCAGAGCAATAGCAGCGTATGCGGGAGTGCTTATTCTGCCATCGCGAATGGGCAAATACAAGACTCTGTCTCAAATGCTGTCCATGTTCTGTTATCTGTTGTTCTCAGTTCTATATTACGGATCACATATTGAAAGAGGAGCATTTCTATCTTCTATTGATCCAGGATCGATATTATCCATCAAAAGTCTGCTGCTGTTATCTGCTGATATCCTGATACTCATCGCTGTATTCCTCTCCATAATTTCAGGAGCAGATTATTTCTGGCGAAACAGGTCTATTCTAAGGCGGCTTGTACTGTGAAGATCCTGGCACGGTATATCGGAACAGCTATTGCGACAGTCTTTGGAGCGGGGTATTTGCCGGTTGCTCCCGGAACTGCTGGAAGCCTGATATCCGCATTGCTGTTCTTTTTAATTCCTGCTGGAAATTCATTCCATTTACTTATTCTTGCGGTTATTCTTCCAGTTGGATACTGGAGTTGCTTAATCGGGCAGCGACTATGGGGCGGCGATCCCTCCAGGGTGGTGATTGATGAATTTGCAGGGTGCTGGATTGCATGTCTTGCAGTTCCTGTTTCATGGGGCATTGCCGGAATAACTGTTGCGTTCATTCTATTCCGATTGTTTGATATTTTGAAGCCATGGCCGGTATCAGTTTTTGACGAAATGAAATCTCCAGCTGGGATATTGCTCGATGATGTTGCTGCCGGGGTACTTTCAGCAATCATTATCATTATCGGAAATCAACTCTATGGAATTATCTGACAGGATTCTGGTCGGGAAGATCGGTGCGATTCTTCGGCAGAATGAACAGACTCTTTCAGTTGCTGAATCCTGTACCGGAGGACTCGTAGGGATGTTGCTTACTTCCGAGCCCGGTTCATCAAAATGGTTTGCGGGCGGAGTAATAGCTTATGCGGACAGGATAAAGACAGATCTGCTCGGTGTGCCGCCAGAAATGATTCAGGAGTTTGGCGCAGTAAGCAATGAAGTGGTTACTGCAATGGCCGGTGGTATACGAAGTCTTACCGGAACTGACTACTCGATTTCCATTTCAGGAATCGCCGGTCCAGCAGGCGGAACATTCGAAAAACCGGTTGGAACTGTTTGCATGGCAGTCGACAGAGACGGATCCTGTACAACCGCGATGAAGCATTTTTCCCATTCCCGTTCAAAATCGAGAGAAGTGGTCAGAAAAGCATCGGCAAGCTATCTTCTTGCAATGTTATATTCAAAATTGCGAGAAGATGAGAAATGCGGATATTCGTAGCACTTGAGCTGCCGGAACATATTATTAAGGAAATTCACCGATGGCAGGAACAATTAATGTCTCTTCACCCCTCACTCAAATGGGTCAAACCTGAGCACATGCACTTGACTCTCAGATTCTTTGGAGACATAAAAAGAGATAGAATGCTCGAAGTTGAGAAACTGCTGTCTTCCAGACAAATGGGGCTGCTGGAATTCACGCTTGATAAACTGGGAACGTTTTGTGGTAAGAATCAACTTCCATTCGTATACTGGCTTGGAGGAAGTTTTCCATCCGCAGTCTCGCATATGGCGGAAGATCTCGGAAAAATCCCGGATGATCGCGGCAGGACTAACAGTAAAAAATATCTTCCGCATATAACGATTGCCAGACGCAGAATGTCATCCACCTCGCCGCAACTTCCGGAACCACCGGTATTGCAGGGTATATTTCATGAAGCGGTTATATTTAACAGCAGACTGACTCCGGTCGGACCGAAGTACAGCAGACTGAAAAGATTCGATTTTCATTTAGTAGAAAGGTAATTCAATGTCTGAAAAACGCAAATCTGCCGAGAAGGAAAAAGCTCTAAAAGCGGCTTTTCTCCAGATCCAGAAACAATTTGGACAGGGCGCTGTCATGCGACTGGGTGAACACCCTCATATGAAAGTGGACATAATCTCAACAGGTTCAATTTCTCTTGATGCCGCGTTGGGAATAGGAGGCATACCAAGGGGAAGGGTTACGGAAATATATGGAGCTGAAGCTTCAGGAAAAACAACTCTTGCCCTTCATATCATTGCCAGCGCTCAGAAAAATGGGGGTGAGGTTGCGTTTATCGATGCTGAACATGCTCTTGATCCCACTTATGCTGAAAGACTGGGTGTTATAGTAGATGATCTTCTGGTATCTCAGCCCTCAAACGGCGAGCAGGCACTGGAAATAACTGAAATGCTTGTCAGAAGCAACGCGGTCGATGTCATAGTAATTGATTCTGTCGCGGCGCTTGTGCCCAGAGCTGAAATTGAAGGGGAAATGGGTGACAGCCATGTAGGCCTTCAGGCCCGGCTGATGTCACAGGCTCTCCGAAAACTGACCGGTGCTGTGTCTCACTCGAATTGTGCTGTGGTGTTCATAAATCAGATCCGTATGAAGATTGGCGTGATGTTCGGTAATCCTGAAACTACAACCGGAGGCAGGGCGCTCAAATTTTACAGCAGTGTGCGTCTGGATGTAAGAAGAATTGCCTCCTTGAAACAGGGTGATGAAGTTATAGGGAGCCGAACAAGGATAAAAGTTGTTAAGAATAAGCTGGCTCCCCCATTCCGGAATATTGAATGCGATATTCTACATGGTTTCGGAATCTCCAGACATGGTGAACTCATTGATCTGGGAATGGATATCGGTCTGGTAACGCGAAGGGGAACATGGTATTCAATGGAGGACATTCAACTCGGACAGGGGCGCGAGAACAGCAGGATATTCCTTCAGGAAAACCCTGATATTGCCGATTCCCTTGAAATAAAGATCAGGGAGAAACTTGAAATACCCGGACAGGAATATACCCGGGAGGAACCGGTAGAGAAAAAGGAGTAGAGACTGGCTCTCGTAGAGGAAATCAGACAGATCAGGAAAGGCTGGTTCCTTGTCATAGCAGGCGGAAGATCATGGCTGCTTCCACATGATCAGATAGTGCGGATGGGACTTGAATCTGACGTGGAAATCGATGCTGCTGCTGTTGAAGAAGCTGCCGTTCGTAAACAGGCACCTGCAGCCAGAAAAGACACTGAAAGATACCTGGCGAAATCCGAGCATACAGTTAACCAGCTCAGAAAACATCTTCTTGATAAGAAATATCTTGAGCAGGTTATTAATGATACCCTGGAGTGGGCGAAGCGAAGTAATCTTGTGAATGATGAAAGATATGCATCCATCTTTCTGCGAAGTCATTCCAGTAACTCTCCAATGGGTAAATACCGGATTCATGCTGAACTTCGGCGGAAGGGTATCAAAGAAGAGATCATCGAAAGTGTTCTTGAGGAACATGAAGACAGTGAGTTGTATGAGATTCTGATCAGAACTGTAAAAAACAGATATGCCCGCCTTGATAGCGATAAGGCATTTCGAAGAGCTGCCGGTTACCTGAAGCGCAGAGGATTCAACTCAGATCTTATCATGATGGTAATAAAGAGTGCTTTTGTTGATTCAGGAGAGGATACTTCGTGAGGAACCGGTGGTTCCTTTACTTCTGGACAGAACTCGGCAGAAGGATACTTGAACCTGATTCCGCTTCTGAGATTCCCGGGTATCTTCCGTCTGTCATGGCAGAAGTTCTGTCATCACCAGCACCTCCTGTTCTCAGGAGGTCTGTCCTGCAGCTTGATAATCAGCTTGATTCAAGAAAGGCAAGGTATATATACAGACATACCTGGGAGATACTTCGGAAACACGGATTCAGTCGTCCTCTCCGATTACAGCCATGGCCGGGTATCTCACTGCTTCTGCCATTTGTAAAAGATAACATCGCTGTAATCCCGCAATCGTTTTCAGAAAGAGTACCCCCTTCGAAAAGAGCTTTGTCACTGGTTGGCAGATCCGCTGCAGCTCTCCTGGAGGGATATGAGCTGTGGATTGTACCTGCAGTCTGGAATGATGAAATTACTTCTATCTTTAAAGACGGCGGAGTGAAAGCGTGTTCACTGGACAGACTCGCAGGCAAATGCGAACACGGATTTTCATGAAAACCTCGATTATCTGCCTGATTATTACTATGTCGATGGTATCCGGGAATCATGACAATCAGCCCTCCGTATTCAGTAATCCTGCTGAGGCAAATGATAACGATCGGATAGAAAATCCTCTCAGTGATGTGCTTTTCTTACAATACAGGATTGTTTTCAGAGATCTTCTGGGCAGGAAATGCATATATACCCCCAGCTGTTCTCAATACGGCCAGGAATCGATTCGGACCTACGGTCTTATCGCAGGAATGATGATGGCTCTGGAAAGGTGGACCAGATGTCATCCGGCATCACTTGGGTATGGTGATTATCCGGAAGCGGGAATGTACACTGTAGCGGATCCGGTAGATTATAGAGAGGAGAGTATATGCTGGGGACAATTCTTGCTGCCATTCTGACAGTATTTCTGCATTCATCCACTGATTCGGGTTTTGCCGATTATCTGTACTCAAACGGAGAATACGAGCTGGCTGCCGGAGAATATCTCAGAATTATTCATGCTGACAATGCTGATACTCTCTCGTGTCCTCTGGTTTCGCTCCGGCTGGCTGGATGCCTGCAGAAAATTGGCCGCTTCAGCGACGCGTTGTTTCTCTATACTTACCTTGGTGACCATCTGACTGATCGTGATATGCAGGCGGGTGCTCTCATGGGAACGGGAGCCGTACTGGAGGAAATTTGTGAATTCAGCTCAGCAAGGCTTGCGTATGTCGATGCTGTTAATACTGCGGTCGATATTGAAATTAAGAACAGAGCAGACATCATGGCAGGGCTTATGTACGCAAGAATGGGAAGATGGGAAAGTTCGGCGGAAGATCTTACAAGGATATCATCTTCCGGAGGACCGTTTGCTTCCGAAGCAGAACGGCTTGCAGGGGTTGTCTCCAGAGGTTCTTCTCTGCCTGAAAGAAGTTCCTTCTGGTGTGGACTGTCCAGCGCGGTATTACCAGGGTCAGGGCAGATGATATGCGGACATTTCACTGACGGAGTGATTGCGCTGGGAGTTAATGGATTAATGGCCTACCTGTTCTACGAATCGCTGCAGGAAGAAAATACAACTACATCTGTTCTTCTCGGATGGCTGAGCCTTTCCTTTTACGGCGGGAATATCTACGGCGGCTCAAAAGCTGCCAGAACCTATAACTCGGCTAGAAGACGTGAGCTGCTTGAAGAAATAACCGGTATTCTAGAGAACGAGTACATCTTCTGACCTTGACTTTTTCACTGAATTAAAGCAGTTTACCTGTTCCCTTCGGCAGTTTTGCATCCGGTAATACCCTCCAGAATTGAGGGAGTTATCTGGGAAGCAGAATTTTCAGGGATAGTATAGCTTTCAGATAAGTAGAAGGTAGTTCTTGTAAGTAGGTGTGTTCCAGCGATATTCTTCTGAAGAATCACTGGAAAAATTGGTGCAGCAGCACTGGATTAAGAAGTTTGCTTGATCAATGGAGGTTCATGAAAGTGAAGACCTATTCGGCCAAGACCGGAGAAATTGAGAGAAAATGGTGGCTGGTTGATGCCGCAGGACACTCTCCTGGAAGATTGGCCTCAAAAATTGCCATGATACTTCAGGGCAAAAACAAGCCGGTATATACTCCGCATATCGATACCGGTGATTTCATTATTGTAACAAATGTTGAAAAAATGCGGTTTACGGGTAGAAAGCTTGAGCAGAAGGAGTACCACCGTCATACAGGATATCCTGGTGGCAGGAAGGTTACTCGCATGATAGAACTGCTTGATAAGCATCCTGACAGAATTCTCAGAAAAGCTGTTCAGGGAATGCTGCCAAAGAACAGACTTGCTCGAAAGCAGATCAGGAAACTGAAGATTTATGCCGGAAATGAACACCCGCATGAAGCTCAGGAACCACAGACTCTAAAAATTAATGTTTCAGGGGAGGTGAGATGAAGCAGTACATAGGTGTAGGAAGAAGAAAAAAAGCAACTGCAAGGTGCTATCTGAGACCTGGAAACGGTAAAATCAAGGTTAACCAAAGAGATCCAGGAGAGTATTTTGTCCTTCTCAGACAGTTCGAGCATGCATTTGAACCACTTGAAACAGTTGGAGTATCGAACAAGTACGATCTGCTTGTTAATGTTCACGGTGGTGGAATTACCGGGCAGGCTGGCGCAATAAGACTTGGAATAGCAAGAGCTCTGGTTACGATAGATCCCGAATTCAGGCCTTTGCTGAAATCGGAAGGGATGCTTCGGCGAGATCCAAGGATAGTCGAGAGAAAGAAATACGGTCAGCCGAAAGCAAGAAAGCGCTTCCAGTTCTCAAAACGATAAACACAGATGTGCATGATATTTATCTGCCTCATCTGAACACACACGGTTGGTGGTGATGACCTCGGTGTCTCCTTTAAACGGAGATTGGTTTAATCAAATCAGCCGGCGGATAACCGAAAGGATAATTAAATGGAAATACCTTCCATGCAGGAAATGCTGGAGGCCGGAATTCACTTCGGTCACCAGAAAAGTCGATGGAACCCGAAAATGCGGAATTACATCTTCATGGCTCGAAACGGTATTCATATCATTGATCTCAAAAAATCCAGAACTCTTCTGGAGGATGCCTCCAATCTGATCGCTAAAACTGTCGCGTCCGGAAAAAGTGTTCTTTTCGTTGCCACAAAGAAGCAGGGAAGGGAATGCTTGAAGGAACACGCCATAAGATGCGGTCAGTACTACGTTACTGAAAGATGGATGGGGGGCATGCTCACTAATTTCAAGACCATTTCTAAAGGCATAGAAACCTTGGTTGAACTTGAAAAGGCTGAGAAGGATGGGTTTCCTGCAAGCATGACGAAAAAGGAGATTCTTCAGAAAAGAAGGAAAAGGGAAAAACTGGAGAAGGATCTTACAGGTATTCGTCACATGAAAAAGCTGCCTGGAGCAGTCGTGGTTGTAGATATAAAGAAGGAGCAGATTGCTGTTCGTGAAGCAAGGAAACTTAATATTCCCTGTATAGGAATAGTTGATACGAATTGTGATCCGACCGAAGTTGATTATCCGATTCCGGGAAACGATGATGCAATCAAATCTATTTCATTGATTATCGGTACTCTGGCTGATCACGTCATTCTTGGTGCTGAAGGGGCTGCTCCTGATACTTCAACGGAGAAACCGATTCCGACGGATGATAGTACAGGTGCTGTTGAAGCTGAAGAAAAAAAGACAGTTTCTGCAACACCGGAGAAGAAGACAGCTGCCGCTAAACCGGAGAAGAAGACAGCTGCCGCCAAACCGGAGAAAAAGACGGTTGCCGCCAAACCGGAGAAAAAGACGGTTGCCGCCAAACCGGAGAAAAAGACGGTTGGCGCCAAACCGGAGAAAAAGACGGTTGCCGCTAAACCGGAGAAGAAGACAGCTGCCGCCAAACCGGAGAAGAAAACAGCTGCCGCTAAACCGGAGAAGAAGACGGTCGCCGCTAAACCGGAGAAGAAAACAACTGCTGCCAAATCTGAGAAGACAACAGCAGATACACCTGCAAAGAAAACTACGGCCAGAAAGACTGAAAAGAAGGCTGCCCCAGCAGAAACTGCTGGAGATATCGCAAAGGATACAGCTTCAGTCAGCGAAAAGCCGAAAAATGCTCAGGAAGAGGGAAAGGATTCGGGTGAATAATGTCCGTTAATCTAGATCATCTGAAACAACTGAGAAAAGCCACTGGAGCAGGAATGATGGACTGCAAGAAAGCGCTCGAAGAAAGCAATGGAGACATGCAGGGAGCCATTTCATTCCTTCGGGAAAAGGGTGTTAAAGTTGCATCCAAGAAAGCTCTCAGAGAAGCTTCTGAGGGACTGGTTGTATCTTACATACACCCTCCCGGCAAGCTCGGTGTGCTGGTAGAGATTAATTGTGAAACCGATTTCGTTGCCAGAACCGATGATTTCAAGAAGTTCGCGAAAATGGTAGCAATGCACATAGCGGCATATCCTCCAAGTGTTGTATCCCGCGATGACCTGCCGGAAAAAGAAATTGAAGCTGAGAAGAAAGTACTTCTTGCACAGCTGAAAGATTCAGGTAAACCAGCTAATATCATAGAGAAGATCATTGAAGGACGACTGGACAAATATTACGCTGAAGCCTGTCTTCTTGATCAGGAATGGGCGGATGATCCTGAAGTAGGAACAGTTAAAGATGCACTTACCAATCTGATAGCGAAACTTCGTGAAAATATCGTTATCAGTCGGTTCGCCAGATTCTCCATAGGAACCTGATGAAAGAGGAAGACCGGACTGTCAGGATTCTCCTTAAATTAAGCGGAGAGGTTCTGGCTGGCGAAACTGGTCACGGTCTTGATTCTCTTACAGTAAAGAAGCTGACAGAGTCCTTGATGGACCTTGTTTCAGACGGTATTCAGGTTGGAATCGTAACAGGTGGGGGTAATTTCATCCGGGGAAGAGATCTCATGTCAGTAGATCGAATTACCGGGGACCAGATGGGAATGATTGCTACTGTAATTAACAGTCTTGCACTTAGAGACGCTATAGAGAAGCACGGTGGTAATGCTGCCGTGCTTTCTGCCATTGCGATGCCTGGCTTTCTGGAACCCTTCTCATCCCGCCTAGCGAATGACTACCTTGAATGTGGATATGTTGTCATTTATGCCGGCGGAACCGGCAACCCATGTCTGACAACTGATACTGCGGCAGCACTCAGAGCGGTTCAGACAGGTTGTTCTCTGCTGCTGAAAGGTACGAAAGTCGACGGCATTTACGATAGTGATCCAAAGCATAATCCCGATGCGAAACGATTTGCGCAGTTATCATTTGACGAAGTTCTCAAGCTCGATCTGAAGGTTATGGACGCTGCGGCTGTTGCCATCTGTCGCGATGCCGAGATTCCAATTAGTATTTTTGATATCAGGGATCCGGGGAATATTGTCAGGATTCTTTCAGAACCGTCTATTGGAAGTGTTGTTGGGAGGAATGATTCATGGTAACCGAGCTTCTTGAAGATCAGAAAAACAGAATGAAGAAAACAGTAGAAAATACTGCACGCGAAATGGCTGTTATCAGAACCGGGAAAGCCAGCCCTGCTTTGCTTGATAACATCCGTGTGGAATGCTGGGGAGGGCAGCACCCGATAAAACAGGTTGCCGGTCTTTCCGCACCGGAACCAAGGCTTATCGTTATTCAACCTTTCGATCCATCAACATCTGATGCCATTGTAAAAGCGATTCAGAAATCAGATCTTGGACTCAGAGCCAATGCGGATGGTCCGGTAATACGGATTCCTGTGCCGAAACTCTCCGATGATAGAAGAAAGGAATTGAGCCGTCATGTCAGAGCGATGGCAGAATCGGGAAGAACATCTATCAGGAATATCAGGAGAAGCGGTAATGAACTGCTGCATAAGGCCAGCAAAGCAAGCGATATTACCGAGGATGAAGAGCGTAAGGCTCTTAACGAGATACAGGAATCAGCAGATAATGCTATTACGGAGATAGACAGACTCCTTGAGGCGAAGGAAGCTGACATTCTTGAGGTCTGATAACTCCCAGCTCACTCATGTGGGTATTATTATGGACGGCAATGGTCGCTGGGCAAGATCCCGCGGTCTTCCAAGAATTGATGGACATAAAGCTGCTGAGAAATCCATTCACGAAGCAGTTGAATACTGCGGCGAGATTGGAGTTGAATACCTTACTCTATTCGCCTTTTCTACAGAAAACTGGAAACGCCCAAAGGCTGAAGTCAGTTTCATAATGTTCCTTCTCAGCAGATTCATAAAAAATAACATTGACAATCTTGACAATAAAGATGTTAAAATTCGCGCTACAGGCAGACTTGATGATCTTCCGGCAAAACCCCGTGCTGATCTTGACGCAGCGATTACCAGGACAGAATCTAATCAGGGTCTGAACCTGATTCTTGCATTGAGCTACGGCGGCAGAGCGGAGATAGTTGATGCCGTGAAACGCATAGCCGATGATATTAAAGCCGGCAGTAAATCCATGATGGATATTTCAGAAAAATCAATCTCTTCGCGCATGTACCTTCCTGACGTACCCGATCCTGACTTGATAATTCGCACAAGCGGGGAGAAAAGGTTTTCCAATTTTCTTTTATGGGAATCAGCGTATTCAGAATTGTATTTTACTAATACTCTATGGCCTGATTTCAGACGGAAACACCTGCAGGAGGCTTTTGCGGACTACGGATCCAGGCGGAGACGTTTTGGAGATATTGGCGGTAACTGATGAAGCCATTTCATTCACTTGTGAATAGAATTGCCATTGCCGTTCCCGGTATTGGACTATTTGTTGCGGTAGCTCTTCTGAATATACCGATTCTTACAGTTATATTCTTTTCATCAATAGCAGCATTGTGCGGAGCAGAGGCAATTTTTCTTCTGGACTCCGGTGCAGGGATTTCAAAGAAAGCAGGAGGAGCGATACTGGCTGGAGGCGCGGCTGCATCAGTTTCCATGCTTGATCCTGCTTTTGCTTTAGTGATTCTTCTGATTCCAGGTACAGTGATGTCATTCTGGTGGGTTCTGGGAGATGGTGTAATTGATGCAGGAAAAAGGATTGCGGGCAGCATCGGAATCCTGGCCGTTATCGCGCTCGGTTTTGGTCTTCTGGCAAGATTGAGACTTGATTTTGAGTCGCCCTGGATTCTTTTCATACCGCTTATTCTATGCTGGGCTGCAGATACGATGGCCTATTTCATCGGAAGTGCTTTCGGAAAACACAAACTGGCACCCGCTGTCAGCCCGGCAAAATCCTGGGAGGGATTCATTGCAGGTATGGTGGGAGCTGTTGCAGGAGCAGTGTTCGCAGGTACAGCTGGAGCAGGATTTCCACTGTTTCTGATGGTCGCGACCGGAACAGCAGGTGGAATAGCTGCTGTTACAGGTGATCTTTTTGAATCCGCTCTGAAAAGGGATGCAGGCATAAAGGACACCGGTTCAATCCTTCCGGGGCACGGAGGTGTACTTGACCGGTTTGACAGCATTCTTGCTGTAGTTCCTGTAGTATGGCTCATACTTATGTTCTACGGATCTGCAGGAAGCTCCTTATGAGTATCAGAAAAGTTGCGGTTCTTGGAAGTACCGGCTCTGTCGGTAGACAGGCACTTGAAATAATCGATGCCAGATCGGACCTGGAACTTCATTCAATTCTATGCATGAGAAACAGCAGCCTTCTTCGACAGCAGAAGGAGAAATTCCTCCCTTCCATAAGTGCGATTGTTTCACCCGAAGAAGATATTCCGCATGATATCATCAAAGGAACGGAAGTTCTCGATCAGGTCATAGAAGGCGCTGACATAGTTCTCAACGCGATAGTTGGAAGCGCCGGACTCAAAGCCAGCATTTTATGCCAGGAACTGGACATACCGATTGCGCTTGCAAACAAGGAGAGCCTTGTTATAGGCGGTGAACTGCTGAGAGATCATCTGAATGCAGGGAAAGTGATTCCGGTAGACAGCGAACACAGTACAATACAAAGATGCCTTCAGTCAGAGAAAAGACCTGTCAGAGGAATTACGTTAACTGCAAGCGGTGGCTCCGTACTCTTGATGCCTGTTGATGAGATAAGAACTGCAGGACCCGAACGGATTCTAAAACACCCAACCTGGGAAATGGGTTCGAGAATAACTGTAGATTCTGCAACCATGGTTAACAAAGCATACGAGGTTATCGAAGCTGGATGGCTGTTCGGGAATATCCCTGTCGAGGTGGTCATTCATCCACAGAGTATTGTGCATTCGTTCATAAGACTTGAGGATGGTTCATGGAAAGCTCTGCTCGGTCAGCCGGATATGAGAGTACCTATTCAATTTGCGCTTCAGTGGCCGGACAGGGAACTTGATATAATCGCCGAAGACAAACCTTTTAACTGGGGATCACTGGCGTTCATTGGGATGGATGAGGAAAGGTATCCTGCATTCAGTACTGTTGTTCAAACCGGAATCGATGGAGAAACTTTTCCTGCAGTTGCAAATGCAGCGGATGAAATCGCTGTTCAAGCGTTTTTGGATGGAAGAATTGTTTTTGGTAATATCGTGGAAATCATTGATGAAGTACTGTCTCTTCATCGATCCTATCCCATAGGGAGCCTTGAGGATGTTCTCGAGGCTGACAGGAATGCAAGAACCGTTGCGTCTGGAGTAGTGAGTAAATTATGCTGAGTGTTGTTGCCATAATCTTCGGTCTGGGAGTGATTGTATTATTTCATGAGACGGGGCATTTTCTCATGGCGAAGGCAGTTGGTCTGGATGTTTCAAGATTTTCTATTGGCTTTCCTCCCTTTGTTCTCAGGAAGAAATTTGGAGATACTGAATACTGCATAGGCGCGATACCGCTTGGCGGGTATGTCAAGGTTAATCTTGGTACTACAGGCGATACTGTTGAGAATATTTCCTGGTTCAAGCGTTCTCTTGTGGCGCTTGCGGGTCCATTTGCGAATCTTGTACTCACCGCGTTCATCCTCATTCTCATTTTTGGTGTAGTGGGCTGGGATATTTCCATTTCTCCTGCGATAGCTGGAAACTCTGACAACCTTCTCGGACTTGGTGTTGGTGATACGGTACTTTCAGTTAACGGTACTCCTGTTACTGACTATTTTGGAATGTTGAATGAACTGATAGAAAATCCCGAGGGTACTCTTCTCATAGGTTCTGACCTTGGCAGAAAAGAGGTCGAATTCTCATTACCACCGGATTCAATTCCGTTTCATCCACTTGTTCCGATAGTCATAGGCGAATCTATTGTAGGCTTACCGGCTTATGAATCAGGTATTCGAGCGGGAGACAGCATAACGGCAATCGATGGCAGATCTGTGGCAATATGGTATGACTATCAGGAAATTGTTACCAGCACCACTGACGAGCTGGCAATAACCTTCTACAGGGATGGAATCAAAGATACGGTCTTCGTTACGCCTCACGAATACGATGGACATATAATTTCCGGTGTAACTGTTCAATTACCTTCCGAGAGAGTGAAATTGCCACCTGCTGAAGCCTTTGTGGAAGGATTAATTGCTACCGGACGCGGAGCTGTTGGTGTTTGCTCAACACTCATCCAGCTGATAAAAAAACCTGCTGAACTCGCAGAGAGTTCGGGAGGACCTATCTATGTTGCGGAAACACTTGGCCAGCAGGCCAGATCGGGACTGCCAAGCTACCTCTGGACAATAGCAAGCATCTCACTGGCCATCATGATTTTCAATCTTCTTCCGATCCCGATACTGGATGGAGGACAGATCGTTATCCTGATCTGTGAAGGTATTCGAGGAAAACCAATCTCAAAGAAACATGTTCAGATTATTCAGCAGACCGGCATGATCCTGATACTGATGATATTTGTCCTGATAATGTTCAAGGATATTTCCCGTCTGGTCACGCGCGTTCGTTAGGCTGAGAAAACTACTCCTCCCCCTGGCACGGGGTGTCTCCCTCTTCATCCAAAACGAGCAGAATGCTTTCATCCATTAAAAGCGTGTTGTCATTGAGTACGAGTTCAAGGTATTCCATTGACCAGTTTCCCTCGTGTCTTCCGATTCCGTGCATGAAAAGAGGAAAATGCACGAAGTCAATTTGCTCACCATCAATCATTGCGGAACAACTGCCGTCTATTACAACAGCGAAGGGGAAGTGTGTATCCGGAAGGCTGTACTTCCGAATCAGATCCACCGTGGCTGAATCCGCAATGAGATTATATGAGATTTCATAGTCATCCACAAAGCGCGCAAGTACCGCATTAGTCCGATCCAGTGTCTCAAGTGACGGAGGCAGATCCTTATGGAAAACCTCAATAATATCAATAGATGCCTCCCCGGATGTTACCGACAAAGCAAGCAATGTCAAAAACATAATATTAATCAATTTCACCCTCATCTGTGTAGTTGCCGCATTCGCGTGTTATTACCCGGCGTGGGCTATTCCTCTTTGAATTCCTGCAAATTCCAGTGATCCGGCCAGGGAAGAGCATCCTCTTCTATATCAGCCTTCAGAAGAAGGGAGCGCAATCTGCTGAAATCCTCATCGATCTCTTTTGAGAATCTGTGCTTCATAATCAGATCGTATGACACAAAATAGAATCTCAGTGCTTTTTCAATATTCCCCCTCAATCCGGATACAAGACCGAGCAGAACTGTTACCTGAGTTTCAAGTCTTTTTCTTCCGGTTTGCCTGGCTATTTCAAGTGAGTCCTGAAGGCATTCATCAGCTTTTCGCAGTTTTCCCTGCGAGATGTACATCTCTCCAAATATATGGAGCGTCCCTGCCTGAAGCGGCAGATTATCGATCTCACTGAATATCTTCAGGGCCATATTCAGATTATCCGTCGCGGTGGAGTAGTTCCCACTGTTGGATTCTATCTGGCCTATATTTCCCAGCGCTATGGCAATCGCTTTTCTGTCACCAACCTCCCGGTTTATAAGCAGAGCATTTCTGAACCAGTACAGAGCTTTCTCATCATCCTCCGAAAGATGGCCCAGACCGGTCAGCACATAACCTTCAGCTCTGCGGTTTCCTACCTCTCTGTGGATTGTCAGCGCTTGCTTGTAGTACATCTCAGCTTCCGATTTCAAACCCCGCTGCCTTAGAAGAATTGCTAGATTTACCAGTGTTTCTCCTTCAAGCCTTCTGTCTCCTGCTTCGCGAAAAGCTTCAAGAGCGCGTCTGTAGCATTTCTCCGCTTCATCGATATTGCCTGCGCGCCTGTGAAGTATGCCTGTGTTACTGAGAAGCATAGCTTTGCATTTTTTATCCCCTGCTTTTTCCGCTGCGGCCAATCCCTGTTCAGATATGGCGAATGCATCGTCTATCTTGCCGATACTGCTGTAATAATCCGCCTGTATTACAAGAAGATCAATTTTCCTGTTCTCCCAGTTCTTCTCCTTGCAGAGTGTTTTCAGAAATTCAATGTTCTCTTTCTGTTCCGCGTGTCTGCCAAGATTGGAAAGAGCGCTGTTCTTTTTAAAGAGCACATCCTGAAGCAGTTCATTTCCAGCAGTGGATTCAGTGTCCGCAAAGAGCTGATCCTGAAGCTTATTTGCCCAGTCAAGGCATTCGTACAGTCTGCAATTCCGGTCCGCGATAGTCAGTGCTTTCCATCCCCAGTCAAGAGCTTTTAAGCTTTGTCCGGAGTTATCCATGTGGAACGCGATTTTCCCGGCAACCTGTTCAGTGTCATCAATATTGAGTCTGATAAGTGTCTCAGCAGCTTTTCTGTGATGTTTTCTAAGTTCTTTCTCAAGCAGCATTCCGTATGCTGCGTCACGATACAAAGCATGATTAAAGGAGTACTCAGTTTCAGAAATCTTTGACCACAGTTGCTCTACGATGCCATTCCTGAGGAGAGAATTAACTATCGTTTCACCGGAGACTTCAGAAAGCACATTGATATCAAACTCCTGACCCAGTATTGAGGCTATCTGTACAAGAGATCTCAGCTTCATGGGAAGACGGTCTATTCGTGCCACAAGTATGGATTTGATTCCGGATGGAACTTCAACTTCTCTTTTGATCAAGTGCCATGCGCCGTTCTTGAATGTGATCATTCCTGAATTTTTAAGATATATGCAGAATTGATCTATATAGAATGGATTACCCTCTGTTCTATCCAGTATGAATCTCGTCAGCTCCGGTCCGGATTCCGCATTGAATCTGGCTGCAATGATAGATATTGATGCCCTTTCATCTATCGGGTTAAGATCGATTGATTCAGCGTTCATGAAAGCTTCTATTCCTGTTTCCGGTCTTGATCCATCATCCCTGTACCTGCTGGAAACCAGGATTCCAGCAGGATTGCGTTGAATATCTCTGATTATCATCTGAAGAAGTCTTTTTGAATCGTTGTCCATCCAGTGTACATCCTCAATGAGGATTATCAAAGGCTTAAGTGTAGACAGAGATCTGATGAAGGTCCCGATTGCAATGGCAATATTATCGAATCTCTGTCCGGGTTCTATCCTCTCAAAAACAGAATCCTTCCAGAAGTGTCCGAGCAATGAACCGATAATAGATATCGATCGCCGCAGGTCTTCAGCAAGGGTTCTACTTTCGGAAGGGAATGAATCTGATTCAAGCTCCAGGATAAGAGATTCCATTATTTCTTCGAAGAGTTTTTTATTGAAATCTGTTGTATTTGAATCACTCTGCTGGAAGTAATTCCTGAGGAAATACTCAAATGGATTCAAGCTGATTCTCAAAATATCATCACATTTCAGCACCACGGTCTGACAGAACGTTGCAAGTGACTTAGCTGCTTCAAAGAGCAGTCGGGATTTTCCAATTCCCGCCTCGCCATAGACTGAAGTAATTCCTGCGAAAGCTCCCTGTTTCAGAGGGGAAATTCGATTGATGATAAAATTCAGTTCCGCAGACCGGCCAACCATTTCTCCTTCATGAATGCGGTTGATTCCATTACTCTGGCAGTACAGAAGCTTCCGGGCTATCGTTTTATCGGTTTTTCCCCTCAAAATCAAACTGGTGCTGCCGCTCCAGGCATATTCATTGCCCGTTTTTTCACATGTTTCTTCGGTGACGAGTATCTCGCCCCAGTCTGCTCTGAATAAAAGCCTTGCTGCTGTATTGATTACATCTCCGTATACCGTATAGGTGCATCTTTTGGAGTTACCTGTCATACCGGCATATACTGTTCCTGAGTCAATTCCGGCTCGAATACTGCTGCTGAACCGGTCTTTGATCAAGTCGGTTGCGAAACCGCATGCCCGGGCAGAATTATTTTCCCATGAGACCGGTGCTCCGAACAGAACAAGGATAACCGGATAATCAGATGTGAAATGCAGACCGCATACATGACCACCATAAAAAGAAGATGCTTCCAGAATATTTTCCACAAAGTGATTCAGGTTGTCGTATTTCCCTGTTCTGAATGAAAGGAAGACAGGAGTTATTTCTCGGAATTCTCCGGTTAGTTTGCTTGAAATGATAAGATCCGGAGCAAATCTTGAAGCGACTTTCCTCTTAATTCTCTGTAAATTCTGCGAGCTGATCCCGGTCCTGTCAAAGGAAAGGTGCTTGAAATCCAGAACGCTTTCACATCCTGCAAATTTGAAGAAGCTGGTGTCAATCAGCAGTTGCCCTGCGTTCCCTGCCTTCGATAAATTGGATGCCCTTGATATTGCATCACCCCTGATATAGTGAATCAGTCTTTCTCTTCCGGTAATTCCCCACTCAACAGGACCATGCGCCAGAACAAACGAGGCATGTACTTCCCAGGTGCCGAATTTCGTTTGCCGGCCAAGATTCTGCTTGAAGTAATTCATCAAGGATGCTGCTGCGTTGTAAGCGGCTGCTGGAGGATGTTCCGGAAATACCGCAATAATGGAATCACCTTCAAATTGTGCTATCAGGCCACCTCTGCCGTAGATTTCGTGTATTGATCTTGACAGAATTCTACCAAGAATCTGAGAGAGGATTTCTGCTCCGGCTTTTCCGTGCTCCATAAGTTGCTCTGTCATCGATGTAAAACCGGAAATATCAAGATGCAGTATACAGTTGCTGCAGGAATACGATCGCTTCCCGCTGAGCAGAAGCTTCTGAACAGGACGGGGAATCACGTTAAGCAGCTTATTCTCCCTGATCCTGGTTATTTGAATTCATGTTACCTTTGACATGTTGGCAGAGGAGGTTCCAGAAAAGAGATAGTGTCAGTAATACAGCTGTAAAGATATGCCCAGGCTTCAGGATGAGAATCACATAGAATAATGAGAGACTGAATCTCATGACTGTCCGGCATTAATGCATGAAGAGTGTCATCAGAGGGCAGCACCCAGTGTCGTGCCAGAATTCCTGACCATTCACTTAGTTCCACCAGATCATTCTGGGGGATAGAAGTATACGAATCAGGCTCATCACAAGCTGTGATAATCAGAATCAGTGTTACCAGATATAGTCCTGCTGCCTGTAATACTCTCACATTACTCCTGTTCGATTGGGCACCCTTGCAGTATAGTCGAACGGTAACAATTCGGACAGTATGCAGGAGGTTTCATGAGAAAAGTAGTATTGCTTCTATTATTTATCGTATCTATTTGTCTTGCTACAGCATACGGTAGAAACAAAGTGCAGTCCGGAGAGCAGGACTGGTGGGAGATTCGGGCAAGGCATTTTACTATCTACTTTTCTCAGGGTGGAGAGGTTCCCGCTGAGACTCTTCTTGTGCATACGGAAAGGGCTTTGCTTGAGCTTTCTGAGCAATTCAATTATCTGCCTGAGGATAAAATACCGATTATTCTCTACTTGTCTCCTGGAGATTTTCGTCAGACGAATATCAATCCATACGACATTCCACAGGGGGTAGGAGGGTTTACCGAGTTCTTCAAGGGGCGTGTTGTAATACCATTTACTGGATTCTGGTCAGAATTTCGTCATGTGATTGCTCATGAACTGAACCATGCATTCATCTTTGATATGATTTACAAACGTTCACTGCGGGAGATAATCCTGGCCAGAACACCTCTATGGTTGATGGAAGGACTTGCGGAATTCACATCATCAGGCTGGGATGGTGCAACGGAAGCAGAATTCAGGGACATGGTAATCAATAACCAGATAGTTTCCATTGAAGAGCTGTCAGGAAGGACAGACTACATTGTTTATAGACAAGGTCAGGCAATTTATCACTTCATGTTTGAGCGATATGGAGAGGATGTCTTCCTGGAATTCGTACACAACATAAGGAATTCAAAAGGACTTGAAGGAGCAGTTTCTGCTGCTCTGGGAATGTCTCTTGCCCAGTTCAATGAAAGATTTCAGGAGTGGGCTCGCGAAACCTATCTGTCCGAACTTGCCTGTTGCGAAAGTCCTGATGACATTGGTAACCCGATTCGTAATAACGGAGATAGAATAATACAGAGCGGCTCGGTTGTTTCGTCCGATGGCGGATTGGTTGCGGGAGTTGAGTGGTATCATGCTGATCTTGCAGTTGCAGTCAGATCAACCCTGACGGGTGAGCTTGAGAGCAGACCTTTCGTTTCCGGTGGACATTTCGACCTTATGGTGTCTCCCATGTACCGGGTATGCAGCTTTTCTCCAACTGCAGATTCAATTGCAATTGCGGTGCAGTATATCTCCGGAGATCGGATTATCGTATGCTTTGATGACGAACAGGTACAGCTTCCTTTTGAGATGGATCTTATTCGCGATCCTGTGTGGTCACCATGCGGGGCATTCATTGCTTTTGCCGGTATGAATCATGGAGAACTCAATATCTATGTCTGGAACCTTCTTGAGTACTCACTGAGTCAGATATCCCATGATTACGTTGGTGAGCGGGATCTATCCTGGAACGGAGATGAAATTCTCTGTGCTGCTGAAGTTGATCCGGAAACAACCATGATACACGGGCATAGTCTTGATGGGTCTCAAAGAACGATATTTGTTGATTCTTCCGAGATCAGATATCCGATCTCTGTTCCGGATGGTGTACTGTTCATGTCGGACATGAATGGTTATCCCGACCTCTACCTTCTTCATGAATCTTCAGGCGAGGTTGACCGTCTTACAGCGCTTTACAGAACAATCGATTCCCCAAGCTGGTCGGATTCCACTGAGATCCTGACATTTGTGTCAAGCGACTGGAGCGGGAACGGTGTGTTTCTGGCATACAATATTCTCGAAAGAAGGGTAATATTAAGTGAGCCCGGATCAATTGAGGTATCGTATGGAATAACAGAAAGCACGAATATTTCTGAAGATGTATCTTTCCCCATTGAGGAATCCGAAAATTCTCCGAATGGCATCACACCGGATTCATCGGAAAAAGAAGAAACCCGAATAGAACTGATAAGCAGGGATATTGAAGACAGATTGGAGATATCAGCTGTATCATACGAACCCGCTGAGGATGATTTTGAATGCAGCATTGTTCCTTATTCTCCCAGATTATCAGTTGATTACGCCAGCGCTGTTGCGGCGTATGACTCATACCTTGGACTTGCCGGATACACTCAGGTAATACTGAGCGATATACTTACCCATCACCGGATTATCATCAACACGAATCTGAACGGAGGCAGTCTCAGTGAAATAGATGCTGCTGTCTATTACGGTTACCTCCCACACAGGATGGATCTGGGCTTCGGTCTCTTCCGCGAATCCAATCGTTATCTTTTCCGTTTTGATGATGAACCTGAAGAAGGAGTCCGGGATGTTGACTTCGGCGGATTCGGAATTGTGAGTTATCCGTTCAGTCCTTCTTTCAGAATAGACGGTTCGCTGGGCTATCGCAGGTTGAGCAGAACCGGTATCTGGAATTCATCAGCAGACCTTGATGAAGATATCGTTTCCATCAACGCCGGGGCGGTAATTGATAATTCATTATGGGGCAGTGTTGGCCCTCGCGTGGGACGAAGACTCTCTGTTCGCGGGGAGTTCGCTCCGGGAATATCAGGTTCGGCAAGCTACTGCACAATCTCTTTTGATTTCAGGAATTACACCTGGGTATCAGGAAAAGTTACACTCGCAACAAGATTCGCAGGTGGTACAAGCTGGGGGTCCAACGCGCAAACGTTCTTCCTCGGTGGAGCTATGCCCCACAGATTGCTCTGGGGTGAGGTGGAGACGATAAATGAACTGCTGGGGTTTTACACCAATTATGGAGATATACTCAGGGGATACGATTACGTCTCGATACAGGGACGCCGGTACGGACTATTTTCTACCGAATTGAGAGTGCCTTTTATAAATATTCTTGCTCTGGATGCGCCCCTTCCGATAATTATTAGAAACGGGAGGGGAGTTCTTTTCATAGATCTTGGCTGCGCACTTAATGATATCAGCAGCTTTCATGGTGCTTCCACCGATGGAGGTTATCATCTTGAGGATCTCAAGATGGGAATAGGGATTGGTTATAGAGTTAATCTTGGCTATTTTATTCTTAAGCATGACATTGCCTGGAGAACTGATCTCCACGGTATTTCGCGAAAGCCGGCAAACCATGTCACTCTTGGAGCGGAGTTTTAGCAATATGGAAAGTATTCGCTGTAAGGATTCAGATAAGTCAACTCAAAAGTGTATTATTGAGATTAGATCCGGAGGTGAACCGGTTTGAAAGTGCTTCTACTTTTATTTTTTCTTACTGCCCTGTCCTGGGGTTGGATCTGTCCCGCTTGCGGAACAGAGAATTCAGGCGCATTTTGTACTCAGTGCGATATTCCTGAACCGCCGGAAGGTATGGAATTCGTAGATGTTTCTATAGTGACTATAGATGGGGAGGATGTTGAAGTAGGTCCATTCTTCATCGATTCGGAACCTGTCATCTGCAGAGATGTTTTATCATGGATTTCAAATGAGATTCATCACCTGCAGGAAATACCCATATATATTTCTGGCCAGGAGGAACTCCTGATGCCCGGCGAAGCAATGGGCGAAGAGTACGCTAATATAGTTTTTGTCCGATACTCTCCCTGGGTTATCTATAAAGATGTACAGGGATCTGTGACCGGCATAACAGTTCAAACCGGCTGTTTTGACATTCCGGCCGCATCATTTACATGGCAGGCTGCAAGCCTCTATCTTCATGACAGAGGCAGCCGCCTTCCAAGCAGAGCTGAACTGACTGCTGCAACTGAATCCGGGATTATTGAAATTGAAGATACATGGGAAGTACTTAACGCGTACTCTGATTTCATCACCATGACCCTCTCTGGAATCCTTGGCGTAGCTCCTTCAAATCTTGCTATGTTCTCAGATAATCAGTCCCCTTCCGATCGTGTGATGTGGGAATGGACTCGAGATGCATGGGGTCAATCTCAGGGCTCACTTTCCGAATTGGAGTCACCGTATGCATTGATCTTCAAGCCTGTTATCCCCCCCGTTACTGGAACCGGACTCAGGGGAAGCGGGTATTACAATGTGATATTCCGTGGAGTAGTACCAATACAGGTGAATTGAGAAGAATGAAATCTAACCGAAGGGAAGAAGCATGAAACTTTTATTGAACAGTCTTGCACTGATTGTAATCGTAGTTATAGCAGGTTGCGGCGGCCGAGAAGTAACCAGAACAGACCCTGGTACGGTAACAGACCTTAGTGGTTACTGGAACGAAACCGATGCCCATATGGTTGCCGATTCGATTGTTGACCAGTGTCTCAACGGCCGCTGGCTCACTGATTTTGGAACCGGAGATCGGTCCAGAGGAGAAAGGGTTCCTCAGCCTGTTGTAGTTGTAGGAACGATTTTCAATGAGAGTTCCGAGCATATCAATACGGACCTGTTTATGAACGAAATTGAAAGAGCTTTGCTTGAATCCGGGGAAGTGCAAATTGCTGCTGGTGGAGCGAGCAGGGGTGAGGTCAGAGCAGAAAGATCGGACCAGAGTATTTTCTCCTCCCCTGAAACTGCTGCAGAGTATGGTCGTGAAATTGGCGCAGACTTTGTAATGACAGGAAATATCGGTTCAATTATTGATGAAGAAGATCAAACCAGAAGTATTTACTACCAGATCAGCATTGAACTGATTGATGTTGAAACTGCACTGAAGGCCTGGATGGGCAGCCTTGAGATAAAGAAAATGATTGAGTGGTAGCAGTTTTCTGCTATCACTTTGAAGCTGTCCTGGATTATGATAAAATTGATTATACACTCAGGCATCATCCTGATATTTTCCGGATTGCTGGTTACTTCAGGATGTGCTACTGACTACACCCGGGAAATGAAACCGGTAACATCCGATCTTCGAAATGAAAGACCTGACCTCGCCCTTCAGGAATTCAGAGAGGCATTTCGGGATTCTACCGGCAAGAACAGATTGCTTTATCTTATGGAGCTTGGCAATCTGCTCAGACTCTCAGGTGAGTATACAGAAGCAGAGGTTGTGCTTCTTCAGGCTGACCGTCTCAGTGATCAACAGAGGGGTATTGAGCTGGGGCAGGAAATTGGAGCGTTCCTCAGCAGTGATCTTGCTCTGGAATACCGAGGGGCAGATTACGAGAAAGTCTTCATAAACTACTGCCTGGCGGCGTCATATGCCTCTGAAAGTAACATGGAGGATGCTCTCGTAGAGTGCCGTGCCGTTAATAATAAACTTCGTACTTTCAATCTTGATTACGAAAGAGACAACAGGAACAGATATAGTGATGATGCGTTTATCCGCTATTTGATGGGCATCCTCTTCGAAAAATCAGGTGATCTCAATAACGCGCTAATAGCATACAGAAACAGTGCCTCTGTTTATGATTCATCATATGCGGCGGAATACGGTATTTCTGCCCCGGAGAGAGTCAAGTCAGATATTCTCAGATTGTCAAGTGCACTGGGGATGGAATCGGTTTTTCAGAATTATCTGAATCAATGGCCTGAGATAGATGGCTGGCAGGATCAGGGTCCTGATGCATCTCACGGAGAGATTATTGTGATTCTTGAAGCCGGTCTGATTCCTTCAAGAGTAGAGAGGTCATATACCTTTGTTTTTGACGACAGAGTCTACAGACTGGCTCTTCCCGGCATAGCAGCTTTCAAGCATAAGACCCTTTCGGTTGTTCTGTCTTCCGGAAGCTACCAGTCAGATGGTTTTCTTGCTGAGGATCTTGCCGCAATTGCGCGCGGGAACCTCGAAGACCAGGCTGGTCGCGATATTGCTCGATCCATTGCACGGCTGGCGATAAAGGCAGGAGTTGCTGAAGCAGGGGAACAGATAGTAGAAGAACTCACCTCTGAAAACAGTACAGTATCGAATATCGCTGGACTTCTTTTAAGTATTGCAGGTGCTGCCACTGAACAAGCCGATCTCAGAGCATGGTTAACCCTTCCGGAACAGATTTATATAGCTCGACTTACCCTTCCTGAAGGTTTTCATCCTTTATCGGTTGAAGTGAATGGAAGAATCATTTTTACAGACGATGCGGTATCAATTGTTTCCGGTTCCATTAACCTGTACTTCCTCAGAGAGAATCGGATCCTGTGACCAGAACTGAACTTGCATCAATGATCGATCACACACTCCTCAGATCGGATGCAGGCCCATTCGATATTGAGACAATCTGCAATGAATCTATCGAATACGGATTTGCATCCGTATGCATTAATCCAATCTGGGTATCCTTTGCGAATGCAATTTTGAAGGAAGCTGAACCATTCGTTTGTTCTGTAGCAGGTTTTCCTCTTGGTGCAACATATTGCATGGTTGAGGAAACTGCAGGGGCAATTAAGGATGGCGCTTCCGAAATCGATATGGTCATGCCTGTCGGATATCTGAAGAATGGAGATACTCAGAAAGTTGCTGAGTTTATCAGCGGTGTAGTAATTGCGGCTTCCGGAAGACCGGTTAAAGTGATTATTGAAACTTGTCTGCTTACAGACCGTGAAAAAATACTTGCCTGCAATATCGCTATGGATAATGGAGCAGCATGGGTAAAGACTTCTACGGGCTTTGGCAGTGCAGGGGCAAAAACAGAGGATGTAGCACTGATGTATAAAGCTGTTAAAGGCATGATAGGTGTAAAAGCATCAGGTGGAATTAGAACTCTTGAGGATGCCCTGTCAATGATAAAGGCTGGTGCTGGAAGGCTTGGATGCAGCAGGAGTATTGATATTGTGGAAGCTCTTGATTTCTGATCTGTTGAATGAAAACCATATAGAAGTGCAGGCAACTGGAGGGGTCAGCCAGTTGCCTGCCTATTTCCTGGACACAGGATTATTCTCATTTGCCGATCAGGGAGGGGATCAGACCGGCCATGTGATGAGAATGAAAAGTGGAATGATCAGTCCTCCGAGAAGAACCGCTAACCAGCTTTTCAGTCCAGGCGTAATCACTATGTATCTCCTTAAATTTGTTTCTAGTATCCTATATGTAAGCAAGACTCTTTCCAATCAGAGAGAATATGGTAATTAAAGACGATTTGAACATTCGACAGCTTGAAGCAGTCAATTATATGGATGGACCTTTGCTGGTTCTTGCAGGTGCAGGAAGCGGCAAAACAAGGGTGCTTACTGAAAAAATAGCAAGGATCATAAAAACTGATTATTCGGCACCCTGGGAAATTCTGGCTATGACTTTTACCAATAAAGCAGCAGGTGAAATGAGGAAAAGGATTGAAGCGCTTCTTCCGGGAAAAGGCTTCAGAGTCCGTATGGGTACATTTCATTCAATCTGTGCCTGGATTCTCCGAAGAGAGGCTCATCATCTGGGATATAATGAGAATTATTCTATATATGATGCGGATGATCAGAGAACCCTTCTTAGAATAATACTAAAGAATTTAGAATTTAAAACGAAGATAACACCAGGACTTGCAAAGGGATATATCTCCCGAAACAAAAACATTGGAGTAACTCCGGAAGAAGCGTTGCTGCAGGTTGTGAACCAGAGAGAAGCCGATCTGGCAGAAGTATACATGAAGTATCAGGAACGTTTGAAAACATCGGGAGCATTCGATTTTGACGATTTATTGACAGGTGTTCTTAAGATATTTCGTCAAAATAATGACACCAGAGAACGCTATTCCGCGATGTTCTCCTACATTCTCGTGGACGAATACCAGGATACAAACAAAGTACAGCATGATCTTCTTATTGAACTGACCCGTAATAATACCGGCGTGTGTGTCGTAGGGGACGATGATCAGTCCATATACGCATGGCGAGGAGCTTGTGTTGAGAATATTCTGCAGTTTTCCAATGATTTTCCCGGAACAAAAATTATCAGATTGGAAGAGAATTACAGGTCAACTGGAAATATTCTACGTGGTGCATCCGCTCTTGTAAGGCACAATCTGAAAAGGCATGACAAGACACTATGGACCAGGAAGGATGCGGGATGTTCGATCAGGATAAAATCTCTCTACAATGAAGCTGAAGAAGCCGAATGGATTCTTCAGGAAATAGAGGAGATACTTGAAGACAGTTCGTGCCGCGAAGATTCATTAGCTATACTTTACAGGACTAATGCTCAATCAAGGCAGTTTGAAACCGCGTGCAGGAAACACAAAATAAATTATGAGGTAGTCGGTTCACAAAGGTTTTATGAGAGGATGGAAATAAAGGACATAATAGCTTATCTCAGAATTCTCCTCAATCACAATGACCGGCTCAGCCTGCAGAGGATCATAAACAGACCCTCAAGGGGGCTTGGGAAAAAGGGGGTCTCATCCTTCTTTGCATATATTGATTCCACACGTACTGATCCAATAGAAGCAATGCTTATTTCTCATGAGATAAAGGGAATCACCTCAAAGGCTCAGACCGGTCTGAAGAGACTGGGTGAATGGTTCAGACTCGCAGAGGAAGATATCCTTGCTGGTGTCTCTGCGTCCAGAACAGTAGAAAGCCTGCTTGAGAACATCGGTATCGCGAAACAGTACGATTCCGGTGATATTGTTGACTTATCCAGGTTGGAGAATATCGCAGAGTTCAGAAAGAGTGTTGCCGAGTACGGTAATTCCCTACCGGCAGGAGGTCTGCCTGGATTCATGAACGAGATTAGCCTGGCTACGACAGTAGACGAATATGAAGGAGAAGAGAGCGGGAAAATCGCTTTAATGACACTTCACTGCGCAAAGGGTCTGGAGTTCAATACGGTTTTTGTAGCGGGACTTGAGGAAGGAATGCTTCCGTTCGTAAGGCCCGGCGAATATGCTCCGAGTGATATAGAGGAGGAGAGAAGACTTCTTTACGTGGG